>JBBQVP010000046.1:0-24684 GCA_038211455.1 Burkholderiales bacterium
GGCCGGGTGGAGAGCGGGTATCTCGTGGGCGGGCTGGCCAGCGCGCAAGGCGAGACGATCCAGGTCGCAAACGAAGTATTGAGTGGCGGATTGTCGGGCGTCATATTCGCTTCCGACGTGACGGTCGCAACACGTCACACACAGGGCTGCACTCCGCTCAGCGGGCGCCATCTGGTCACGGAAAGCGAAGACAACATCCTGATCGCACTCGACGGAAGGCCGGCACTGGATGTGTTCAAGGAAGACATCGGCGAGGTCCTCTCGCGAGATCTGCGCCGCGCCGCACAGTTCATGCATGTCGGCTTCCCGGTGGCGGGATCCGACACCGGTGACTACATGGTGCGAAACCTCGCCGGGATCGATCCCGCCAACAAGCTGATCGCGGTTGGCGACATGGTCGAGCCTGGCGCCAGTGTTCTGTTCTGCAAACGTGACCCGCAGAGCGCGCGCGAGGATCTTGAGCGAATACTGGCCGAGCTGAAACGTGAAGTACCGGCGGCGCGCGGGGCGCTGTATTTTTCCTGCCTCGGTCGTGGCGAAAACATGTTCGGCCGGCGCGGGGCGGAAATGGAGCTGATCCGGGATGCGCTCGGAGAGGTTCCGCTGGTAGGATTCTTCTGCAACGGAGAAATTTCGCACGACCGGCTGTATGGCTATACCGGCGTGCTTACGCTTTTTCACTGACACACTGCAGTCAACAATCATTCGGAGGAGTACGCAATGGCCAAGGCAATCAGGTTCCACAAGACGGGCGGCCCGGAGGTTCTTCAATTCGAGGACGTCACGGTAGGCGAACCGGGAGAAGGGCAGGTGCGTCTCCGCCAGACGGCGATCGGCGTCAATTTCATCGACACTTACCACCGGTCGGGGCTGTATCCGATGCCGCTGCCCTCGGCACTGGGTTCGGAAGCGGCCGGCGTGGTGGAGGCGGTGGGTCCCGGTGTCACGGGACTTGCATCCGGCGACCGCGTTGCCTACACGGGCGGTCCGGTCGGGTCCTATGCGGATGTGCGTCTGTACCCGGCCGATCGCCTGGTAAAGGTTCCGGCCGGCATCAGCGACCAGCAGGCGGCATCAATGATGCTGAAAGGCATGACGGTACAGTTCCTGATTCACCGCACCTTCAAGGTGAAATCCGGCGATACGGTGCTTTGGCATGCCGCTGCCGGTGGCGTGGGGCTGATTGCCAGCCAGTGGCTGAAAGCGCTCGGGGTCTCGGTGATCGGAACCGTGGGGTCAGACGAAAAGGCGGTGCTCGCGAAGAATGCGGGTTGTGCGCATGTGATCAATTATTCAAAGGAGAATTTCACCCAGCGCGTGAAGGAGATCACCGGGGGCAAAGGCGTGCCGGTAGTCTACGACTCGGTTGGCAAGAGCACCTGGGAAGTATCCCTCGATTGCCTGCAGCCAAGAGGCATGATGGTGTCGTTCGGCAACGCCTCGGGGGCTGTGCCTCCGGTGAATATCGGCATCCTCGCGCAGAAGGGTTCCCTGTTCCTGACGCGACCGACGCTGGTCACCCACATCGCAACCCGCTCCGACCTGGACGAGACCGCGAAATCTCTGTTCGATGTGGTTGGGTCCGGCAAGGTCAAGATCGAAGTCGCTGGCAGCTATAAGCTCGCCGACGCAGCCCAGGCGCACCGTGATCTGGAAGGCAGGAAGACGACCGGGTCGGTGATCCTGAACCCGTAGCAGCGTATGTCGTCTCAGGTGGGGCGGCGGCATGCCGGGCACAGATAGCGCCCACGGGCCTGGCGTGACGCGGGAAGAATCAAAGCCGGACGTCGACTGGCTGCGACGGCGCTTCGCGCAGGCGCTGCCGGCGAGGGGGACGCTGTACGGTGATCAGGGGGCGCGGCCAGCGGCCGACAAGCTGCACGCCGCGTCGGTGCTCGTACCTATCGTCGCCCACGGCGACGCACCGACGGTTCTGTTTACCCAGCGTACGGCACATCTGAAGAACCATTCGGGGCAGATCAGTTTTCCGGGGGGGCGCGCGGAGGCGGTGGACGCCTCACCCGAGCGCACGGCGCTGCGCGAAACCTGGGAGGAGATCGGCCTCGCCGAGGAAAGGATCGAACTGCTCGGGCGGCTTTCGGATTACCACACGCGCACGGGATACCGCATCACGCCGATCGTCGGGATTGTGAAGCCGCCCTTCGAGCTTCGGCCGGATGACAACGAGGTCGCGGAAGTGTTCGAGGTGCCGCTCGCTTTTCTGCTCGATGCGCGCAACCATCAGCGCCATTCGCGGGAGTTCGAAGGTGAGGAGCGCCATTTCTTTGCGATACCGTACCAGCAGCGGTATATCTGGGGCGCCACGGCCGGGATGCTGATCAACCTGCACCGCTACTTGAAAAGCGACTGACGCTGTCGAGGGGGGCGGTGCTGGCGCGGACGCCGGAGCCTGACGGGGCTTGTGATATCTTGCGAGTTCGCGACGCGATCGCTGCACTTCGCAACCGGCCTTCCGTAACAGAAATCAATGAGCGTACTTGCCATCATCGCCGCGCTGCTCCTCGAGCAGTGGCGTCCGCTGGTCGACCGCACGACCTATCATTCGGTGCTTGCCGGCTGGGCCAGCTGGCTCGAGAACGCGTTCAACGCGGGCGAGTCACGCCACGGCACGATCGCGTGGGCCGTGGCTGCAGCCCCGCTAGTGCTCGGATCGCTTGCGCTGTATTACCTGCTCGTCTGGATGCACCCGCTGTTCGGGTTCATGTTCAATATTGCGGCCCTGTACGTCACCCTCGGATTCCGCCAGTTCAGCCATTCCTTTACCGGCATCCAGCTGGCGGTAAAGGGTGGCGACCTCGATCGCGCGCGCCAGCTCATTGGTGAGTGGCGGGGCGAGTCCGCGCAGCATCGCAGCAAGGAGGAGGTCATCCGGCTTGCGATCGAAGGCGCGCTCACTGCCTCTCACCGGCATGTATTCGCGGTGCTCTTCTGGTTCATGCTGTTGCCCGGCCCGACCGGCGCGATTCTCTACCGGCTTGCCGGCTTCCTGTCCCGGCGCTGGCACAGGCAGGGCGATTTCGGCGTGTTTGCCGCACGTGTCCACGATGCCATGGAGTGGCCGGCTGTGAGGCTGACAGCGATCGCGTTCGCAATCGTCGGCGATTTTGAAGACGCGGTTTACTGCTGGCGTACACAGGCCGCCAGGTGGGCCGACAGGAATCTGGGCATAGTTCTCTCGACGGGTGCGGGGGCGATGGGCGTGCGGCTTGGCATGCCGCTCAGCGAAGCGGACGGCATGGCCGAGCCAAGGCCGGAACTCGGGCTGGGCGAAAGCGCCGACGTGACGTTCCTCGACAGCACCGTGGGGCTGCTTTGGCGTGCACTGGTGGTCTGGGTGTTCCTGCTCGGAATACTTACCGCGGCGCGTATATTCGGCTGATTTCCGGCCGTCACGGTTTCCGGTAGTCCGCGCAGCGCCAGCATTGGGTGAACTGCGCTTCGGAGATCTCGCCGCAATCGCACTGCCACATGTTTCCCCTCTCGGCCGATCGCAACGGACCTTCGGAGAGCAGCACGCGCGCGCGTTCGGCGTCTGCATCGTCAGCGAGCCATAGCTCAGGCTGACAGTCGCCGAAGGGAAGCTGGCCGATGGCTGACGCCAGCATCTCGTTCTTGACGATCGCGAGAATGCCGGCGGAGTCGAGGAGGTTCTTGGCGTGGTGCACGTCGACCAGGCTGATGGATGCGTAGATACGTTTCATCGCCGCGGTTCGCCTGCCGCTTCGGATTCCACGATGCGCTGGTAGAGCAGCAACCTGCGCGGGTGGATCGCGCCGCTGTCGCCGGCCGCTCGTATCGCGCAGCCTGGCTCGTTCATGTGGCGGCAGTTCTGGAAGCGGCATTTCCCATGGTACGCGGAGAATTCGCGGAAACCCGCAGAGATATGCAGGTAGTCCATGCCAGCCAGCCCGAATTCGGCAAGTCCCGGCGAGTCTATGATTTCGGTTCCCTGCGCCACCGGGTAGAGCCTCGATCCGGTGGTTGTCTGCTTGCCGGCGTCGAGGAAGGCGGATATTTCGCGGATTTTTACCTCCGCATCCGGGACCAGGGCATTCACCAGGGTGGATTTTCCCATCCCGGACTGGCCCGTGAAAAGGCTGCGCTGCCCTGAGAGATAAGGGCGCAACGGATCGACGTCGATCCTTCCGGCGAGCTCCAGGAGCGGGTAACCCATGCCGCGGAACGGCGAAAGCATGGCGAGCGCGCGCGCCCGTTGATCGACCAGGTCCACCTTGTTGAGCACGATCACGGTGGGCAGGCTGGCATGCTCCGCCACGATCAGCATCCGGCAAATCAGTTCGTCGGAAAACGATGGCTCGCAGGCCACGAGGATGACCACCTGGCTGAAATTCGCGGCCAGCACCTTGCGGCGATAGTGCACGGCGCGGGAAAATTCATTGGTGCGCGGGGCGATTGCCTCGATAATGCCTTGGTCAGCGGAACTGCGTGCCAACTGGACACGGTCGCCACACACGGGCTGCAACTGTCGCCCGCGCACCTGGCAGCGCAGCAACTCGCCATCCTCCAGCCGTGCGAGGCACTGGCGTCCATACCCCGCGATAACGGTCGCGTGGGAGAGCGCCGGTGTCACGCCGACCCGCGCCGGCGGTTCACAGCCGGTAGAGCGCGTCGCATTTCGCCGCGCAAATGAAATCATTCTCCGAGAGTCCGCCGATTGCGTGGGTGCTGTACTCCACCCGGCACTTGTTGTAACCCACTACCAGATCCGGGTGGTGGTCTTCGCGGTGCGCTATCCAGGCCAGGGCATTCACGAACGCCATGGTCTGGTAGTAGTTGGCGAAGGGGTACAGCTTGACCAGCGAGTTGCCCTCGATGATCCAGCCCTTCAGGGAGGCGAGCAGCTCGCCTCCCTGAAGGGCTCGGTATACGGCGTGGTTCCGCCTTCGCACGGGGCGCAGCGTCTGCCGGCGAGATCGCTCATGCAGGCAGCTCAGGAAGCTGCATCGTGCCGCAGACGTGCGATACGCGTTGCGGCCGGCGGGTGCGAATCGTAGAAAGCCGAATGCAGCGGATCGGGGGTCAGGGTCGCCGCATTGTCCTGGTACAGCTTGACCAGTGCGCGCACCAGATCGGCCGGGCTGGCGTGCACGGCTGCGTAGGCGTCTGCCTCGAATTCGTGCTTGCGCGAGTACAGGCTCACCAGGGGCTGGAGGAAGAACGTGAACAGGGGCACCACGAGGAAGAACAGCAAGAGCGCCGATGCCGTGGAGCGCGTCTGCACGTTCAGCCCCGCGTAGAACCAGTCTTCGGCGATCAGCCGGCCAAGGACCCAGAGCATTGCCAGGCTCATGCCGAATAGGACCCCGACGCGCTTCCAAACGTGATGACGCTTGAAATGTCCGAGCTCATGGGCCAGGACGGCCTCGACCTCGGGCGGCGCCAGGCGCGTAAGCAGCGTGTCGAACAGCACGATCCGCTTGGCGGCCCCGAGCCCGGTGAAATAGGCGTTGCCGTGCGAGGATCGCTTTGAGCCGTCCATCACGTACAGCCCCTGCGACTTGAAGCCGCAGCGCGACAGCAACTCCTCGATCCGCACCGCAAGCGATGGGTCAGAAAGGGGTGTGAAGCGGTTGAACAGCGGTGCAATGAAGGTCGGGTAGATCATCAGGATGAGCAGGTTGAAACTCATCCAGGCCAGCCATACGTAGAGCCACCATTGCGCGCCCATCCGTGCCATCAGCCAGAGCACCAGCAGGAGAAGAGGGACGCCAAGCGCAGCCCCGAGCACGGACTGCTTGGCAAGGTCGGCGAGGAAAAGCGGCAGCGTCATCCGGTTGAATCCGAATCGTGCCTCGACGACGAATGTGCGGTAGAGGGTGAGCGGCAGGTCGAGCAGCGAAAGCAGGGCTACTACGCTCATCACGAGTGCGACCCCGTGCCAGTAACCGGTCGCGTCGAGCAGGTTCGCCAATGCGGCTGAGATCCATTGCAGCCCGCCCCCGAGAGTCAGTGCCAGCAGGACAGCCGCACCAAGGAAGATGTCGGCAATGCCCAGTCGCGTCTTCGCGGTGCTGTAGTCGGCGGCCTTCTGGTGTGCCTCAAGCGTGATGGTTGCCGAGAAGCTTTCGGGAACCGAATCGCGGTTGCGCGCGACATGCGCGATCTGCCGTTGCGCGAGCCATAGCCGGGTAGCCGTGGCGAGGGCAAGCGCACAGAGGAAGGCGGCGGTGAATCCGTTCGGCGTGAAGGCGTCCATGGGGCCGTGAGAGAATACCGCGGAATGGCGGCACAGGTAAGCTCGGCCCGCCCCGGGAACGACGAAGGGAGAGACACGGATGGCACAGGATCAGAACAACCTCGTCTGGATCGACATGGAGATGACCGGCCTGCTGCCAGACTCGGATCGCGTGATCGAGATTGCGATGGTGGTGACAGACGCGCAGCTCAACGTGCTGGCCGAAGGGCCGACGCTGGTGGTCCATCAGCCGGACGAGGTGCTAGAGGGCATGGACGGATGGAACAAGTCGACGCATGCCAAGTCCGGCCTGATCCCGAAGGTCAAGGCGTCGGTGCTCGACGAGGCCGCCGCCGAGGGGCTCGCCATTGAGTTTCTGAAGGGGTATGTGCCGGCCGGAACTTCGCCGATGTGCGGGAACTCGATTTGCCAGGATCGCCGCTTCATGGCGCGCTGGCTGCCCAGTCTGGAAGCCTATTTCCACTACCGCAACCTGGACGTCAGCACCTTAAAGGAACTCGTGCGGCGCTGGAAGCCGGAAGTGGCAAAAGGGATGGTCAAGCACAATAAGCACGAGGCGCTCGCCGACATCCTCGAGTCGATCGAGGAACTCAAGTACTACCGGCGAACCGTGATGACAATCTGAATTCTGGAGAATTGTTTCCGAAAGTCTAGTGCTGGAGGGCGTTTCCGGCCGGATCGAATAGCGAAAGAAGTATAAAACCTAGTGCCGCCGGGGCCGCGCCGCGCTCTTGGCGGCTGTGGTTTTTCGGGTGGTCCGGTGTACGGCCTTGCGTACGGCCCGTGGGGCGACTTCGACGATCATCTCGATCTCCACAGGTATACCCATGGGGAGCGAATTCATGCCGACAGCAGAGCGGGCGTGTCGCCCCTTATCGCCGAACACCTCTACGAAAAGGTCGGAGGCGCCATTGATCACCTTGGGCGGGTCGGTGAACTCGGGCGTGCAGTTCACCATCCCGAGCACCTTCACGATGCGCTTGACGCGGTCCAGGCTGCCAAGTTCCGCCTTCAACACAGCGATCAGGTCCAGTCCGGTCGTCCGGGCATGCTCGTAACCCTGTGCCACGCTGAATTCCCGTCCCAGCTTGCCAGAGGGGCGTTTTCCGTCGACGGGGAGAGGGCCCTTGCCTGACAGGTAAAGCAGGTTGCCTGTCTGCACCGCATTGACATAGCTCGCTGCCGGCGCGGAAACCGGGGGGAGCGTGATCCCGAGCTGCTTGAGTCTTTTTTCGGCGCTCATGCGGCTCAGTCCATCGGTATGAGTTTGCCGGGATTCATGAGGTTCTCCGGGTCGAACAGCCGCTTGATGTCGCGCATCAGATCGATCGCCTCGCCGTGCTCGAGCGCGAGGGATCCCTGCTTGCCAAGGCCGATACCGTGTTCACCGGTGCAGGTGCCTTCCATGGCGATCGCGCGCTTGACCAGGCGTTTGTTGAACTCCTTGGCCTGCTCCAGTTCCGCCGGATTTTCCGGGTCAACCAGGAACATGAGGTGGAAATTTCCGTCGCCGACATGGCCCATCAGCGGCACCGGTGCAACGTAGCTTTTTACGTCTTCCATTGATTCGGCCACGCATTCGGCGAGGCGCGAAATCGGCACGCAGACATCGGTGGACACTGAACGGCTGCCTGGGCGCAGCTGCAGGCAGGCGAAGTAGGCGTTGTGGCGGGCCTCCCAGAGTTTGCTGCGCTCCTCCGGCTTGGTCGCCCAGACGAAATCCATGCCACCGTTTTCCCTGGCGATCTCCTGCACCATCTCCGCCTGTTCGACCACCGATGCGGCGGTTCCGTGGAATTCGAAGAACAGGGTCGGCGCGACCCGGTAATTCGTCTTGTTATAGCGGTTGATTGCGATGATCGAATTCTCGCAGACGATCTCGGATCGCGCGATCGGGACGCCGGCTTGGATGACCTGGATCACGGTCTTGGTGCAGCCATCGATGCTGTCGAACGCGCAGACCGCTGCCGACATTGCCTCCTGCACGGCGTAGAGTTTCACGGTGACCTCGGTGATGATCCCCAGCGTGCCTTCGGAGCCGACGAACATCCGGGTGAGATCGTAGCCGGCCGCGGATTTCTTCGCCCGGCTCGCCGTCTTGATGATGCGACCGTCGGCGAGAACCACGGTCAGCGCCAGCACATTTTCGCGCATGGTCCCATAGCGCACCGCGTTGGTTCCAGAGGCGCGCGTTGCCGCCATCCCGCCGAGCGTCGCATCCGCCCCCGGATCCACCGGGAAGAACAGGCCGCTGTGGCGGAGTTGCTCGTTCAGCGCCTTGCGCGTGACCCCCGCCTGCACCACGGCGTCGAGATCTTCTTCGTGGATGGCAAGCACCTTGTTCATCTGCGACAGGTCGATGCATACGCCGCCCTCGACCGCGAGGGTGTGGCCCTCGAGCGACGTTCCCACACCGTAAGGAATCATCGGCACATGGTGGCGCCGGCAGATGTTTACGATGTCGCGCACTTCCTCGGTGGTGTGCGGGAACACCACGGCGTCCGGCGGCGCGATGGGGAAGTACGATTCGTCCTTGCCGTGATGCTCGCGGATGCCCGCCGAGGTCGTCAAACGATCACCAAGCAGCGCCTGCAGTTCGGCGAGGACGCTCTGGTCGAAGTCTCTGGCTTTGTTCATTGGAACCCCCTTACGCGTTCAGCGGCGCAATGCGTCCACTGCAACGCGGGATATTTGAGCGATCATTTTAGCTTGATCTCGCCGTCGAACGGCACCTTCAGCCCCAGGGCGGGAATTTCCAGCGTCATGCCGGCCAACAGCGTTTCGTCGCCTTTGAGTTTGCCGGACTCCAGGGCCTTGTTTACCGCTTGTTCGATCTCGCGCTGCGAGTTGACGCCGACGGTCTTGAGGAATTTTCGGATGCCCAGATTGAAGGTTTCGTGATTCATGAATGCTCTCCCTGTTACGGATGTTCAAGCGACCCATCTTGCGGCAGCTGCGCCAGCTGGCTCGTGGCGAGCTGCTTGCCGTATTCGACGCCCCATTGGTCGAAACTGTCGATATCCCAGATCACACCCTGGACAAAGACCTTGTGCTCGTACAGGGCGATCAGTCGTCCAAGGCTGCGCGGGTCGAGCCGCTGGATCGCGATCGTCGAAGACGAGCGATCGCCCGGATAGCGCCGGTAGGGTTCGAGCGATGGGTCCTGTCTTCCGAGGGCGAGGGCGTCGGCCTGCGCCTGCGCGTTCGCGGCAAGTATTGCGTGGCGCGCCGGATCGTAGTGGCCTTCCCGGACGACGATGAAGTCCACAGGCACCGCGAGGGTGCCCTGGTGCAGGAGCTGGTGAAACGAATGCTGGCCAACGGTTCCGGCCGCGCCCCAGATGACCGGCGCCGTCGCGTAGTCCAGCGGATTTCCCGACCGGTCTACCGATTTCCCGTTGGATTCCATTTCCAGTTGCTGCAGATAGGCCGGAAACTGCGCCAGCGCCTGCGCGTAGGGCAGCACCGCGTGTGTTTGCGCGCCGTGAAAATTGATATGCCAGATGTCGAGCAACGCCATCAGCGCCGGCAGGTTCTGCTCGAATGGCGCAGAAAGGAAATGCGCATCAACCTCGGCGGCGCCGGCGAGGAACGCATCGAACTGATCTGGTCCGATCGCGAGCATCAGTGGTATTCCGACGCAGGACCAGATCGAGTAGCGCCCACCAACCCAGTCCCACATGGGCAGGATGCTGTCGGCTCCTACCCCGAAGTCGCGCGCGGCCGCGACATTGGATGTCACCGCGATGAAATGGCGCCCGGCATCAGCATCGGGAGGCAGCTTCGCGCGCAGCCATGCACGCGCAGCGGTCGCGTTGCTCAGTGTTTCCTGGGTAGTGAATGTCTTCGAGGTGACAACGAACAACGTGCGTTCCGGGTCGCAGCGCGCGAGCACGCGTTCCAGTTCGGAAGGATCGATGTTCGCGACGCAATCGAAGCGCAGCGCCGAATCGCGGCATTCGTCCAGCGCGTCGAGCGCCATGCGCGGGCCGAGGTCCGATCCGCCGATGCCGATGTTCACCACATGCGCGATCGCTTTTCCGGAACCGCCAGCGCGCAGTCCACGACGCAGCGAGACGGCTATTCTCCGTGCCGCGTCCATGGCGTCGCGCACCTCGGCAGGTGCCAGTGTCCCGCGGCGCAAGGCCACGTGCCAGGCCGCCCTGTTCTCGGTCACATTGATCGCTTCCCCGGCGAACATTCGGTCGCGCCAGACTGTCCAGTCCTGCTGCGCCGCGAGCCGGCCAAGCAAGCCGACGGTTTCGCTGCCGGCCTTCTGCCGCGACCAGTCGAGCGTGATGCCGGCGCCGCTCACGACGCACTGCTCTGCGCGCCCCGGATCCTCGCCAAGAAGCTGCGCCAGTGTTGTCTCGCGCATGGCGAGTGCATGTGACTGCAACGCGCGCCAGGCAGTGGTTTGGGTGAGCGTGCTCATGTGGCCCCTATTGCTCCTTGCGGTAGAGGCGATAGCGCTCGGACTTGTCGCCTGAGCGACCGAATTCCCCGAGCTTGATCCAGCCGCGACCGGGCTTGTCGCGTTCGTGCTTCGGGCTGCCCTGAATGACGAGATAGCGGCAGCGTGATTCGGCGTCGGGCGGTTGTATCTGCACGCCAGCATGGTAGCTGAGTGCCGCCCGCTGGGGCGCCCCGAAGTTCCTGCCCGCCACGCACGCGTGGCCCGGGGGCAGTTTTGCCCTGAGCTGCAGCGCCACGCCGCGGTAGGTCTTGAGGTGGTCGGCCCAGGGCATCCACAGGGTTGCGAATGTTCCCCACAGCAGGATGATCCCCGCAGCCCATCGGGTGGCGCTGCGCGCGGGTGCCGGACGCAACCGCAGCACGAGGACGAGCCAGAGCACGGTCAGCGCAAATGCCGTGATAAATGGCAGCCACTCAAACTTCGGCACGAAGCCCGGTGCGAGCTTGGCGAAATTGTTGGCGATTTTCGGTGGCCAGCCGGTCATCATCGCGAAATATCCAACCCAGATGATCAGGCCGGAGAAAAAGGCGAAGGTCATGACGCCGAACCAGTCGAATGCCGCCGCGGCCCCCCGCCGCAGGGTCGGCAGGCCGCGTGCCGCGAACAATACGAGCGGCGGCAACGTGGCAAGCAAGTTGATGTCCTGTCGCGGGCTGAAAAACACGACCCCGGTGAACAGCAGCAGGAACGCGCAAAGCGGAAGGAACAGCTCCGGCGACAGCAGCGACCTGCGCCGTGACCAGAGCGTCCAGAGCGCGAGCGGCCAGACCGGCCAGAGGAACCACACCGAAATTCCGAGGAAATAGTCCAGGTTCGCGCCCAAACTGCCGTGCGCATGGGTAGCCTGGGCGAGCCAACGGGAAAACAATGCCGGCGAGTGGGCGTGCAGGGCCAGGGGCCAGCTGCCAGCGAGCGCAAGCATGACTGTCGCGCCGATCGTCAGGAAGGCTGCACTGCGCCGGTTTCGCATTTCGGCGCACGTGATGGACCCGATCAACGTTGCACCGAGCATCGCAAGCGGGGTCACGAAACCCGTGGACAGGAATGCCAGCCCAAGGGCCAGACCGAACAGCAGCCCGGCGGACACTGGGCGCGTGTTTCCCCGCGGAATCACGCAGAGCGCGGCGCTGCAGGCAGCAAGCGTCGCCAGGTCGGTGATGGCTTCATGCGCATGCACCATCAATCCGATGGTCCCGATCAGTAGCAGGACCGCCGAGGCCGCTTCGGTGCGCGTGTCATGACCGGCCGCCGCGGGAACCGCCTTGTAGAGCAGTCCGCAGGCCGCCAGCACCGCCAGTCCGCTTGCCACGCGCACCGCATCGTGAAAGGGCAGCGCGAGGGAGGCGACCTTGGCGAGGCACAGTGCCAGCCAGTAAAACAAGGGCGGGTCTTCAAGCCAAGGTTCGCCGGCGATTCGCGGCACCAGCCAGTCACCCGACAACTGCATCTGATGGACGATTTCGACGCCAATGGCGTCAAAGGACTTCCACGGGTCGTGGCCGAACAGGCCCGGGAGCACGAAGGCGAGCGCGAAGACGACGAGCAGCGCCGGCGAGGGCGGCAGCGATAACAGCGGGCGAGGCGTGCTCAAGGAATCCACGAATGAAAGAAATCCGTCTGGATCATCCTGAAATATTGTTCTTAAAAAGAAAAAGCCCCCGCGCTTGCGCCGCAGGGGCTTTTCCGGATCTTCCGGCAGAAGGTCAGGCCGGCTTGGTCTTCGTCGCGTAGCGACGCTTGAATTTCTCGATGCGGCCGGCCGTGTCCACGATCTTCTGCTTGCCGGTGTAGAACGGATGTGATTCGGAGGAGATCTCGATTTTCACCAGCGGGTATTCCTTGCCATCGGTCCATTTCCGGGTCTCGCGGCCCTTGGTCTCGATGCAGGAGCGGGTCAGGAACGAGAAATCACAGCTCGTATCCAGAAAAATGACATCTTGGTATTCGGGGTGGCCGGCGGTTTTCATTCAGAATCCTCTAGTTGCCGCGGCGCATCTACCCGTATCCATTTCCGGGCGCCGCAGCGGCGTAAAAATTGAGCCGCGAATTATACTTAAATCAGAGGCTTACCGCAAGCAGGCAGGCGTCTGGGGTCAGCCCCTGCGCATCGAGTCGAAAAAGTCCGCATTGGTCTTGGTCGCGCGCACTTTGTCGATGAGGAATTCTGCCGCTTCCAGCTCGTCCATCGGGTAGAGCAGCTTCCGGAGCACCCAGATCTTCTGCAGGATGTCCTTCTCGATCAGGAGTTCCTCGCGACGCGTCCCTGAACGATTCACGTTGATCGCCGGATAGATGCGCTTTTCCGCCATCCGACGGTCGAGATGGATTTCCAAGTTGCCGGTGCCTTTGAATTCTTCGTAGATCACGTCGTCCATGCGGCTGCCGGTCTCGACCAGCGCCGTGGCGATGATGGTCAGGCTGCCGCCTTCCTCGATGTTGCGCGCGGCGCCGAAGAAGCGCTTGGGCTTCTGCAGCGCGTTGGCGTCCACGCCGCCCGTGAGTACCTTGCCCGAGGCCGGCTGGACCGTGTTGTAGGCACGCGCCAGCCGGGTGATCGAATCCAGCAGGATGATGACGTCCTTCTTGTGCTCGACCAGCCGCTTGGCCTTCTCGATCACCATTTCGGCGACCTGCACGTGGCGCTGCGCGGGCTCGTCGAACGTGGAAGCGATGACTTCGCCCTTCACGGTCCGGGTCATCTCGGTCACTTCTTCCGGGCGCTCGTCGATCAGCAGGACCATCATGACGGCTTCCGGATGGTTCGACGTGATTGCGTGGGCGATGTGCTGCATCAGCACGGTCTTACCTGCCTTGGGCGGACTCACGATCAGGCCGCGCTGCCCCTTGCCGATCGGGGCGACGATGTCGATGATCCGGCCGGTGATGTTTTCCTCGGCCTTGATCTCGCGCTCGAGCTTGAGGTGCTCAGTCGGGTGAAGCGGGGTCAGGTTCTCGAAAAGAATCTTGCCTTTGGAGGCCTCCGGCGTCTCGCCGTTGACCTTGTCGACCTTGACCAGCGCGAAGTAGCGCTCGCCGTCCTTCGGGGTGCGGATCTCGCCGTCGATCGTGTCGCCGGTGTGCAGGTTGAAGCGCCGAATCTGGGAGGGTGAGACATAAATGTCGTCCGTGCTGGCCAAATACGAGGTATCCGGCGAGCGCAGGAACCCGAAGCCGTCGGGCAGCACCTCGAGGGTCCCGTCGCCGAATATCGCCTCGCCCTTCTTGGCGCGGTTCTTCAGCATGGCAAAGATGAGGTCCTGCTTTCTCAGGCGGTTGGCGCCCTCGATTTCGCTGGTGACCGCCATATCGACGAGTTGCGTGACGTGCAGGGATTTCAGATCTGATAAATGCATGGCGAACGCCGAAAGGAAGGAACGTGGACGAGACGAGAACTGCGCGGAGATCTTCTAAGGGATGGGCACCTGAACCGGGTGCCGAGAACTGCATGATTCTGTCTGAATGCCTTGCCCGCTTGCGCCTGATTTCACGCTTGCGGCCGCGCCGGGGTGGTTCTTGTCGCCGACGATCTTGTGTTCTGTGCCCAGCGGCGCGGCGATTCAGTGTTTAAGCGTAAGGCGTTTATATATTGCTGTCAAGGAACGCGGTGAGCTGGGATTTCGACAGCGCGCCGACCTTGGTGGCTTCGACGTTTCCGTTCTTGAAGAGCATCAGCGTGGGGATCCCGCGGATGCCGAATTTTGCCGGGACCGCCTGATTCTCGTCGACATTGATCTTCGCGATCTTGATGCGTCCTTCGTAGTCCTTCGCCACCTCTTCAAGAATCGGGGCGATCGACTTGCAGGGGCCGCACCACTCCGCCCAGTAGTCCAGCAGGACCGGGACATCGGATTTAAGGACATCGGGCTCGAAACTTTCGTCGGTGACGTGATGTACGGATGAACTACTCATGGTTCCTCGGGTGTCGTTTTGGAAGGTCGGCATTGCTGGCTGGCCCGCCGCAGGCCCGGAACGTAATACCGGATAATACGCAAGTTCCATGCTAGCCAGCGCGAGCGACACCAACAAATTGCCTTGATCACATACCTTGGGGTGTGTCGTGGAATTACAAGGTCTCATGCTAAACTACGGATTCAAAGACGTTTTTTGTCAGATATTCCTGTACATCCTGAGCCTAAAAAGAGCGCATGGCCTTCGTCGTCACTGAATCCTGCATCAAGTGCAAGTACACCGACTGTGTCGATGTATGTCCGGTCGACTGCTTCAGGGAGGGGCCGAACATGCTGATCATCGACCCGGAAGAGTGCATTGACTGCACGTTGTGTGTGCCCGAATGTCCTGTCGAGGCGATCTTTGCCGAGGACGACGTACCGGATACGCAGCAGGCATTCATTGCGCTGAATGCCGAACTGGCGAAGCAATGGAAGCCCATCATCGAGCGCAAGGACGCCCCGGCGGACGCTGATCACTGGGCCAAGGTTGCGGACAAAAAAGGGCTGCTCGAGCGCTGATCTGCGCAGCGTACCCAAATCTTCCGGTCTCAGTGGTAGGTGAGTTCGCGCACCTTGCCGCGAAATACCCGGTAGGCAAATACCGTGTACCCGGCCAGAAACGGCAGGACCAGCACCGCGCCGTACAGCAGGACACGAAGGGCGGAGGGGTGCGCGGCCGCGTCCCAGATCGTCATCCGGTCCATCACGAGGTACGGGAACAGGCTGTAGGCCAGGCCCACGAAGGCAAGCACGAATATCACCACGCTGCCGGCGAAGGGCGCCCACTCGGCCGCCGGAACCGCTCGCCTCAGCCGTCCGCTCGCGCGCCAGACCCACAACCCAGAAGCGATGCTCGCCAGCGGCAGCAGCATCAGCAGCAGTTTCTCCGGCCGGTCGACGAGCTGGCCAAACCATTTGTCGCGCACCGTCTCGCTTGCCAGCGGCGTGGCCGCGCTGACGAGTGCCACGCCGAGCGCGACCCATAGCAGCCCCCAGCGGGACCAGGCCAGAGATTTCTTCTGTAACTCACCCTCGGTGCGCAGAGTGAGCCAGGTCGCGCCGAGCAGCACGTAGCCGCCGCACAGCGAAGCGCCGGTCAGCATTGCGAACAGGAGGAACCCGAAGCCGGACTCGAAGCCGGTCACGTACCGCCCCAGCATGAAGCCCTGCGCGAACGAGGCAAGAAAGGAGCCGAACCAGAACAGCCAGTTCCAAAGTTGGCGGTGCCAGCCGTCGGCCTTGACGCGGAACTCGAACGCCACCCCGCGCAGCAACAACCCGATCAGCATCGCGGCAACCGGCAGGTAGAGGGCGCCGAGGATCACGCCGTGCGCGACCGGGAACGCAGCCAGCAGGATCCCGACGCCGAGCACGAGCCATGTCTCGTTGGCGTCCCAGAACGGGCCGATGGAGGCCACCATCAGCCCCTGCTCGGTTTCGGTCGCCGCCGGCATCAGCATGCCGACGCCGAGGTCGTAGCCGTCGAGCACCACGTACATCAGGATCGAAAGGCCCATCAGGCCGGCGAATATCAGGGGCATGTCCAGGATCATGCGGCCTCCCTCATTGTGCGCCCCTGCCGGCCATGTGGGTGATGACGACCATATAGGCCACCAGCATTGCCGCGTAGGTAACGACATAACCCGTCAGGCTTGCGCCGAGCTGGGCTGCGGGAATTTTGCCAACCGCATCTGCGGTCCGCAGCAGCCCGGTGACGAGCCAGGGCTGGCGTCCGATCTCAGTGACCAGCCAGCCCGCAAGCGTGGCGACCCATCCGGCAAAGGTGCAGCCGGCGAACGACCACAGCAGCCAGCGAGGCGGCGCTGCACCACGCCGCAGGATCCAGACACCCACCCATGCGACCAGGACCATCAGCGTACCGACGCCGACCATCACGCGAAACGCGAAGAACACCGGTGCAACCGGCGGCGTGTCAGGGGCGAAGGCGGCCAGGCCCTTCACCTCGCCCTCCGGATCATGCGTCAGGATGAGGCTCGCCAGTTTCGGCACCTGGATGGCGAAGTCGTTGCGGCGCTTTTCCTCGTTCGGGATCGCGAACAGGACCAGGGGCACACCCTTTTCGGTTTCCCAGAGCGCCTCGATCGCTGCAATCTTTGCAGGCTGGTGCCGAAGCGTATTCAGGCCGTGCAAGTCGCCGACGAAGACCTGCAGCGGGGCGAGCACCGCAGCAACCAGAACGCCGGTGCGAAGGCCGCGCAGGGCGGCGGCGTCCCGGGCATCGCGCAGCAGTCGCCATGCCGACAGGCCCGAGATCACGAACGAGGCGGTAAGCCCGGATGCCAGCAGCATGTGTGTGATGCGATACGGAAAGGAGGGATTGAAGATCACGGCCAGCCAGTCCCCGGCGATCAACTGCCCGTCCGCCATGACATGCCCTGCCGGTGTCTGCATCCACGAGTTGAGCGCGAGGATCCAGAATGCCGACAGCGAAGTGCCCACCGCGACCATGATGGTGGCGAACAGGTGCACCCGGGGCGACACCCGGCCCATGCCGAACAGCATCACGCCGAGGAAGGTGGCCTCCAGACAGAACGCGACCAACACCTCATAGGCGAGCAACGGTCCTGCAATATTGCCGACCTTCGCCATGTACCCGGGCCAGTTGGTTCCGAACTGGAATGACATCGTGATTCCCGAGACCACGCCCATCGCAAACGTCAGTGCGAACACCTTGACCCACAGCTTGTAGACGGTCAGCCAGTGAGCATCACCCGAGCGGTGGTAACGGACGCGAAAGTAGACCAGGAACCAAGCCAGCGCGATCGTGAGGGTCGGGAACAGTATGTGAAACGCGATATTCAGCCCGAATTGGGCGCGGGCGAGCAGGAGGGGGTCGGGCGGTTCCATGATGCGTACTGCCTGTTAGAGGCACCTTCTTGTGTAAGGTTCCGCGCCCGGCCGCGACGAACCGGAAATTCCAGATAATTCCCGGTCCGAGGTAAGCCGCCATGATTGCAAACGCGCAGGTCAGGCCTGACGAGTGGGTAAAGATCCATCCCTTGATGGTGCGGATCAGCCACTGGGTCAATGTGTTCGCCTTCCTGATTATGCTGCTGAGCGGCTGGCGGATCT
This sequence comes from Burkholderiales bacterium, assembly GCA_038211455.1. Lineage (GTDB taxonomy): Bacteria > Pseudomonadota > Gammaproteobacteria > Burkholderiales > SG8-39 > SZAS-79. The sequence continues at coordinate 17,759 of JBBQVP010000046.1, forward strand.
ACAACGCATCGCCGATCTTCGATTTCAGGTTCCCCGGGGAGATCACGCTCGGCGGCTGGCTGGGCGGCGCGATACAGTGGCACTTCGCGGCGATGTGGCTGTTCGCGGCAAATGGCCTCGCCTATCTGGCCTATGGCCTGCTTTCCGGGCATTTCCGCAACAAACTCCTTCCGATCACCATCGGCGCCGTTCTGGCCGACGTATTCGGCGCGCTGCGCGGCCGGCTGGCGCATGCCGATCTTTCCGTCTACAACGCCGCGCAGCGGGCCGCGTACGTTTCCCTGATCCTGACGCTGGTGTTGCTCGTGCTTTCCGGCCTCGCGATCTGGAAACCGGTGCAGCTGGGCTGGCTGGCCGCGGCCATGGGCGGATTCGACAATGCGCGCGTGGTGCACTTCGCGGCCATGGCGGCCGCGGTGCTTATCGTGGCGGTGCACGTAACGATGGTGGTGTTGGTGCCACGCACCCTGCCTACGATGTTCACTGGCAGGGCCAGGAGGGCAGCATGAGGAATTTCAGCTTGATGGGAGCGCGCTTCCTTACGCACCGGACGTCCGCGATCCAGCAGCTCGAACGTCGGGTGTTCCTGAAGCAAACGCTTTCGGTCGGCGCACTCGCATTGCTGTCGGGTTGCGAACTGACCGACGACGAGTCGGTGCAGAAAGTGCTTAACGGCATGTCGCGCTGGAATGACGGCGCACAGGCCTGGTTGTTCGACCCGAAGCGCCTTGCCCCGGAGTTTCCCGAGAGTGCGATCACGACACCGTTCCCCTTCAACGCGTATTACGGCGAAGACGAGATCCGCATGATCGATGGACAGGGCTACAAGCTCGAGCTGGCCGGGCTGATCCGTGAAAAAAAGCCCTGGACGCTCCCGGAACTCCACGCGCTGCCGCAGGTCTCCCAGGTGACTCGTCACGTCTGCGTAGAGGGATGGAGCGCAGTCGGCAAGTGGAGCGGGGTGCGGTTTTCCGATTTCCTTGCACGCATCGGCGCCGACACGACGGCCAAGTACGTCGGGTTCAAGTGCGGTGATGACTACCACACTAGCATCGACATGGCGACGGCACTGCACCCGCAGACGCAGCTCAGCCTTCGCTACGCGGACCAGATTCTGCCACCCAAGTACGGCTTCCCGATGAAGCTGCGGATGCCTACCAAGCTGGGCTACAAGAATCCCAAACACATCATGGCGATTACCGTTTCGAACACCAACCCTGGCGGCTACTGGGAAGACCAGGGCTACAACTGGTTCGGCGGTTCGTGATGGCGCATTTCCCGTTGTACTTTCAACCCACTGAGGAGATTTGCATGAACAAGCTGTTGACGATGGTGTTTGCCGGTTGCATGGTGGTTGCGATGAGCGGCGCACACGCCGACGACAAGATGGCCAAGGATGGCATGGCGAAGAAGGATGCGATGGCCAAGAAGGACGAAATGAAAAAGGACCCGATGGCGAAGAAGGACGCCATGAAGAAAGATGAGATGAAGAAGGACGAAATGAAGAAATAGCCGCGAGCTCGTGCCGCACGCAAAACAGCAGAACGCCGGCTGCAAGCCGGCGTTCTGCTGTTCAGTCCGACCCGGGAGAACGGTTCGCCCGCGCGAGCGGCGCCCCCAGATCGGTCTCGAGAGGCGCGATCCCGAGCCTGCGGTCAGCTTTTTGGCGCGCCTTCGTCGTCCGGGCCCGGATACTCGGGCGCAACGCGGTGCAGGAAGGCAAGCTGGGATTTCACGCGTGAACAGGCGGTGCAGATCAGCAGGTGAAAGCGCAGCCCGGCGCGCTGAGGCAGGTCGAGTTCACGGTCCAGTCCCTCGGAGATCAGCCTGCCGGCTTCTTTGCAGCTCATCATGATCACCGGCCCCCCGCGCCGATCCAGTTTTTTTCCAGGCACTCGCGCAGCCGCATCCTTGCCCGGAACAGGAGTACCCAGCAGTTGGACGAGGTGATGTGCAGGGTCGAGCAGATCTCCTGCGTCTCCATTCCCATGACCTCACGCATGGCAAACGCCTGCGCGGTAGTCTTGGGCAGGCTGTCCATGCAGACGCGCAGTGCCTCGAAGAACCGCCGTCTGGACAGCGTCTCCTCGGGATTGCCCCAGTCGGCCGGCCGCTCGGCGTAATGGCCGTCCGGGCCGAACATCACGTCGAGGTCGTCCGGCGAACTCTCGTACTGGTCGAGGCTTAGCTCGCGGCTCGATTTGCGGATCGAGTCGATGATCTTGTGCTTGAGAATCCCGATCAGCCAGGTGCGCACGGCAGAGCCGCCCGCGTAACTGTCGATGCCGCGCAGCGCCGCAATCAGCGTCTCCTGCACCGCGTCTTCGGCCTGGGCGAGGTTGCGAAGCTGAAGCATCGCGTACTTCAGCAGGTGCGGCCGGTGCGATTCCAGGTCCCGCGCTTCGAGTTTTCCAGGGGCGGCTTGCGCCATGGGGATCTTCTGCAGCCGTGAATCGATCGGCGCAATCTATGGCGTTGGGCGTTGAATTGCAAGCCGGGGCCTGGCGCGGGCGCCCGGAAGTGGCGTTCACGCAATCACCACGAGGTCGAGCGTGTCCGCAATTCCTGCGACCGCGCACGCGCTGCGCACCTCGCGCGCCCGCGTGGGTTCGTACCCCTGCGCGGTCGCGCGCTGCACGGCTTCCGGCGTGGTGAGCGCGAGGACTTTCTCTGCCTTGGTGTGATTCTGCAGCTTCGCCGCACGGTTCACCGGATCGCCGATGACCGCGTATTCGAGGCGCCCTTCGTCGCCGATCGCGCCACAGGTGACTGTGCCTACGGCGATGCCGATGCCTACGCCAGGCGCCGGCTGGCCCGCCGCCCGCCGGGTGTCGGCCCATTCGCCGAGCGCATCCAGCAGCTGCTCCGCAGCGCGCATGGCTTCGGCGGCATACGCCTCGCTCGGGCGCGTCGCACCGAACGTGATCATTATGCCGTCCCCGAGGTAGGTGGTGATGCTGCCGCCGTTCCTCTGGATGACGGGCACGGCGATCTTCTGGTATTCGCCAAGCAAGGCAATCAGATCGCGCGGGGCTAGCGTCGAGGCGAGCTTTGTGAAGCCACGCATGTCCACGAACATCGCCGCAGCTTCCGTCTGCCGGCCATGCCCGGGTTGCAGGATCTCGTCGGAGCTCACAATGGTCGCGGCGATCTCCGGCGAGAAGAAGCGCGCCAGCTGCGCCGCTGCAGATTGTTCCGCAACGGCCCGGTGCAGGAGCGAGCGAGCCCGTGCGGCGGCGATCGCAAGCAGCACCGATACCATCAGGATGGAGATGATCTTGTCGACCTCGCCACCGATCAGGATCTGCAGCGAAGTCATGTAAGCGACGTAGTCCCGCGTGATCAGGTCGCGCCCGCCGGGCGCATTGATCGCGATCCCCAGCAGGATCAGCCAGCCGGCAGCGGCAGAGAGCCCGGCGAACAGCACATAGATGGGCGCAAGGCTCAGCGCACGCAGGGCGATGAAGATGAACACGTACAGGACCGTCGGCGCCTTCAGGAAGAACGCCGCCGGCTGGCCGTACTGGATGTGGAAGCTCCAGATGGTGACCATCAGCACGCTGATGTCGACCACGACCGACAGCATCAGCATGGCATGGCCCAGCTTGTTGCGGTAGGCGAGATACAGCCGCCAGGCCGTGAACGCCGCATAGATGCCGAGCGCCCAGGGCACCGGCCGGAATATCGTGTCTTCCGGAAAAGTCTTGCGGGACAGCGTATAGAACACCGCGAATACGAGCACCAGGCTGGCCTGGATCCAGCCTGCGAGGATTTCGTTGCGCCGCCGTTGGGAATCGAGCTCCCGCTGAACGTGGCTGGGCAGGTCCGCGAGTTCGGCGCCGGTCAGCCAGTTTCGAGCGCGCGCCCACGCGCCCGGTGAGGCGACCGCGAGGCCTGGGGTGGAGTGCACTGTCACTTCGCTCATATGGGGGTACAGGACGGGTGGCTGTATCGGGGGCGCGATGGGAGGGAGGTTGACTGTCAGTCGGAGGCGCGGCCGAATCCTTACGCCGGTTCATCCCTGAGTGAAGTTCCGGTCCAAATCTGCTATACCTCAAGTGAATTTTCCCCGTAGCAGCGCCCGAGGTCCAGCCATGATGCAAATTGCCCGTCGTTCCCTTTTTCTGCTGTTGCTGGCACTGGGGGCGTGCGCCCAGGTTCCGCATGGGCCCGGGAACCAGCCGCCGATCATTTTCGTCCACGGCAATGGCGACACCGCTGCGCTCTGGACGACGACCCTGTGGCGGTTCGAGTCGAACGGTTACGATCGCGCCATGCTTCACGCGATCGATTTCCGCTATCCGCTTGCGCGCAGCCTCGACGCGAAGCCGCAACCACTGCGCTCGTCCACGGCCGAGGCGATGCAGGAGCTCGCCGACAGGGTCGAAATCGTCAAGACGCAGACCGGGCAGCGGAAAGTGGTGCTGGTGGGCAATTCGCGCGGTGGCAATGCAATCCGCAACTACGTCAAGAACGGCGGCGGCTCGGTCAATGTGTCGCTCGCCATACTCGGCGGCGTTCCCAACCACGGCGTATCCGACTGGGAGGAATCGCGCGGCAACGAGTTCAACGGCAAAGGCCCCTTCCTGAGCCAGCTCAATGCGGGTGCCAGCGAGGTTGTCGCGGGCGTGCGCTTCATCACCATCCGCAGCGACAGCAACGACAAGTACGCGCAGCCCGATGGCCGGTACCTCGGCAAGCCCGGGCGGCCGACCGGGGTCGGATTCGACGGGCCGGAACTCAAGGGAGCGGAGAACGTCGTGATCGCGAAGATCGACCACCGCGAGACTTCGTTCAGCCCGGCCGCGTTTGCCGCGATGTATCGCTTCATCACCGGCCACGCGCCGCAGCGGACCGATATCGTGGCCGAGAACAGCGTCGTGCTCAACGGCAAGGTTAACGGCATGGAAGGCAGCGTGCCGACTAACCTTCCGGTGGCGGGGGCAAAGGTCGAGGTGTACGCGGTTGGCAGCGACACCGGTATTCGGCGTGGCGGGCCGGTGCACGCAAAAATCACCGGCGCCGACGGCCTGTGGGGCCCATTCAACGCGCAAACGCAGATGCATTACGAGTTCGTCGTCACGGCGCCGGGCCATGCGGTCACGCACATCTATCGCTCGCCATTCCCGCGCTCAAGCGCCGTGGTGCATCTGCGGCCCGCCGACATCGCCAAAGCCGACGTGTCCGCAGGCAGCGTGGTTTCGATCACGCGGCCCCGCGGCTACTTCGGCCACGGGCGCGACGTGTTCACGCTCGACGGCAAGGTGCCGCCGGGCATCAGTGAGGGCGTGCCGGCCGTCTCCACCGGCAAGCTGCTCCTGCCGGCTGGCCCGTTGCGCGCGGTGCAGGCGCAGTTCAACGCCGAATCGATCACCGTGCAGAACTGGCCCGTCAGTGAAGGCCACATCGTGTACGCAGAGTTCCACTACTAACCGGGAGATCCGACATGCCTAAAGCGCTTTGGAGCGACAAAGTCATTGCCGATAGTGAGGCCGTGGAGTCCGTAGAAGGAAATGCCTATTTTCCGCCGGGCGCGATCCGCAAAGAGCACCTCGGGCCGAGCGACACGCGCACGACCTGTGCGTGGAAAGGTATCGCGAGCTACTACGACGTGATCGTCGATGGCAAGGTGAACAAGGACGCCGCGTGGTACTACCCGAATCCCAAGCCGGAGGCGATGCACATCAAGAACCACGTTGCATTCTGGCGCGGCGTGAAGATTGAGGAATAGGCGTGCCGGAAGTCGTCTTGCGGCCGCGGCTCGAGTTTCACAAGGCCGCGCCGCCGATTTCGGGCGTGTGCGCCAACCTTCACCTGCGGTTCAGGCATCAATCCAGTAACGGGTGCGCCGCCACTCCCAGGTGTTGAGGCGAAATTCCAGGTCGACGAGATCGACCGAACCCGCCAGATAAGCCTCAAGTTCCTGCCCGGGGAGCGGGAACAGATGCAATTTCACGCGGGCCGCAAAGGCCTTTAGCCAGGCAAGCGGCTTGCCGGCCGGGAACGCGATGGGAGCGTCGCTTGCCGGGGCGGGGATGTGGGCGGTATTCATGGCGGTTCCTTTCTAAGTTGGTGCAACGCATCAATTCAATTAATCCAGCTGGCAATTGAAAAGAATGCGTTTATTACTCCTCCTCATGAGAATAGTAGACTTTATGTTGCATTGCGACAAACAATAAATTCTCATCCCTCGCAGGAGGAAAACTCATGCATGGATCATGCTGCACGCACCCCTGCCTCCCCTCACCGTATTACGTGCCTGTCACGCCGATTGCTCCCCGGAGCAGGCGGGTCTGCGCGCTCGCGGTGCAAGCTATTATCGGCGACCATGTCCGCCGACGATGACGTGAAGAAAATCGACAAGCCCGTCGGGAAAATAGAAAAGGCCGAACTGTTCGCACGCCTCGCGGTGGGGCGCGGGGCGCAAATCGACGCGGGCGGCGAGGCGCGCGTCTGCGTGGTCACCCCGAACCGGCGGCTCGCCCAGGGCCTGGCGCGGCAGTTCGATACGCACCAGCTCGCTCTAGGGTGTGCGCTGTGGGACGCGCCCGACATCCTGCCCTTCAATGCGTTCGTCGAGCGCGCCTGTACCGATGCGCTGTACGCGGAGGGCGGCGCAGACCTGCCGCTGCTGCTCACCCCGGAGCAGGAACAGGCGCTCTGGGAGGACATCATTGCGCGCTCGGAGGCGGGCGCCGCGCTGCTCGCCCCTGCGCAGGCGGCCATTGCGGCGCGTGACGCGTGGCAGACCGCGCACGCCTGGGGCTTGGCCGCGAAACTGCCGTACGCGGCGCGCAACGAGGACGCCGAAGCCTACGCCGGCTGGGCCCGGCGCTACGAGAGCGAGACCCGCGCGCGCAAGCTGATCGAAGCGGCGCGTTTGCCGGATCTGGCGGCGCAACTGTTCGGTCGCGCGCGCGTTGCGA
>JBBQVP010000047.1:0-24600 GCA_038211455.1 Burkholderiales bacterium
GTGCAGGCATCATGCTCACCGCAGCATCGACGAATACGATACTGCAGTCGATCGTCGAGGACGGGCTGCGTGCCCGCGTCGCGGCGATCTACATCATGTGCTTTCTCGGTGTCAGCCCGATCGGTGCGCTTGCGGCTGGATGGCTGTCCCAGTACGTCGGTCCGCCCGGAACACTGGGACTGGGTGGCGGCCTGGCGCTTGCAGGCGCGGCGCTCTACGCGCGCAAGCTGCCGGCGATCCGGCGGGAGATCCGGCCGGTATACGAAAAGATGGGCATCCTCGCACGGCCCGACGGCAAGTCGCCGGCACCCTAGGATGCTGCGAATCCTATCGCTTGTGTATCAATACCGATACACAAACTCCCCCGGTAGCCGCCATGCGCCTCAGATTCGTAAAACAAAAGTAAAAGAATTTACAGAATCTTCCCGCCGCTAATAGCGGGTGGGTTCGCTGCCGAACGGCGGTATTCGGCCGACCAGGCTTTCAAGAAGGATCAGTTCCGCGTCGGTGTGGTTCACCACGGGCGCGTTCATCAGCATCTGCGGCGCCCCCTTCGCCATGACGTAACGGGGCTGGTCGTGGTGCTTTGTCTTTACCGTCTCTCGCTCTTTCGGGTCGCCCCGCGAGATGATGTCGACCGTTCCATAGCAGGTGCATACATAGGTCTTCTCGGGCGCTGCCTCGACGTACACGCCGGTTCCGCGTATGCCTATCGTCGCGGTGTCGGTCTGTATGTTCTTGCGCTCGCCGGATTCGAATACCGATAGTATCCGCCCCGTAACGACGCGCAACCCGCTGAGCAATGCAGAGCCGCCCTTGCCTTCGAGTTCGACGCGCGAATTGGCTCGCACGAGGAATGCGTCGCGGCCCGCCACGAACACGATATCGCCATTCGGACCCGCCACGACGGTGTCGCCGGGGCCGATGGCGGTACCCATGCCCGCGGGCTTGCCGTTGACACTCACCTCGCCCTTCACCCGGCGCACGCCCTGCTTCACCGCGTCGGCCGCGAGCAGCCGCCCGAGACCAGAAAGGCTCAGGACGAACCCTGCAGTTCCTGCCAGCACGATTCTTCGCGAAGTCATCGCGTTGCCCGCTCAACCACAGCCTGGCGCTCATCGGTACTCGGCCAGTCGGTATCAAACTGCCAGCCGTGCTGCACCTCCAGCGCGCTGCGAAACGCGGCCAGCATCTGCCGCGCGCGGCCCTCGCGGTTCAGCTCCGCGAGCCAGGGGTCGAACTCAAGCAGCCGTCCGCGCTCGCCGGATTGCGGCGGCTCGATCGGCGGATCGGCAGGAAACGTCCCGGCGATAACGACGCAGTCTTCAACCGCCCGCGCAGCCCCACCCGCGACACGGCTGCCATGCAGGTAGATGTCGCCGCCTTCGAGGTAGGCGTGCTCGCCGAAGCTGCGCAGCGCAGCCACCAGCGGCGACAGTCCCCAGGCCAGCCAGCGGCTTTCTCTTGGAGCCAGCCGGCGCCGGACCATCAATGCGAATACGAACTCGCCGGGTTCGGCCCACAGTCCGTCGTCCAGCCGAACCTGCGTGCTTGCCCTCCCCCACAGGCACAACGGTGCCCCGCCTGCGCGCATCACGCGCGCAAATCCGCGGCAGGCAAGCGGCACGCTTTCCATTGCGTCGGGATCGAGCCTGATCCAGCGTGCGGGTTGGCTCACGATTTCACTTATTCCGCATGAGGAACTTCACGCGCGCGTCGGATTCGGTATCAGCATGCATGGTACTTCTCCGCTAAGGCTGCTTCTCAGCGTTATAAAGTAGCCGACCGGGCTTTACAAGCCTCGGAGTGCAATTCGCCCGTATGGATCAGGCGATGGCCTGGTAATACAGATTCTGCGGATGTCTCGCTTCGGCAAAAAAATACCAACGCTCGGCGAGCAGCCCCGCGTACTGCGCGAGAAACGCGGCGCCGAGGATGGTCACCGAGTCTCCCCCCGCGACAAGCAGCAGCGCGGGCAGCGGGAACACAAGCGCAAGAAACGCCCAGCGAACAGCGCGCACGACCTCGCGAGGGCGACCGTGGAAGAATTCACGCGTATTGAAAGAGCCGCCCATGGCGCCCTGCGCGATCTGCACGATCTTTGGGTGCTTTACGCCGATTGCCGTGGCCAGGGTCGACTTCGGCCGCAACCGCGCGTTGCGTGCAAGTGCAGCGAGCCTGGAAAGGTATGCAATCGCGCCTGCGGCCAGCGCCGCCACGGCGTACGCGGACGCGAGGGGTGGATGCAGCCACGCAGCGAGCACCGCGGTTGCGCTAACGCCTGATGCGCAACCAAGTGCGAGGAAGTTCACCACCGTGAGCGGGGTTCGCCACTCCTGCAGGAAAGGCAGGCAGGCATAGATCATCCCGGTGCACACAAACAGCCCGAGGCACGCGATGACGGCGAGCAGCGTAACCGGCAGCGCAAGCTGCAGCCAACCCTGCCAGTGCAAGACGCCGTATGCCGCAACCAGCGCCATGAAAAGCGGCAGCACGATCACCTCCCGAGACAACCACGAGGTGCGCCACATGGCCGCGCTGCGCCAGGCGCGTTCGGGATGCCCGAGATGGAAGAACGAGGCAGCTAGGCCCGCCGCGAGCAGGCCGAGCGCGAGCGCGGCACCGCACACGATGAAGGCGACAGGGGCGCCGCCAAGGATTTCGCCAGCCACCATGGCGAGAAACAGCCCCTGGCCGGCTCCGGCCAGCGTAGTGAAGAGAATGACCGACCACGCGGGCCTCATCGCTCACCAGCTCGTGACATCGTCCAGCGCAGGCGCATCGGTCGCCGGCCGTGGCAGTTGTCCGTCGACCTTGAGCGGGTTGGCGTGCCGCTCGAGTTCGTCGGCGTGGATCGGCAGCGCGGTCTTGCGTCGGGGAAGGTAATGGTTCGCCGGGTGCGTGCCCCATTCGGGCATCAGCGCATAGCCGCCGTTGTCGCGGATCGCGCGCGAGGCCTGTGAGTCCGGGTCGTGTATGTCACCGAAGATACGCGCGCTGGTCGGGCAGGCCTGCACACAAGCGGGTTTCCGGTCGGCCTCGGGCAGATTCTGATCATAGATGCGGTCGACGCACAGCGTGCACTTCTTCATCACCTTCTGGTGTTCGTCGATCTCGCGCGCCCCGTACGGGCAGGCCCAGGCGCAGTACTTGCAGCCGATGCACTTGTCGTAATCCACGAGCACGATCCCGTCCTCCGCGCGTTTGTAACTTGCCCCGGTAGGACAAACCGGCACACAGGGCGGATCCTCGCAGTGCAGGCAGGACTTCGGGAAATGCACCGTCTCGGTATTCGGGAACTCGCCGACCTCGAAAGTCTGCACCCGATTGAAGAACGTCCCGGTCGGATCGGCGCCGTACGGATTGTCATCAGACAGAAAGCCGGCGTCGCCCGACGTGTTCCACTGCTTGCAGCTGGTCACGCAGGCGTGGCACCCGACGCAGACGTTCAGATCGATGACCAACGCGAGCTGGGTCACAGCGAGCGTTCCTTTGTGTCGAGCTGGGTCACAGCGAGCGTTCCTTTTTGGCTAATTGAGTCATTCTCCGATCTCCTTGCCCGCGACATACGCGAACCACCTGCGCGGTGCGTTACGCATTCCCGGGGCTGCGGCGAGAACCGGAAACTCCGGGAAGACCGTTTTTTCCTCCGTGGGACCCGCGGGATAGATGCGCACCCGCACGTCGTACCAGCCGGCCTGCCCGGTGATCGGATCGGAGTTGGAGATACGGCCATCCAGCGCGGGCAGCTCGTCGGCGATCAGGTGATTCAGCAGAAAGCCCTTTCTCGCCTCGTTCGCATCCGGCGCAAGCGCCCAGGCGCCGGGCTGCTTGCCGATCGCGTTCCATGTCCAGACCGTTCCGGGCTCGACCGCTTCGCTATGCCTGCCCATGCAGCGAACGCGTCCCCACTGCGACTCGACCCAGAGCCAGGCGCCATCCTCGATTGCCGCCGCGCGCGCGGTACGCGGGTTGATGAACAGGTAGTTATGGGCATGAATCTGTCTGAGCCACGCGTTCTGCGAATCCCACGAGTGGTACATCGCCATCGGCCGCTGGGTGATCGCCGCGAGCGGATATTTCTCAACGTCGGTCGCCTGCACCTCGAGCGGCGCGTAGTAGAAAGGCAGCGGATCGAAGTAGGTCTCGACCCGCGCGGCGAGGTGCGCAGGCGGGCGGCGGCCCGGCCACTTGCCTTGCGCGGCAAGCCGAAACCGTTGCAGCACCTCTGAATACAGGTGGATGAGGATCGGGTCCCCCCAGCGCCGCAAGCGCGTACGCTGCGCCCATTCCACGTAACCGCGGTTCCAGTTACGCATATAGCGGTAGGACGGCGGCATCTCGTGCTTGAAGATGCAGTTGTTCTTGGCGTACATGTCCCATTGCCTGGGATTCGGCTCGCCGAGCATGGATTTCTCGCCATCCGTGCCGCGCCAGCCGGCGAGAAAGCCGATCCCGGAGCCGGGCTCGGTCTCGTGGCGCACGATGAAGTCGGGGTAATCGACGTACTTGCGCGCGCCACCCGCATCGACAAACGCGGGTAGCTTCAGGCGGCTCCCAAGTTCAATCAGCACTTCCTGGAACGGCTTGCACTCACCGGTAGGCGGCAGCACCGGTATGCGCACGGCGTCCATGGGTCCGTCGAACTCGGAAATCGGCCGGTCGAGCATCGACATCACGTCGTGGCGCTCGAGGTAGGTGGTATCCGGAAGCACCAGGTCGGCGAACGCGGTCATCTCGGAATGGAAGGCGTCGCACACCACCAGGAACGGAATCTTGTATTCGCCGCGAGTTTCTCCCTCGGTTTCCCCTTCGGTCACGCGGTCGTTGAGCATCCTGCGCACTTCGACCGTGTTCATGGTCGAGTTCCATGCCATGTTCGACATGAAAATCATCAGCGTGTCGAGGGCGTACGGATCGGCGCGCCACGCATTGGTGATCACGTTGTGCATGAGTCCGTGAACCGACAACGGGTACTCCCAGGAAAACGCCTTGTCAATGCGTACCGGCCCGCCTTCCTCATCGACAAACAGGTCTTCCGGCGAGCCCGGCCAGCCCAGCGCGAGACCCGCAAGCGGAGTGTTTGGCTGCACCCCTTCCGGACCGGTGGGCGTTTTAGCCGAAGGCGGAATCGCGCGCGGGAACGGCGCCTTGTGGCGAAACCCGCCCGGACGGTCGATGGTGCCAAGCAGGCTCATCAGGATGGCGAGCGAGCGCACCGTCTGAAAGCCGTTCGAATGCGCGGCAAGACCGCGCATGGCGTGAAAAGCCACCGGATTGCCGGTCACGGTCTGGTGCTCGTTGCCCCAGCAGTCGGTCCAGGCAATGGGGAGTTCGATCTTCTGGTCGCGCGCGGTGACGCCCATCTCGCGCGCCAGGCGCCGGATCGTTTCCGCAGGAACCCCGGTAATGCTCTCCGCCCACTCCGGGGTGTGGGGGCTTGCCCGGTCGGCAAGCAGCTGGAATGCAGGCTGCACATGGGTGCCATCGGTAAGCGTGAAACTACCGAACAGGCGCGGATCGGTGCCAGGCGTGTGGGTGATCACCGGACCGTTCGTATGCCGGTCCCACCAGAGCTGGTTTTGCGGATACAGCGGATTGACTGGGTCGCTATCCTCGTCCACCGCGAACAGTCCATGGCGTGAGGATTTCGGGTCGACAATCACCAGTTGCCCGCCATTGGTATAGCGAGCGACGAAGTCTCGGTCGTACAATCCTTGCACGATAAGCTCGTTGTTCAGCGCGAGCAGCAGCGCACCATCGGTGCCGGGCCTGATCGGCACCCATTCGTCGGCGATCGCAGAATAGCCCGTGCGCACCGGGTTGATAGAAACGAAGCGCCCACCGGCCCGCTTGAATTTCGAGATTGCGATCTTGAGCGGGTTGGAGTGGTGGTCTTCTGCAGTGCCAAGCATTACGAAAAGTTTCGCGCGTTCAAGGTCCGGGCCGCCGAATTCCCAGAACGAGCCACCGATGGTGTAAATCATGCCCGCAGCCATGTTGACAGAGCAAAAGCCACCATGCGCAGCATAGTTCGGGGTTCCGAACTGGCGTGCGAACAGGCCGGTGAGCGCCTGCATCTGGTCGCGCCCGGTGAACAGGGCGAATTTCTTTGGGTCGGTGGCACGCAGCGTCGCCAGGCGCTTTTCCAGGATCTGAAACGCCTCGTCCCAGGAGATCGGCTCGAACTCACCGGCGCCACGTTCCGCGCCGGCTCGCCGCCGCAGCGGCCGGGTCAGCCGCGCGGGTGAGGTCTGCTTCATGATACCGCTGGCGCCCTTAGCGCAGATCACCCCTTTGTTGAGCGGGTGCTCCGGGTTGCCGTCGATATAGCGTATCGCGCCATCGCGCAGATGCACCCGGATGCCACAACGGCAGGCGCACATGTAGCAAGTGGTGGTTTTGACCTCGTCACTCAAAATGTCGGTTCCTTTGGCAACAAACCGATTGTCCATCGCAGCCGTTGCGCACGCCACTGAGGAATTTCGATACGCCCATAAGCAACGGGTTTCCACTTACTTATGCAGTATCATAAATACAATGAAAATCTGCATACTTTCCGACAGTCACGACCGGGCGGAAATGCTGGCCCGGGCCGTGGGCGAGGCTGCCGCGCAGGGCGCCCAGGCCGTCATCCATTGCGGCGATCTCATCGGCGCGCAAACGCTCAGGCTCGCGAAGAAAATAGGATTACCGTTGCACCTGATTCACGGCAACAACATCGGCGACACTGTCGCGCTGCACAGGTTGATGCACGAAAGCGGTGGCCTGATCCAGTATTACGGCCCGGACGCGCGCATCGAACTGGGCGGACGACGGATATTCATTGTCCACTATCCCGAGTACGCCTACGCGCTCGCGTGCACCGGTGACTGGGATCTGGTGTGCTGCGGCCACTCACATATCGCGGACGTAGCGCAAGTGGCAAACGTCAAAGGCGGAAAAACCTGGATGGTCAATCCGGGCACAGTGGCCGGTCTTGCGGCGCCCGCGACATGGATTGCGGCCGAGCTCGATACGATGCGCTTCGAAATTCGGGAGCTCAGTCAGTAAGCTGGATGCGACCGGCGCGATCTTCACGCTGGCGCGCTTCTGCAAGACGTTCCTCGTGCTGCGCGTGGCCAACGGTTTTGGCGCCGCATTGATTCAGCGCCAAATTCGGGTTCGAGCACCTGCAGCAGCTAACGACGCCGCGCGGCCGCGTACAGCGGCGTTACGGTCGGCAGCAGCGCCTGCAACGCCTGCGTGCGACTTGAATCGGTCGGATGGGTACTGAGGAATTCAGGCGGGCGGCCGCCGGCGCTCGCCGCCGACATCTTTTGCCACACGGTCACGCCGGCATGCGGATCGTAGCCGGCGCGAGCCGCGAGTTCCAACCCGATCCGGTCGGCCTCGCTTTCGTCATTGCGGCTGAAGCGCGTGGCGATCAAGGCTTCGTAGCCGATGTTGGCCAGGTCGGCCGCGCCCGAGCCGATGCCCAGGAGTGCCGCACCCAGCCCGATCGCGGTCTGCGCGGCCATCGCCTGCGACACCTGTTCGCGCGAATGCTCGCGCAGCGCATGGGCCATTTCGTGCCCGATCACGAACGCAAGCTCGTCGTCGGTGAGGTGGAGCTGGGTGGCGAGGCCGCTGTAGACCATGATCTTGCCCCCCGGCATGCAAAACGCGTTGACCTGCGGGCTGGTGATGACGTTGACTTCCCACGGCCAGCCGGGGGCGTCGGCGCGGAACGTGCGCGTCTGCGCTTCCAGGCGGCCAGCGATCGCTGTCACGCGACTCAATAGCGCGCGGTCCTGGTTCAGCTGGCCTTTCGCGGCGGATTCGGCCTTCAGCTTGGCATAGCTCTGCGCCGCGACCTGGTTTAGTTCCTGCGACGAGATCAGGAGCAGCTGTTTTCTATCGCCGCCGACCGCGCCGCCCAAGGTGGTGGTTTCGCAGCCGACCAGCAGGGCGAAGGCGGAGAGGGCGAGCAGGCTCAAAAGGAACGTTTTGGACTGCGGAGCGAGAGCCATACGCTAGATCCGGCCCATCAGCAGCAGGACCAACAGCACCAGGACGACGAGGCTGAGACCGCCGCTGGGCGCGTAGCCCCACTCCCGGCTGTGCGGCCAGGCGGGTACCACGCCGATCATCATGAGCATGAGGACGATAAGGATGATTGCGCCGACGGACATGGGGCTTCCTTGGTGGGGCGTTCGGAAGCGATTCTGAGCGGCTTCGGGTCTGCGCACTGTGCGCTCTCGTACATAAATGGCACATTTTTCGCTGGCTGCAGCGCAATCAGCGCAGGGCAGCACGCGGTCCGTTGGCAGGTTGGACACAGGTAGCTCGCCTGAATGTTTTGCACGCTCGTCGCCGCCTCTGCGCGGGCATTGAAGCCCCCAACCGTGAGAGAATTCCGAATGATTTCAGCGCACGTTACCGCCTGTGTCGAACGCCGCGTCGCGTAGGTACCGGTTAGGCGGATGGCCGTTGTTGGCGCTTCTGCAGGTCCTCGTTTCGCTCGCGCTCTTCCACGACTACATCTTCGGCGGCAAGTATTTTGCGTATGTCGATATCGGTAGCGACACGTTTTCCGGCGCCGTGCCGGCGCTGATCCACCTCGCCAGTTCCGCGAACTGGGCAAGCGCATGGTCGTTCAACATCGGGTTGGGGGCCCCGCTGCCCCTGCCTTTGGATCCGTTCATCCTGCTCGGAATCGCTGCCGGGCCGGAGCACATCCTCGACATGCGAATTTGGGTCTACGTGGCCAAGATATTCGCTGGCGGCGCGGCGTTTTACGGCTTTATTCTCGCCATCGGCGCGCGACGCGAAGTGGCGCTCATTGTGGCGTTAGCCTATTCATTCTGCGGCTTTGTCACCACGGAAGGCCAGTGGGATCCGTTTGCGAACGACTTTGTCGCCTATGCCCTTGTCTTATGGGCGGTGGCGCGCCGTGCGTCGCACGACAATTCATGGCTGATTCCGCTTGCGGTGGCATTTTCCTTCTACGGCGGCGTTTTCTTTGTTTCAGCGTGCGTCCTGATCCTCTACGCATTTGCGGCCGCGATGATCGCCGCGAACCGGCCGCTGGCCACGGCCAACGCCTGGCTGCGAACGATCCTCCCACAGTGCGCGCTGGGCCTGCTGCTCGCGGCGCCAGTGATCCTGCCTCTGATATTCCAACTGCTGGACAGTCCGCGCATATCCGGGGCGCAAGCCGGGTTCGATGCGCGGTTGAGCGAAATTTTTTCAATCAACGAACGAATCACGGTTTTCATCGAACTTGCCGGCTTTTTCCATAAGAACATTCTGGGGATCGGCAGTCAGCATATGGGCTGGATGAACTATCTCGAAAGCCCTGCATTCTTTGTCGGCATGTTTCCATTGCTGCTGATCCCGCAACTCTGGCGCGGCTCGCACATCGACCGCCGGATTCTAGTCGCCGGCGTGGCCGCGGTCGGCCTGTTCGTCATGCTGCCCGCGATTCGCTACCTTGCGTTCGGCTTCGGTCTGGACTACTTTCGCGTGAATAACCTCTGGATCAGCATTCTCTTGCTGACCATGTTCGCGCGTGCGCTGATCGTCATCATGGAGAAAGGTATACACCGCTGGCTGCTGTTCGGGGCCGCGGCGGTGCTGGCGCTTTTGATCGTCCTGCTCGAGGCGGGGCTGCGCCCGGTCGTGTCGATACCCCACACAATTAAGATCTTGGCGTTTCTGTGCGCCGCTCTTGTGCTTGGTCTCGGCCTGGGGCGCCTGTTCCACTGGCGCCAGTTTGCGCTGCTCATGCTCGGATTCGTTGCTCTCGAAGCAGCCGTGATCAACTACCCCTCATTCCACGACAAGCGCGTCCCGGTCACCCGAAAGACCCCCGGTTACGTCGATGCAACGCTCGACGCGTTGGCCTTTCTAAGGTCCCGAGATCCCGGGTTTTACAGGACCGAAAAGACCTATGATTCTGTCGGTCTAAATGACGCACTCGGGCAGGGGTACATGGGCGTGAAAACTTATTGGTTTCACGGATCGAGCGAGGTCAGACTCCATACCGATCTCGGGCTGCTTCCACTGGCGAGTCCAATCAAGAATTTCACGAACTGGCTGCAGAATTTCGGCGGCAGGTTCGCGCTGTACTCGCTCGTCGGCGTCAAATATATTATTTCGCGCGCTCCCGTGGAATGGCTTGGCTTTCGCAAAATACACGAAGCAAACGGCTTGCTGGTTTACGAAAACGACTTCGCTTTGCCCCTGGGGGTTGTTTACGAGCGACAATTTACAAGAGAAAAATTCCTGACCCTTACCTTGGAGGCCAGGGACATCACGATGATGAATGCGGTCGTGGTCGACGAACTGCGCGGCAGCGCCCCGCGCGTATTCGACACCCAGCAGTTCACCCGAAAATCCACAGACTGGCTCCTCGACAACTATGTGAGTCCCGCGCGTCGGCTGCAAGCCAGGGGCCTTGCCGTCGAGCAGTTTTCGAACAGCCGCATCTCGGGCCAGATCACCAGTGACGTTCCGGGAATACTGGTGTTCTCGATACCCTATAAGAAGGGCTGGTCGGTGTTCATCGACGGGGGCGAGAGGCCGGTCTTCAGGGCGCACCTCGGTATGCTGGCGACCGAATTTGAAAGCGGAAAACACCGGGTTGAACTGCGTTATTCGCTGCCTGGATTCGTGCCCGGCCTGTTCGGCGGCTTGCTAGGACTCTTCGGGGTCTGGAGAATCGGGGCACTAAAGCGCCGCACGCCTTACGCACAGCTTTCAGGCACGAACGCCTGAAGAGGATGTGACAGACGGTCGCTTTCTCCATACCCCACTTGCCGCTTTCGCGGTCATGGCGCGACTTCCGGCTTTCCTTTGCAACGGCATGACGCCTACGGCTTTTTCGGCGTCTTGTATTCGACTTCCTTCTGGAACGGTTTCCAAACGGTTTCGTAACCAACAAACCCTTTTTCGCTTGGCGCCATCTGACGCGTAGTAAAAAAACGTGTTTTGCCGTCAGGAACTTTGGTAGGGGGTTTTTGCTCGCTCATAAGTCACCTTTTTGCCATGAAGTCAGGGTTGCAAGTGAAAGTATCAAAGTCGAAGTTTGTCCGATGCCATTCAACACCGCGGCGACACCGCCGCCTAAACAGGTCTCAAGAGCGATGGGTCGATATCCGCGCCCGCAATGATCGCCTCACCCACGCTCGTCTCTTCATCAGTTGCGTCACGCACGGTCAGTATCTCGAGCGAAAAGACGACCGCTCTGCCGCAAAGCGGATTATTGCCATCGACAGTCAGCCTCTCGTCGTCCATCTGAGTCACGAGAAAGCTGCGGGTCTGCCCGCTGTCGCTTTCCATGAGGATGGAGGCGCCGATTTGCCGATACTCCTCGGGGACATTCTCGAGGGAATCCGTAAAAACCAGCGACTCGTCTCTGGGACCGAAGATCTGATTGCCATCAATGGGCACTTCGATCACATCCCCCGCGGACTTACCCTCGAGCTCCTTATGGACGGAAGGAGCCAGAATTTCATTGTGTCCGTGAACATAGCCCAACGGGAATTCGACCCTGGTGAGGACATGCCCCGATTTCTTGTCGGTCACCTTGTAGGTCAGTTCAACGAACTTGCCGTCCTGGATTGTTTCACTCATTGGATCGTTACACTCGGGTCGAATCCGAACGCCTTGCTCAGAAGATGGAAGCGCCAAAAATCTTGAGCTCTTCATTTTCATACCCGAGGACAAGCCTGCCAAGCCATTCGCCCGGTTTCTTGGTGCTTCGCTGCCGGTAAAGAACCGTCACATGCTCGCCCCGGCGGATGATGCCGAGCGAGTCGACGTGCTCAGACAAGTTTCTCGCCAGTTCACTCTTCGCAAACTGGCGGCCCGCCTCAACATGGTTCATGGCAAGTGCCATCGGATTGGAAAAGTTCTTTACGAATTCCCCGTACTTTCCTTCGTTCGAATTCTTGACGAGGTCGCGCCACAGGGGCCCGGCCATTGCCAGAATCTCCTCGTCGGTTTTCTCAATAATATTCACGCGCGGAAATTGCTACTCATCATCGGCAATCAGGTGGTAGCAAGGCGCCTTCTCCATGGTGTATTCGCCGGACTTCGGATCACGACGCGAAACAGTCAGCACGTGCCAGTTTTCGTCGTCCAACTTCATGGCGTCGCCCCGGTAGTAGTAACCCGGCCAACGGGTTTCCTTGCGGAACAGCGTGTGCTGCGTGACACACTCTGCAGCGCGATGCCGGTGCATCAATTCCCACGCACGCAGCAACTCGTGGATATCCGCGGCAGCCAGCTTTTCTAGGTCTTCTTCCATGATCTCGAGCTTCTTGAGACCGATATTCAGGAGCTTCTCGTTGGTCATGTAGTTGACCGTCACGCCGCCGCAATACTCGTCCATCAACTTCTGCAGACGATCCAGGCCCTGCCTGGGATTGATGTAGTGCGGATTGACATCACCCGCCACGATCGCATTGCGGTACGTCTTGTAATGCTCCAGGGGCTTGAAGATCTCTTTCGCGCGGCTGTTGATCTGTTCATCGGACACGACGATGCCTTCGCCCTTACCGTCGTCGATATATTTGCACGCAGCCTTGGCGGCGAGACGACCTTCGGTGAACGAGCCGGATGAGAAGGCGTGCGGCGTGCCGCCAACTGCGTCACCGGCGCCGAACAGCCCCTCGATCGTCGTCATCCGGTTGTAGCCCCAGAAATACTCCGGTGGGGAAACGTCCTCGGGGCCCGAACACCAGGCACCCGAGCCGGTTGCGTGGGAGCCCATTACGTAGGGCTCAGACGTGGTCAGCTCGGGATTCTCGTGCTTGGGGTCCACATCGGTGGAGGCCCACAGAACCGCCTGGCCGACGGTCATGCCGAGGAAGTTCTCCCAGCCGACCTCTTCCAGATGCGGATCCTGGAAGGCTTGCATTGTCACCATGTGAATGGGGCCGCGACCAGCGTTGACTTCGCTGATTATGCAATGGTTGCGCAGACAGGTCGGGATCGGCCGATGGGTTAAATGCGACGCCTCCGGATCGAGATATTCCTTGCCGACCATTTTTTGAAGATCAGGGAACCACGTGGATTCGTACTCCTGGCCCAGGCAATTCTGCGTATAGGTCTTCAGGTGCAGGAAGTAGGCGCCGACCGGGCCATAACCGTCCTTGAAACGCGCCAGAACGATGCGATTTTCCATCTGCGTCATCTTGGCGCCGGCATTGATCATGAGCCCATACGCGGATGCAGACGACCAGGGCGCATACCAGGTGCGGCCGGAACCTTCGCCCACTGAACGCGGCTTGAAGATGTTGGAGGCGCCGCCCGCGCCGCAGATCACGGTTTTGGACTTGAAGACGTGGTAGTTGCCCGTGCGGACGTTGAAGCCAACGGCACCCGCCACCCGGTTCTCTTTACTGTCGTCCATAAGGAGGTGGGTGACGCAGATGCGGTTGAAAACCTTGTCCGCCGATTTCTTGGCGGCCTCGGCCACGATAGGCTTGTAGGACTCGCCGTGAATCATGATCTGCCATCGCCCTTCACGCAGATAGCGCCCGGTTTTCGGGTCCTTCATGATGGGCAGGCCCCACTCTTCGAACTGGTGCACCGTGGAGTCGACGTGACGGGCCATGTCGAACAGCAGGTCCTCCCGCACCATCCCCATCAGGTCGATGCGGGCGTAGCGGACATGGTCCTCCGGCTTGTTTTCGCCCCAGCGGGTGCCCATATAGCAATTGATGGCGTACAAGCCTTGGGCGACCGCGCCGGAGCGATCGATATTGGCTTTCTCGGCAATGACAATCTTCTTGTCCTGCCCCCAGAATCTGGCCTCCCAAGCGGCACCAGTGCCGCCGAGGCCTGCACCGACGACCAGTATATCGATGCCTTCTTCGACGATCGTTTCGTAAGCCATCAGTAGTGCACGCCTTTATTCATCTTGAGGCCATTGGACTTAAGCGTATGCAGACCGCCCTCGTCCATGCGGAGATATTTCGGCTCGTTGTACAACAGCTCGCCGTCGCGCATTTCCTTGCTGGGTGCGGGAACATCCGCGAGCTTGGGGATCGCTGTCCCCCAAGGCTTGGTGGTGATCGGCGACAGGAAGTTCTTTTCCGTACCGTTGCGGAATTTAATCCGCCAGGCGATCGTGCCTTTCTTTTCGTCTCGCTGGACACGAACGCTGTGGCCCAGCGGCGCAAAGTCGGCATATCCGCGCACATCGATCGCGTTCTGCGGACAAGCCTTGACGCAGGAGTAGCACTCCCAGCACATGTTGGGTTCGATGTTGTAGGCACGGCGATAGGTCTTATCGATGTGCATGATGTCTGAAGGGCAGATGTCGACGCAATGTCCGCATCCGTCGCACCTCGTCATATAAACGAAGGTAGGCATAAGTAGGCTCCTTGATCTGTTCCGCTGGAACTTGCGTGATATTTTCTAATAGTGGCGCGGGGCTTCGCGCTTGATGCCAAGTCCCATGTCCATTGGAGCGTCTCGCAACAGTTCCATGGAGTGGCTTTTCTGCAGTTCGGGGTCGTCACGGGTCTGCGTCGGTAGATTGTCGGCCGAACCATTGGCCTTGGACACTCTTTTCTCGAAGGCCGCGGCCGGCTTGAAAAACATGTGAGCGAACTTGGACCATGGCACCGAACCGAACAGCACTGTCGTGGCGACAACGTAGAGGCCGAACACCAGGTTGGCGCCGGCGCCGCCCCTGGCTTGCAGGAAGGCCCAGATCAGGCCCAGCGTCACGCTGCTCAGGAGTGAAAGGATGAACAGATCCGCTGGCATGACGCGGAACGGCGAACGGCCCTCCGCTGCGACATCCACGCGAATAAAGAACCAGAACCAGTATCCGCCTAGGCAAACCATCAAGCCGCCAATCCACCAAAGCTGTGGCAGGACGGCTGGCGTCGGGGTCGCAGGGGTCGGATAGCCGAACACCATGATGGCCGTGGTAACGACATGGACCACGAAACCGTACATCGTCAGGAGGTGGGCGATCCGGCGACGCGCATTGCAGAACTCCCCCGATGTCAGGACATCCACGATGCCGGTCTTGATCGCGATCGACACCAGATCGCCGGTATCGAGCGGCAGAGCCCCCTTGCTCTTGGATGTTTTGCGCCAGTTGTCAAAAAAGTACTTGGCGCTACCCTTGTGGACCATGTCGAATATCGTCCCTCCGGCGACCAGCAGGACCATGAGCACCACATAGCCCTGCATGACCGAAGGCGCCAGAAAATCAGATAACGCGGCAAATGGATTGCTCGTGAACATCATTCCCCCAATGTAAATCTGCGTCCCCACGCAGGCATGTCATCAGCGACCGCCCACACTAACGATTCTACGAACTCGCTGCGAAGCCGGCGTGGGAAAATGATAATGCGCCTATAGAAAATTTTGGTAACCCGTTTCGCGCTTCGTCAACCATCGAGCGTGTCGTAGTAGGCTTTCAGGACTTTGAGCACTTCGGGCCGGCTGAACTCCGAAGGCACCGGGTCGCCTGCGGAGAGCCATTTTCGCAACTGTGTGCCAGACACCTGCAGCCGATCCTCGTCGCCGTGCGGGCAGGTGCGTCCGGACGCCATTCCGCCGCATCGGTGGCACCAGAACGTCACGCCCATTTTCAGCGGCTGCGTCTCGAGCACATCCTTCGGAATCTGGTCGAAAATGTGGTGGGCGTCGAACGGGCCGTAGTAGCTGCCAACACCGGCATGGTCGCGACCGACGATCAGGTGCGAACAGCCGTAGTTTTGCCGGAACACCGCGTGCAATAGCGCTTCGCGCGGACCGGCATAGCGCATGTCGAGCGGATACCCGGCCTGCACCACCGTACCCGGCAGGAAATACTTCTCAATCAGGACGCAGATCGCGTCGGTGCGCACATCGGCAGGAATGTCCCCCGGCTTCAGGTTGCCGAGGAGCGAGTGTACTAGCACGCCGTCACAGACCTCGATCGCCACTTTGGCGAGATATTCATGCGAGCGGTGCATCGGATTTCGCGTCTGGAATGCCGCGACGCGCGACCAGCCGAGCCTTTCAAACTCGGCACGCGTCTCCGCCGGAGTCATGAATAGCGCACCGTATTTGGCCTTGAACCCGCCATCGGTGAGCACTTTCACCGGCCCGGCCAGATTGACCTCGGGTTGCTGCATGACCATCTTCACGCCCGGGTGGGCCGGATCGGTGGTGCGGAACACTGCCTGGCATTCGCGGGCCCTGTCGATCGTGTATTTCTCGGCCACTCGCATCGTGGCGATCGTTTCGCCGTTTTCAGGATCGAACAGCGCAATCTCGCTGCCGGGCTGGATTGACGCGGCGGTCGCGACATCCACTGACAGCGTGATCGGGATCGGCCAAAACAGGCCCGTCGAGGTGCGATAGCTCTCGCACACCCCTTCCCAATCGGCGCGCGACATAAATCCGTCAAGGGGGGTGAAGCCACCGATACCCAGCATGATCAGGTCGCCCCTTTCGCGAGAGCTGACGCGCACCCGAGGCAAAGTCACAGCGTGTGCGCGCTCGGCGATCAACGCCTCTCCCACCGGCATAAGCGGCTTGAGGGCGCCTCCTCCATGCGGCGTTACCAACCGGGTCATGAAAGTCCCTTACGCATGTCGAAACCCACCCCTTGCCTGGGCGCCTGGCGCAGCACGCAACACAACCGACGTTTGCTCATATATGGACCGACAATCCTTGGTGATCTCGCTGTTACGAATGATTAAACATCCCGCAATGCTCCGCGCTTCTTGCCACGGATCGCGACACGACCGGATTGTGTTTCATCCTAGCCGGACTCGCGCCAACCGCTAGTTTCCCCGTATCCGCCTATCGCGGTAAGATATTCTGTTGAATGGAACTGGAGTCACCAACGCGTATATTTTTATTGCCCAATAAACGAACGTGATTCAGGAACGTGTGTGAGCGTATCCGCGTCGAAACGCTGTGCAACGATCACGCAACCACACGACACACAGTATTGCAGTGCGAAAACTGCGACTTTTGAGACCGCCTTGTCGAAACCTCCTTCATCCGGTATCCCCAGCTGGCTGCTGGTTGTCGCCAGCCTTCCTACAGAGGTTCCGGCCGCGCGCATGCGTGTCCTGCGTACCCTCGAAGGGCTCGGCGCGGCAGTGATGCGCGACGGTGTGTTCCTGCTCCCGGAAACGCCAGCAAACCGCCAGGCGGCCGACCGCCTGGTGGAATTCATCTCGGCGAACGCAGGGACGGCCCAGGCACTGCGGGCTGCCCCCCTTGATGATGCTCAGCTCGACGCGTTCCGCAAGCTGTTTGACCGTTCCTCGCGCTATGAGGCCCTGATTCGAACCGTGGAAAGCCTGAGGGTCGGATTCGGACTCGCAGATCCGAGCGCAATATCGCGCGTGCTGCACAACCAGCGCCGCGAATTTGAGAACATCACCGCGCTGGATTTTTTCCCCACGCCGGCACGGGAACAGGCGCAGGCTGCGCTCGCGGCAGCCGAGACCGAAGTGCGCGCCCTGCTGTTCCCCACGCAGACGGCCGCGGGTGCAAGAACCAGCGAGCGTTTCCTCGGACGGCAATGGGCAACCCGCCGGCCGCTCTGGGCGGACCGCCTGGCTTGCGCCTGGCTCATCCGGCGCTTCATCGACCCCGAAGCGACCATTACCTGGCTCGAGAAGGCACAACCCTGCCCCCCGGGAGCGCTAGGTTTTGCGTTCGACGGGGCGCGCTTTGCCAACAGTGCGACGCAGGTTACGTTCGGAGAAATGCTCTCCCAGCTGAACGTGGGAAAGAATCCCGCGCTTGGAAAGATCGGCGCCATCGTCCACTTTCTCGAGGTCCGCACCGGCATACCCGTACCGGAGGCTGCCGGCGTGCAGACCCTGTTGCAGGGCGCGTTACGCCGCTCCGCGAGTGACAATGAACTGCTCGGCGAAGCCGAGAAGACGTTTGACCTGCTCTATGAAGCCTACTGCGAACCCGACAAACGCTGATGTCGTGCGCGCCTTATTTTCGCGCTTCCTTCGTTTCCTCGGCCAGTCGAACCCGCACTTGCTTTAGCCGCGCCTCTACTGCGGATTGCTCGTAAAAATCCCCGTCCCCGGCAGACTGCGCGAGCTGTAACTGCTCGATTGCGGAAGGGAGGCTGCCTTGGAGCAAATACACTTCGGCCTGAACCTTGTGCTGCATCAGGCGTTTTCCCAGGGCAGCGTAGGTTTTCGCCTGCATCGACAGCAGCTTCGGATTCTGTGGATACAGGCGCAGCTGCTCGGTGAGCACAACCAGTGCATCGGCATTCCGCTTTGATTCGAGCAGCGCTTCAACATACGCGTATACGAGCGGCCGGTAGTATGGGCTGCGCGCCATCCCCTCCCTGATCTGCGCAAGCGCGGCAGCCCCTTCTCCGGCAGCCTGGAGCACGCGAACCGAGAGCGAGTCGATCATCGGATCCTTGAGCGGCCCGGCACGCAGCGCGGCGAGCGCGGCCTTCGCCTCGGGTATCTGGCGGTCACGCAGCAAGGCCACCGCCAGTCCGTAGCGCGCCGCCGCCTCGTTGGTGAAGCGCCGGTCCTTCAGTGCCGAGCGGAAGTACGTGACCGCCTCTCGCGATTCACCGGCTTCAGCGCGCAGCTTGGCGCGAACGAGGTGGAACTCCAGGCTGTCGACATGCTGGCGGTAAGGTGCGTTTTGCGCCCTGTTCTGGGCGTCTGCTACCCGGTCCGCCGTCAACGGGTGCGAGCGAAGGTAGCCGGGGGCGGTCCCGTCATCGCTTATTCGGGTGAACCGCTGCAGTTTCTCGAAGAACGAAGGCATGCCGCGCACATCGAATGCCGCAGCCTGCAGCGTCTGGAAGCCGAGCCGGTCAGCTTCACGCTCAAAATCGCGGGAGTAGCTCAGCTGCCCCTGGATTGCGGCACCCTGTGCCGCCATCGCCGCGCCGCTGGCCAGGTCCGGGCGAGAGCGGGCGGCGAGGATCGCGGCCACCATTGCCACCATGGTCGGGATCTGCATCTGCTGTTGCACGCCGAACAACCGGGCGATATGCCTCTGGGTCACGTGCGCAATTTCATGCGCCAGGACCGACGCCACCTCGGATTCGGATTCCGCCGCCGTCAGCAGGCCCGTATGCACACCCACATACCCGCCGGGAAATGCAAACGCGTTGATTGATGGATCCCGAATGGCGAAGAATTCGAAATCCTGCCGTCCACCAGGGATCGCCGCGAGAAGCTTGTCACCGAGCGTGTTCAGATACTCGTTGATCTCCGGGTCGTCGACGTAACTGGGCTCGTTGTATCGAATGTCGCGCATCGCGGATTCGCCCAGCTTGCGCTCCATCTGAGGCGACAGCACGCGCGAGGAGGACTCCCCGAGTTCCGGGAGCGCAACCTGGGCCCAGGCGCGCGGCGTGACGAACGCCAGCACGGCTATCAGGCACAGGAAAGAACGCATGGATGTATGATACCTTGCGTCCCCCCAAGTTCCCCTGCGACTCGCAACGCACGCGGATTCGCGCCGCCCAGAATGGTGCAACTGTGAAACCTGCCAAACCACGAAAAGCGGCCACGCCGCGATCCGGCGTGCGGTCCCTGACCCACTTCGATCGCAAAGGCCAGGCCCACATGGTCGATGTCGGCGCGAAGGCCGAGACCCACCGCGTTGCGACTGCCACCGGCCGCATCGAGATGCAGCCGGAAACGCTGCAAATGGTTTTGGCCGGGAGCGCCAAGAAGGGCGACGTGCTGGGTGTGGCCCGGATCGCCGCAATCCAGGGAGCCAAGCGCGCCGCCGACTTGATCCCGCTTGCGCATCCGCTACAGATCACCCGGGTGGCAATCGAATTTTCGCCTGATATTTCTGCGGCTGCGGTGGAACTCCAGGCGACGGTCGAATGCCGCGGCCGCACCGGGGTGGAAATGGAAGCCCTGGCTGCCGTAAGTGCCGGATTGCTCACGGTTTACGACATGTGCAAGGCGGTCGACCGCGGGATGGTCATCCGCGACGTGATGTTGCTCGAAAAGCGCGGCGGCAAGTCAGGAATCTTCAGGCGCGACAGGAAAGGCCGCTAAGCCGGATTTGCCCGTCCACCGAAGTTGCAATCGGTCTGACGCCAGTGCAACATTCGTGCCGGCGCGTTTTCGTACCCCCCAGAATGACCCGGGTGCGCCGGTCACTCGAGCCAGTTAGGCCGCTGTTCGAGCAGTGCTAACGGCTTTAAGGATCGCGCCGTTGCAGTTGCCCAATTACCAGGAGAACTTAATGAATATGAAAGCCAAGTTCGCGCTCGCCGCCCTCGCAGCCGCGCTGTCGGTCGGGACGGCATTCGCACAACCGATCGTGATCAAGTTCAGCCACGTGGTAGCCGAGGCCACCCCGAAGGGGCAGGGCGCGCTGAAATTCAAGGAAGTCGCGGAGAAACTGTTGCCCGGCAAGGTGCAGGTACAGGTGTTCCCGAGCTCGCAGCTGTTCGGTGACGCGAAAGAGATGGAAGCCGTGCTGCTTGGAGACGTCCAATTCATCGCTCCCTCGCTTTCCAAGTTCGCCCGCTATACCAAAAAGCTGCAAGTGTTCGACTTGCCGTTCCTGTTTGACGACATCGAAGCGATCGACAGGTTCCAGCACAGCGCGCAGGGCGTGGCACTGCTCAACTCGATGACCGGCAAGGGGATCAAGGGCCTGGGCTACTGGCACAACGGCATGAAGCAGCTTTCAACCGGAAAAGACCAGCTCAAGCGGCCGGGAGACGTGAAAGGGCTCAAGTTCCGCATCCAGCAGTCGGACGTGCTCGAAGCGCAGTTTCGCGCGCTCGACGCCAATCCGCAGAAGATGGCCTTCAGCGAGGTCTACCAGGCCCTCCAGACCGGCGTAGTGGACGGACAGGAAAATACCTGGTCCAACATCTACTCGCAGAAGTTCCACGAGGTGCAGAAGACCATTGCAGTCACCAACCACGGGGTGGTCGATTACATGATCATCACGAATGCCGGATGGTGGAACAAGCTCCCGGCCGATATCCGCAAGGGCCTCGAGCAAGCGATGGAAGAGGCGACCAAGCATGCCAACAAGCTTGCGGACGATCTCAACGAACAGGACCTCAAGCGCATCGTCGCGGCCGGCAAGGCAAAAGTGCAGGAACTGACCAAGGATGACGTTGCCGCCTGGCGCAAGGCGATGGCGCCCGTCTGGAAGAAATTCGAAGGCGAGATCGGCAGCGACCTGATCCAAGCTGCACTAAAGGCAAACAAGTAGCGCAACCGCAGGGGACCGGACGGGAACTGCACGGATGAGCATCGGCAAGATCGTCGATCGTATTGAGGAGGGCGTCATAGCCCTCCTCCTCACGACCATGACGCTGATCGCCTTCATCCAGGTGGTCGCGCGCTACGTATTCAACTACAGCTTCGTCTGGGCGCTCGAACTCCTCACGTTCCTGTTTGCCTGGCTGATTTTCCTCGGTATGTCCTATGGGGTTCGCGTTGGCGGGCACATCGGGGTCGATGTCGTAGTCAAGAGCCTCTCGCCAGCCAAGGCACGGGCCGTAAGCATCGCCGCCACGCTGCTTTGCATGGTCTATGCGGCGATCGTGTTCTACGGCGGCTGGATCTATGTCGCTAAGATGGTGGAGATCGGCATCATGGGAGAAGATATTCCGATTCCGCAGTGGGTGCCGCGGCTGATCCTGCCGATCGGCTTCGCTTTCCTGTTTTTCCGCTTCGGGCAGCTCCTCTACCAGCTGGTCACCGGGCAGGAGGTGCATCTGCTGGGCGACGAGGTCAAGGAGGCGCTCAAGCTGCGTGAGAAGGACAGCGAGCCAGTCCAGAAGGTCGGCGGATGACGACGGCGGCGTTGTTCGTGCTGCTGTTCACGTTCATGCTGCTCGGCATGCCCGTGGCGGTGGCGCTCGGCTTGTCTTCCCTGCTGACGATACTGATATTCGGCCATGATTCGCTTGCTTCCCTCGCGCTGAAACTGTTCGAGACCTCCGAGCAGTTCACTCTGCTGGCGATCCCTTTCTTCATCCTCGCCGGTGCCTTCATGACCACTGGAGGGGTGGCAAAACGCATGATCCGTTTCGCGATCGCCTGCGTCGGCCACCTTCACGGCGGCCTCGCGATTGCGTCGGTTCTCGCGTGCATGCTGTTCGCTGCTGTGTCCGGCTCCTCGCCGGCCACCGTGGTCGCCGTTGGCTCGATCGTGATCGCGGGCATGGTGCGGGCGGGCTATCCGCAGGGCTTTGCGGCAGGGGTGGTGTGCAACGCAGGCACGCTTGGGATCCTGATCCCGCCGTCGATCGTCATGGTCGTGTACGGCGCCACGACGGAAACATCGGTGGGCAAGCTGTTCATGGCGGGGGTGATTCCCGGAATCCTGCTCGGCCTGATGCTCATGCTGGCCATCTACGTGCTGGCACGGGTGAAGAAACTGCCCCGCCAGCCGCGCGCCACAGTGGGGGAAATCCTGGCGGCGGGGCGCGATTCGATCTGGGGGCTGTTGCTGCTGGTGATCATCCTCGGCGGAATCTATGGCGGGATCTTCACCCCGACCGAGGCGGCCGCGGTTTCCGCGGTATACGCCTTCTTCGTGGCGGTGTTTGTCTACCGCGACATCGGATTCGGCAAAGTCCCAGGGGTGCTGGTGGACGCGGCCAAGGTGACTGTGATGCTGATGTTCATCATTGCCAACGCGCTCCTCTTTGCGCACGTGCTCACCACCGAGCGCATTCCGCAGGCGATAGCGGAACAGATCGTCGCCTGGGGTATGCCGGGCTGGCAGTTCCTGATTGTGGTCAACGTACTCCTTCTGATCGCAGGCTGCTTTATGGAGCCGACCGGAATCATCCTGATCCTGGCGCCGATCCTGTTCCCGATTGCCACCCGGCTCGGTATCGATCCGGTGCACCTCGGCATCATCATGGTGGTGAACCTGGAGATCGGCATGGTGACACCGCCGATCGGCCTGAACCTGTTCGTCACGGCCGGCATCACGAAGATGTCGATCGGCGAAGTCATACATGCCGCCCTGCCCTGGCTGTCGGTGCTTCTCGTCTTCCTGGTCTTGATCACCTACGCGCCGATCCTGAGCCTCTGGCTGCCGAACCTGCTGTTCTAAAGCCAACCCAGGAGTAACTGTCCTGTCGGGTGCCTCGCTAGTCGGCATCAATCGAAATATGGGCAGGTGCATGCCCTTTCACGCTCCGCTCATGTATCAGCAGAAGGGCGCGCTCGATGTGTCTCCGAAACCGATCGGTATCAAAGAGCGGCTGGGTCATCCTGTTCGACGCCAGGCGCGCCTTCAGGCCGGTCAGCCGTGCAGGATCCGATGCAAGCTGGAGCGCAATCGTCTCGTATTCCGCCGGCGACTGGGTAACCAGTTCCGGCAGTCCGACCGCGTGCAACAGGCTGCCCGCGACCCGCCCGGCAAATGTCGATCCCATGCATGTCAGCACCGGCAGGCCCGTCCACAAGGCATCGACGGTGGTTACGTGTGCGTTATAGGGCAGTGTGTCGAGGAACAGGTCCGCCAGGCGGTAGCGTGCCAGATGGTCGGCGAGCAGCGGCGCACGGCGGGCAAATACCAGACGCCGGCCGGGGATCCCGCGCGCCTCCGCCTCCGCGCGCAGGCGCTCCGGAACAATCGGATTGTCCTCAAACAGCCACAGGACGCTGCCGTTCACGCGCCCGAGCAGTCGCATCCAGATATCGAACATGTACGGGGTGATCTTGTAGCTGTTGTTGAACGAGCAGAAAACGAATCCTGTCGCCGGCAGGCCCACCGCCTCGCGTGCAGGCGCCAGCGCTGACGTGTCGCGCTTGCGGTCGCAGACAAGGAAGTTATCGGGCAGGCGCACCACCTGCTCGCTGAAGTTTGCCTCCTGACCCGGGGGAATCACGCACCGATCGGCGATGATGTAATCCATGTATCCGGCGCCCGTACTCCCTGCGAAGCCTAGATAGTTGACTTGCAGGGGGGCCGCGCGCTGCGCAAAGATCATCGCCCTGTTCCCCTGGGTGTAGCCGTTCAGGTCCACGGCGATGTCGATCTCCAGGCAGCGCAGCAACTCCACCACGTCACGGTCGCTCCTGCCCCGCACGTCGATGAACCGGTCAACGGCGTGCTGCACTCTCTTGCGCATTGCGCTTGGATGGTCGGGCCCGAAGGACACGCCGAAAATTTCAAACCGCGACCGGTCGTGCAATTCGAAGAGCCCGACGATGGATTGGGCGACCGGATGATCGCCGAAATCTGCCGACAGATAGGCGATGCGGACTCTGTCATGGTGGGGGTACGGACCTGGCCGGGCGGATTCGATCGCAGCCTTGCACTTGTCGGCGACCCACGTCCGGGCACAACGCAGTTGCACTTCTGGCAGGCTGGAAACCGCCAGGAACGAGAACGGGGAGTCGACCGGCCGGCCCCGGCGAACCTCCGACTCCAGTCGCTCAACCCAGAGCGCAAAGTCGGCCCAGTCGCAGCACTGGCGCTTCGAGTAGAAGAGGAAGCCCGCGGCGTAGGGATAGTCCGCTTCGATGGCAAGCAGTCGTTCATACGAGCGGACCGCATCCCGCGGCCGCTTCAGGTCCCTCAGTGCCGTACCGAGGTTGAACAGCGCGTTGACGTTGTCCGGGTCGAGCGCAAGTG
>JBBQVP010000048.1:0-24369 GCA_038211455.1 Burkholderiales bacterium
CGTATGCGGCGCTTGTGGCAGGGCGGGCGATCACGGGTATCGGTGTCGTGCTCCAGTTCGTGCTCATGACCAAGATGCTGGTCGACTGGTTTGCAGGGCGGGAACTGATCCTCGCCATGGCCTTGTACCTCAACGGTTGGCCCGTCGGGATTGGCTTGGCCCTTGTGACCCAGGTGGATCTGGCGAACGCACTGGGCTGGCGGACCGTGTTCGTTGCCAGCGGCATGCTATCGGCTGTGACGCTGCTCTTCGTTGCGCTCCTCTATCGGAGCCCGGCAAACGCAACGGACGCCGGGCCGGCCGGCGGGGTGGGCCTCGATCTGCGCGAAGTCGTGCTCGTAAGCCTCGCTGGCCTGATCTGGACGCTGGTCAATGCGGGCTGGGTAATCGCTGTGAGCTTTTCCCCCGGCTACCTGAAGACCCAGGGAATCGAATTCGGGGAAGCCGCGGCGACAACGAGTCTGGCGACCTGGTTGGCGGTGATTGGCGTGCCGCTGGGAGGGTATCTGGCGACCCGCCTTGGGCGGCCGAATACCCTGATCGTCGCCGCGACGGTTGCCGGAGGTCTCGCGGTGCTCGCGTTGCCGTTCACCAGCGCGTACGTCGTGTGTTTCAGCATTATCGGGCTGATCCTGTTTCTGCCAGCCGGCATCATGGCTGCGCTGCCGATCGAGGTTCTGCGCCCGGGCAACCGCGCTACTGGCCTCGGCTTGTTCTACACATGGTGGTATCTGGGCGTTGCGGGGCTGCCGCCGATCGCAGGATGGACCTACGACGTTACGGGGTCGGCTGCGGCTCCCCTTCTTTACGCCGCCGGGCTCATCTTCCTGACCCTCCTGGCGCTCGCGCTATTCCGGGTGGTGCAATCGCGGCCGCAGGCTAGACGCGCAGAACGGCTGGATTGACTACGTTGATCGGCGTGCCCTCCGCATACGCGGTGATCTGGTTGAAAATGTCGGTGAATTGCAGGTCGTACTCCTCTCGCGTGACGTAGCCGATATGCGGCGTACAGATCACGTTGTCAAGCTGCAGCAACGGATCGCCGGTGTCACGCAGGGGTTCCTCCTCGAACACATCTACCGCGGCCATTCCGGGGCGGCCCGCTTGCAATGCCGCCACCAGTGCGCCTGGTTCGACCAGCGGCGCGCGACTCGTGTTGACCAGTATCGACTCGGGTTTCATCAGCGCAAGATCGGCTGCGGTCACTATGCCGCGAGTTTCCTTCACGAGGCGCATGTGCAGCGAGAGCACGTCGCTGTTTGCAAACAAATCGTGTTTCGACACAGCGCTCTCATGTCCGTCTGCGCGCGCGCGTTGAAGGGAGGTCTCCCTTGCCCAGACCAGCACGCGCATGCCGAACGCTTTGCCGTATCCCGCGACTGCGTTGGCGATGCGTCCATAGCCATACAGTCCCAGCGTCTTGCCGCGCAGCGTGACGCCAACGCCGATCTGCCACTTGCCGGACCTTAGCGCAGCCATCTGTTGCGGCAGCTTGCGCGCCGCAGCCATCGCGAGCGCCCAGGTCAGTTCTGCGGCAGCGTAGCAGGGGGTTCCGGGGTGCTGATCGGACGAGACGATGATTCCCTTGGCGGTGCAGGCGGCAATGTCGATGTGGGGGTATACGCTGCGCTGGCTGATCAGCCTGAGCTTCGGGAGCCGAATGATCAGAGGAGCGCGGATCTGCGTGCGCTCTCGGATCAGTACCAGAACCTCGCAGTCCTTCAGTCTTTCGGCGAGTGTGTCGTTATCCTCGACATGGTCATTCCAGACGCTTACCGTGTGTCCTTGAATCTTGCGAAAGCAGGGTAGCGTGCGGACGGTGTCGAAGTAGTCGTCCAGGATCGTAATGTTCATGCGCGGGGCCCGACGCCGACTACTTGGCCAGCTTTTCGATCAGCGGGTTGACGGGTTTTACAGTCGGGGGCCGCGGCAGGTCGACGTCATTTTCCGGTCTGGCAGAAGTCGGCTTCTGTGGTAGCGCCGTAGCGGACGCAGGGCGCTTGACCGAGGGAACCGTCGTGACCCTGTCCTTGATTTCGCCACCTGGCCTGAGTCCAAGATCTTCACATGGTGTGCTGCTGTAAGTGATCGACCTGCCTTCGAGGCACTTGAATACCGGCTGGGCCAGGACCGCGCCAGGGCCCCAGGTTCCAAGGAATACACTCAGGATCACTGCTTTTTTCAATTTTTCTCTCACGGTATTCGACATGCCTTTTTTCAGGAATCTACCTTCAGGGCCGGAATTGCCCAAAGTGTACGGCTATCTGCACGACACAGTGGGGTCATCCGGGCGTGAATGTTGCGATGTTCGTGCAACCTATCGCGAGCGGTTCGTCCTTTCTGCGACCTGGGAGAGGGCGGGCCTTCATAGTGTGTTGCTTAGCAGCATGAAACGTATGCTTTCGTAGAGCCGCTGGAGGTCCTAGAATCGGTCCGTACGGTGTGGGCCAGGTCCTGCATCCGACATAAATTCCGAGGAGGAAGTGATGGCATTCCTGCGCAACGCCTGGTACATGGCCGGCTGGGCCGATGACCTCAAGCCCGAAGGGATACTCGCCCGAACAATCTGCAACGATCCGATCGTAATCTTCCGCGATGCCGGCGGGCGTGTTGCCGCGCTCGAGGATCGCTGCTGTCACAGGCACTACCCATTGTCTGGAACCGGCGGAGTGGTGGTTGGAGGCAATATCCAGTGCGGTTATCACGGGATGCAGTACGACGTGGCAGGAAAATGCGTCAAGATACCTTCGCAAGCGCACATCCCGGAGAGCGCTCGCGTGCGCAGTTACCCGGTCGTGGAGCGCAACCATTGCCTGTGGGTATGGCTGGGCGAGGTGGAGCAGGCGGACCGGTCAAAGATTCCGGAACTGGCTTTCCTCGACGATCCTGCATGGGGCTGGAAAGGCACGCTGTTTCCCGTGAAGGGAAACTACCGCTTCATTATTGAAAACCTGCTTGACCTCACACACCTGACTTTTGTCCACGCGACGACGATCGGCAATTATGCACTGATCGACCAGGCGGACATGAAAACGATACGCGGGGACAACGAGGTGCAAGTCAACCGCTGGATGATCAACACCGATCCACCCCCCACCTATGCGAAGGCGGCCCCCTTTGCCGGGAAGGTCGACCGCTGGCAGCTCATTCGTTACATGACTCCTGCGATCGTTTATCTGTGGTCAGGCGCCGCGCCGCATGGCATGAACGCCCGCGACAAGGTTGCCCCGCACGGCGCGCCCGAAGGCGCAAAACTTGGCGGATTGGGCATGATCAACCTGAATTTCATGACCCCGGAGACGGAAAAGACCACGCATTATTTCTGGGCGCACGGACAGGACCGCAAGCCGCGCGACCAGGCTATGACCGACATGGTTTTCGACCAGATCGAAACGGCGTTCAAACAGGATTGGGCGCTGTTTGAGCAGCAGCAGATTCGCACCAACCAGAATCCGGATGCGCCACGCGTCAACATGACCGGTGACGCTGGCGGGGTGCACGCGATCACCATCCTGGACAAGGCGATAGAGGCCGAGCAGCAGGGCCTGCGGGTCGCGGCCTGACGCGGCCAGCTGCGAGGCCCTACAGTCGCGGCGGGGCGCCGGTTACTTGTTGAGGCTTCCTCGCAATACGCCCAGCGCGGCCGCGTCGATCTTGGGCGGTGATTTCTTCAGCATTTCGTCGATGTAGGCCTGACGCAGCTGTGCCGCCCGAGCGGCGCGCAACTGGCGGACGATCGCGGGCCGCGCCTCTTCGAGCGTTGCCGGCGCCTGCGGCTTGAGCTCGATCATGCGAACGATATGCCAGCCGTTCGTCGTCTCGACCGGATTGCTTGCGCTCCCAGGCTTCAGCGTCGGCAGTATCGAGCGGATCGCCGGCGCGACGTTGTTCTCCAAAACCCATCCGATGTCACCGCCTTTGTCTCGGCTTTCGGGATCCGCGGATTCGGCCTTGGCGAGCGCGGCGAAGTCGGCGCCTGCCTGCCGTGCCCGCGTGGCGATGGAGCTTACCCGTTGCGCCGCGGCCGCCGCTTCGTTGCCGCCTGCCGGTCGCGGGACGAAAATCTGCGCAAGGTGATATCGATTTGGAACCGTCAGCCCGGACTGGTTGGCGTTGTAGAAGGCCTTGACTTCCGCATCGCCGGGATAGTCCTCGGGCACCTGCGCGATCCGGTTGACGTAGGTGTTCAGGATGACCTGCTCGCTTGCTGCCTCGACTGCTTTCAGGATGTCCGGCCGCTGATCCCAGCCGCGCGCCTTGGCCTCCGCAACCAAGGCCCGCCGCAGTAGTTCCTGTTGGACGACGTTTTCTAGGATCTTGTCGGAGGCGAGGAGCTGGGGCCGTTTTTGCGTCAGTTGGGTAATGTCTTTTGCGCTCAGGTTCACGTTTCCAAGCGTCGCAATCGACTGTCCGACTGCAGGTGGCGACATGCTCAGCGCAATCGCTGACGCGCAGAAGAAACTCAGTGTGTGTCGATTGAACCTGATCATAGTAAAAACTCCTCTTGCAAAAATGGGGACGAGGGATGCCTCGTTTCCGGAACCGTGGAAGATAGGCATGCCAAGGAGAAACGAGTTCGCCGGATCGGTAGCTGTGCGCCGCAAACGCACGGGATACAGGTCAATATCCTAGCTCTGATCGGCACTCGGAGCCGAATGCCAAGGGACGTCCTATTTCTTTGCGGCGCCGGGCCTTTTCTCTTCGGGCGGTGCATCCAGGCCGAGCACCGCCTTTACTGCGGTCACCAGGACGTCTGCCTCGAAGGGCTTGGTGACATAGCCGTCTGCGCCCCCCTGCAACCCGCGCAGCACC
Organism: Burkholderiales bacterium; assembly: GCA_038211455.1. GTDB lineage: Bacteria > Pseudomonadota > Gammaproteobacteria > Burkholderiales > SG8-39 > SZAS-79. The sequence goes on from JBBQVP010000048.1 coordinate 4,813, forward strand.
GCTTCACGCGTGGTCTCGGCAGTCAGCATGATGACCGGCATGTTTTTCAACACCGGATGTTGACGCATCCGGGTCAGGATATCGAAACCGTCCGCATCCGGCAGGTGGACATCGAGTAGAACGAGATCTGGTGGCGGCTGAAGGCGAAGCGCAATGACGATGTCGTCGCGCTTCAGCGCCGCCCGGACGGTAAAACCTTCGAGCACGAAATAGGTGCGTATCAGCCGTTGCAGGTCGATGTCATCGTCGATCACCAGAACCGTCGTGGGACCGCCTGGCTTGAGCTTTGGCGGTTCGCCAGGGCGACGGGCGATGCGAACGAAATAGCCTTTCTGCTTCAGAATCGACACGCCCCCTTCTGCCTCCGGGCTGCTGTCTTTGGAAAGGCTGCTGAAAAAGCCGGCTGGTACGGTGATGGTCGAGAATCCGGAGGACATGACATCCGATTCGGGCTCGACGGTATTCACGATCAGCTTTGCGAGCGCGAGCTTCAGCACGGCAGCATTGACTGCATCGCGTGACGCACCCGGCATGCGCGCGGCAATTGCGGCGACCGGAGAAAAGCCATCGACCAGAACGAGTACTTCCAGATCCGCCACCGAAAGGTTAGTACTCGCAGCTTTCAGCTCGCGATTGCCCTTGTCGGTGATGGCAAATACGTCATCGTCCCGGATGCTGGTTATCTTGGCCATATCGCAATGATATGACGAAAACCTACGGTGTGAGGAGTTGCAAGTCGGGCGCAAGGAAAGGCCACCCGGAAACGCCGCTGCCCCCCCGGCGGGGCGGTCTACAGGACCTTGCCGGGGTTCATGATTCCCTGCGGATCAAGCGCGTCTTTGACGCGCTGCATGAGCTCCAGCTCGATTGCCGGCTTGCGTGGCTTTATCGCTTCGCGTTTCAGCTGTCCGACGCCATGTTCGGCCGAGATCGAGCCGCTGAGCCGTTCAACGACCGCATACACCACTTGATTCACGGCCTTGAGCTGCCCCATCAGCACACGGGTGCCGGCTTCGTCGGCCATGCCGATGTTGTAGTGCAGGTTGCCATCGCCGATGTGCCCGAAAATGTAGCCGACGCAGCCAGGAAACGCCGCGCGCAACTCCTCCATGCCTTCGTCGATCATGCGCGGAATGCTCGAGACCGGCACCGACACGTCGTGCTTGACGTTGGTGAACTGCGCTTCGGGCAAGGTCTCGCGGATGGTCCACAGCGCACGGGACTGTGCTTCGCTTTGCGCCAGTGCAACGTCAATCAGCACGCCTCGCTCGCTGCATTCCATCAGCGCCGACTCGGACCGCTCGGTCAGGGCTTGCTGCGAGCCACCGTCCGTGAACTCGGCCAGCACGTACCAGGCATGAGGCTCGCGAAGCGGATCCTGGGTGGAGGGCGCGTGCTTGATGACCGCGTCAAGGCAAACGCGCGAGATCAGTTCAAATGCGGTGAGCCGGTCGCCCATCAGGGCGCGCAGCGCGGCCAGGAGCTCGACGGCCTGTTGCGGGTTCTCGACCGCAATCCAGGCTGTGGCGCTGGCTGAAGGTTTCGGGAACAGCTTAAGCACGGCGGCGGTGATGATTCCTAATGTGCCCTCTGCGCCCATGAACAGGTGCTTGAGGTCGTAGCCGGTGTTGTCCTTGCGTAACGACTTGAGGCCGTGCCAGACGCGTCCGTCTGGCAGCACGACTTCCAGGCCGAGCACGAGTTCGCGCGCATTGCCGTAGCGGAGCACGCCAACCCCGCCGGCGTTGGTCGACAGGTTTCCACCTATCTGGCAGCTGCCTTCCGCGGCGAGAGAGAGCGGGAAGAGGCGCCCCTCGGCGTCGGCCGCCTGCTGGATCACCTGCAGGACGCAGCCCGCCTCGACAGTCATGGTGTCGTTGAGCGCGTCGATCGAGCGGATCCGGTTCATGCGCGCAACCGAAACGACGAGCTCGGGCCGTCCACCGCTGCCTGGCGCGCGCGGAACCGATCCGCCGCAGAGGCTCGTGTTGCCGGCCTGGGGCACAATCGCAACGCCGTGCAGCGCGCACAGCGCGACAACCCGGGACACTTCGTCCGTGTTTGCCGGGCGGACGACGCCGATCCCGGAGCCGGGAAACACACGCCGCCAGTCGGTAAAGTAAGGGGCGACATCCGCTTTCGCGCTCAGCACGTGCGCCTGCCCGACGATCCCGGCAAGGGCCTGCAGGAATGCTGGGGCTGAGAACTCGGGCTGCGTGACGGAGGCCATGCCGGTATTATCCAGTTTCCGTCTTTGTAGGGCGATCACGGTTCGCTATTCGCCCCTTTTTCGCCCTTTTTCGGAGTCCAGACTTGATCGATCCAGCAATCGGAGCACTGCCCTTCGCAGCCGGCAAGCCGGCCGCCAGCGTAGAGGAGGCCTTGCTCTCCCGTCGCAGCGTGCGCGCGTTCAAACCCGATCCGGTGCCGCGCGCGCTTGTGGAGGAGGTTCTCGCGCTGGCCAGCCGCGCCCCTTCCGGCACCAACGTGCAGCCCTGGAAGGTTCGTGTACTGGCTGGCGAGACGCGCGACCGACTGAGCCGGGCAATGCTCGATGCCTACGCGAACCAGGGGGAAGCGGGGTTCAAACCGCCGTACAACTACTACCCCGTGAAATGGCGCGATCCCTACCTCGCGCGCAGGCGCAAGGTAGGCTGGGACCTGTACGGCATCCTGGGCCTTTCGCGAGACAACAAGGAAGGCATGGCGAGGCAGCACGCGCGAAACTTCAAGTTTTTCGATGCTCCAGTGGCGCTGATCTTCACCATGGATGCCGACATGGAACTGGGCAGCTGGCTTGACTACGGCATGTTCCTCGAGAACGTGATGCTCGCCGCGCGCGGCAAGGGGCTCGATACCTGCCCCCAGGCGGCGATTGCAAACGCCCACATGGTGCTGCGTGCCGAGCTGGCGATTCCGGAATCCGAAAACATTGTCTGCGGGATGTCGCTCGGTTACGCCCGGCCTGACGCCATCGAGAACGGTCTGGTCACGGTGCGTGAGCCGGTGGCGAACTTCGCCGAGTTCCTGGGTTTCAAATGATGCGTAGCATTCCCGCGTTTCTGATCACGTTGCTGACCGCATGCACGTTCTGCGCGCCGGCAAACGCGGCGGGCAGGCCGGTGGTCATCGGCGCCGCGCTGTCACAGAGCGGGTTCCTTGCCGACCTTGCCGTCGGGATGCGTGACGCATTATTGCTGTGGCAGGAGGAAGTGAACGCAGCGGGCGGGCTCCTGGGCAGGCCGGTCGACCTCAAGCTGTACGACGATGCCAGCGATTCATTGCGCTCGACCGCGCTTTACGAGCTTCTTGTCAGGGATGACGGCGCGGAAGTCCTGATCGGCCCATTCGGATCCGCGGCAACCTCGATCGCCGCGGCCGTGGCTGAGCGCAACCGTCGCGTAATGGTCAACGCAAGCGGGACTTCCCCGGGGATCCACAAACGGGCCTATCGCTACGTTTTTCAGGTGCCTCCTCCTTCTGATCGGGCTGCGGCAGGCGTGCCGGCGCTTGCGGCGCTTGCGGGACTCAAGTCGGCGGTCGTGGTTGCGCGCGACGAAGCAACGGCGCAGGCGATGGCCGAGCAACTGGCAGCCGAGAACGCGAGACTCGGCGGCAGGCTTGAACTTCGGCCGTCGATGTTCTACGTGGTGGACGTGATGAAAGGCCTTGCGCCGTTCAGCGCGAGGCTGAAAGCGACGGGCGTCGATGTCGTCCTGGCCCCGGCCGGCGCGCAGGAACTGGCAGACCTCGTGCGCGGCTTCAAGGCTGCGGGATTCATGCCCGGGTTGCTCGTTGCTCCGCACAGCCTCGACCCCGCCTTCATCAAGCTCGTCGGCATGGACGCCGAGTATTCGACCGGTCTGTCCTTCTACGAGCCGCGCGGAGCGACGCCAGGGAATGCGGCGTTCGTGAAAGCCTATCGAGATAAGTACAAGCGCTACCCCGATTTTCATGCCGCCTGCGGGTGGGCTGCGGGTAAGGTGCTCGAGGCTGCGGTCGCCAAGGCGGGGTCGTTCGACCAGGAGCAGCTGCGTGCCGCGTTCGCGGCGCTCGAAACCGGAACCGTGCTTGGCGGCTACAAAGTGGCCGCCGACGGGAGCCAGTTGGCCGCGACCCCACTGGTGGCGCAGATCCTCAAAGGGCGTCGCGAAGTCGTTTGGCCGGACGCCTTTCGCAGCGCGGCCCCTGTCCTGCCAGCCCCCGCTTGGGCGGCCCGTATGGTGAAGCCGTAGGTGGCTGCCACGCGCTCTGACAAGGACCAGCCGCTGGCGGAGGATATCCGCCTGCTCGGGCGCATGCTGGGCGATACGTTGCGGGAGCAGGAAAGCGTTGCCGCCTACGACCTCGTCGAGCGGATACGCAGAACCGCAGTCGAGTTCCACCGCGCCAAGGATCCGCGCTCGGGGGCGTCGCTTGCGACCACGCTGCGTGCGCTTGATCCGGACGCGGTGATGACAGTCGTGCGTGCGTTTGCCGTCTTCTCGCAGCTCGCAAACATTGCGGAAGATCGCCACCACATTCGCCGCCGGCGCGCGCATCGGCTCGCGGGATCCAGGCCGCAGAACGGATCGATCGCGCTCGCTGCGGAACGCGCCGCTGCCGCTGGCGTGACCGCCTCTGCCCTGTCCAAGTTCCTCACGGACGGGCTCGTGATGCCGGTGCTCACCGCGCACCCGACCGAGGTGCAGAGGAAAAGCATACTGGATGTGCATATCGAGATCGCGCGCCTGCTCGACGAGCGCGATCGCGCGCGCCACACCGATGTCGAGGCGCAGGCTGGCCGGGACGCGCTGGCTCGCGGAGTCCTGATCCTTTGGCAGACGCGGATGTTGCGCATCGCGCGCCTGACGGTCCAGGACGAAATCGACAATGCGCTCTCGTTTTATCGTTACACCTTCCTCACCGCGATTCCGCGGCTGATGGAGGAGATCGACGCGGAACTGCACGCGCGGTTCCGCCGCCGCCTTCCGCCGCCACAGATGCTGCGCATGGGCAGCTGGATCGGCGGAGACCGTGATGGCAACCCGTTCGTCACTCACGAGACCCTTGCGTATGCGGTCGAGCACCAGTCGGCGCTCGCGCTTGAGCACTATCTGGACGAGGTGCACGCGCTTGGTCGCGAACTGAGCCTGTCTCTGCGGCGCATCGACATCTCCCCCGAACTCAGGCGCCTGGCCGATGCGTCCGGGGACACGTCAGAGCAGCGCCGCGATGAACCGTACCGGCGGGCACTGATCGGCATCTATGCGCGCCTGGCGGCGACGAGTCACGCGTTGGGCCATCACGATGCCCTTCGCCGGCCGCTGGCCGATGCGAAACCCTATGCCGCCAGCGGCGAGTTCGCAAAGGATCTTGACACCATGATCGAGTCGCTGCGCGGCCACGGCAGTGCGCGCGTCGTCTACGGCAGGCTGATGCGCTTGCGGCATGCGGTCCAGGCGTTCGGGTTTCACCTGGCGTCGGTGGACATGCGCCAGCACAGCGGCGTGCACGCCGCGTTGATCGGCGAGCTTGCCGCGCGCGCGGGTGTGGTGGCCGACTACGCGTCGCTTGACGAGGAGGCGCGGATCGCATTCCTGCTCGGCGAACTCGGCACCTCCCGACTGCTCCGTTCTCCGTTTGTCGGTTACGGCGAACTGGCGGTGAAGGAACTGGCGATACTCGATGCCGCGAACGACATCCAGCGTCGTTTCGGCACGGCCACACTCCCGACCTATATCATTTCCAACACCGGCGAAGTCAGCGATGTGCTGGAAGCGGCGGTGCTGATGCGTGAGTCCGGGCTGCTGCGGCCGGGACAATCGGACCTAACGCCGACGCTCGGCCTGAACATCGCGCCGTTGTTCGAGACCATCGACGACCTGCGCCGCGCCGGCGCGATGATCGACCGACTGCTCGGGCTGCCGGCCTATCGCGCCCTCGTAACTGCGCGCGGGGATCTGCAGGAAGTCATGCTCGGCTACTCGGACAGCAATAAGGATGGCGGCTATGTGACCTCCAACTGGGAACTGTATCGCGCGACCCGCGACCTGGCGGGCGTGTGCGACGCGCACGGCGTCAAGCTGCGCCTGTTCCATGGCCGGGGCGGCACCGTGGGGCGCGGCGGCGGGCCCAGTTATGACGCGATCCTCGCCCAGCCGCCGGGCAGCGTGAATGGCGCGATCCGTATGACCGAGCAGGGCGAGGTGATCGCAAGCAAGTATTCCGATGCGGAAATCGGCCAGCGCAATCTTGAGACACTGGTCGCCGCCACGTTCGAGGCGACGCTGCTGGAAAACACGGACCCCGCGCTCGAGCGTCCGGAGTGGCGTGCGGCGATGGAAGAGATCAGCGCCCTGTCGTTCGCTGCGTACCGTGCCCTGGTCTATGAAACTCCCGGCTTCGTCGAATTCTTCCGGGCCGTCACGCCGATTGGCGAGATCGCGGGCCTGCATATCGGCAGCCGGCCGGCGGCGCGCCGTGCCTCGGGACGGATCGAGGATCTGCGCGCGATTCCCTGGGTCTTCAGCTGGTCGCTGGCGCGCATCATGCTCCCCGGCTGGTACGGGTTCGGTTCGGCCGTGCAGGCCTATCTCTCCACCGGGCGTGCCGCGAAGCTGCGCCTGTTGCGCGAGATGTATGCGGGCTGGCCGTTCTTCCGGGTCATGCTCTCCAACATGGATATGCTGCTGGCGAAGACGGATCTCGGAATCGCTTCGCGCTATGCACGCCTTGCAGAAGACCAGAAGCGAGCAAAAGTGTTGCTCGGGCAGATCGAAGCGGAGCATGCGCTGACGTTGCGCCACCTGTTCTCGATCCAGCGTACGCGCGAGTTGCTCGCCGACAACCCGACGCTTGCGCGCTCGATCCGCAACCGGCGGCCGTACATCGATCCGCTCAACCACCTGCAGATCGAACTGCTGCGGCGGTTTCGCGCGGGCGACCACGAGGATCGCGTGCAGCGCGCCCTTCTGATCACCATCAACGGCATTGCGGCCGGCCTGCGCAATAGTGGCTGAAGGATCCCGGGAAGGCCTGGACGCGACAAACGACGACCCTCGCGCGGCAGGGGCCGCGTCGATGAAGGGAGCAGGCTCGGCGCTCGGCGCCATTGCGCTGCCGCTGGCGGTAACACTGGCGGTGCAGACCGCAGTGGCGCTCGTGGTGTATGGCGCTCCCGTGATGGCGCCGGTGGCGGCGCCGGACTTGGGCGTGACGCCTGCATGGATCGGCTATTTCGTATCCCTCGTCTACGTCGGCAGCATGTTCGGCTCGCTCATGGCCGGTGGGCTGGTGGCGCGATTCGGTCCGATCCGCATGAGCCAGATCGGCCTCATGCTGTGCCTGGCGGGAATACTGCTCGCGGCCTCCACGCATTCGCTGCCGCTGGTGGGCGTAGGCGCGGTGCTCATCGGGCTGGGGTACGGTCCGACCACCCCTTCGAGTTCGCAGATCCTGATCCGTGCCGCGCCGCCTTCGCTGATCTCGATCACGTTCTCGATCAAACAGACCGGCGTCCCGCTGGGCGGTGTCATTGCCGGGAGCCTGATACCGACCCTGATCCTGCTCAGCGGGAGCTGGCGCTGGGCTGCGCTGGGCGTGGGGTTGACCTGCGTCGCGCTTGCCTTTGCAATCCAGCCCACACGCACACGGTATGACATCGACCTGAACGCCTCGGCCCCGATGTCGCTTCGCGCCGCATTTGCGCCACTGGCGATGATCTTCGGTGACCGCGCCCTTGCCGAACTGGCGGTGGTGTCGTTCATCTACGCGGGCGTGCAGGTGACCATGGTGACCTACCTAGTCATTTTCCTGACCGGGTCGTTCGGGATGTCGCTGGTGCTCGCCGGATTCGTGCTGGCGGTTTCCCAGGTGGCGAGCATGGTCGGTCGTGTCCTGTGGGGGTTTGTCGCTGACCGCATCCTGACGCGCCGCGCGATGCTCGGCCTGCTTGGCCTGGGCATGGGGTTGTCGGCCCTAGCAACCTTGGCTGCCAGCCCCGCTTGGCCGCTGTGGCTGCTGTTCCTGTTCGCAAGCGCGTTCGGAGCGACCGCCGTCGGCTGGAATGGGGTGTTTCTCGCCGAAGTTGCACGGCTCGCGCCACCGGGCCAGGCCGGGCGTGCGACCGGTGCGTGCATGTTCTTCACGTTCCTTGGTGTGGTGGTCAGCCCGCCGATGTTTTCACTGGCCCTGTTTGTCAGCGGAAACTATGCAGTGGCCTACGCGGCATTCGGCGGTCCGGCCCTGCTGATCGGCATCTGGCTGCTCGCGGTGCGGCGAGAACAGCGGTAGCGCAGTGACTGCCGACCCGGACCGCGAGGTGATTCTGCTGCACGGCCTGTGGATGCCCGGGGTCGTCATGTCGCGCCTTGCCTCGCGCCTCGCTGCGCGCGGCTTTCGCTGCCACCTGTTCGCCTATCCGAGCCAGCGCGAGCCCCTGGGGATGCATGCGGCGCGTCTCTCGCGCTTTGCGCATGAAACGCTACGCGGCGCGCCGGCCCATCTGGTCGGCCACAGCTTTGGCGGCCTGGTCGCGCTGGCCGCATTGGGCAGGCCGGACGCGCCTGCGGCCCTGAGCGTGCAGCTTTTGGGCACGCCTGTGCACGGCTGCATGGCGGGGCGCCGGCTGGCGAATTTTTCGCCCGGCCGCTGGATGCTTGGAGAGAGCCAGTCGGCGTGGCGTGAAGCGCGGTTCGCACACTGGGATGGCCGGGCCCCGTTGGGCATCATTGCCGGAAGCCGGCCCATCGGTCTGGGCCGCGTGCTGGGTCGCCTGCCCGGCGTGAACGACGGGGTGGTGCGGCTTGAAGAGACCACGGTCGCAGGCATGGCCGATCGCATCGTGCTTCCGGTGGGCCACACCGAACTGATCTTTTCCGCCCGGGTGGCGGCGCAAGCGGCACATTTTCTCCAATATGGGGCGTACCGGCATGGGAGCTAGCCCGCGCGGTGCACTGGTTGGCGCGCTGCTCAGCCGACTGTGTGCGCTCGCCTGCGCCGCCCTGCTCGCAGGCTGCGACACGCTCGCGTATTACACGCAGGCAGCAGGAGGGCAGCTTGAGCTGATTTCGCGCGCGCGGCCAATAAAGGACGTGATGGACGACCCTGCTACTCCGGCCGACCTTCGACGTCGCCTCGAGAGCGCGCGTGCTGTGCGCGCCTATGCGGGCAGTGCGCTGGGGTTGCCGGACAACGGCAGCTACCGCAGCTACGCAGACCTCGGCAGGTCGTACGTCGTCTGGAACGTGTTTGCCGCTCCCGAGTTCTCGACCACGGCGGTGAACTCCTGCTTCCCGGTTGCGGGCTGCGTGAACTACCGAGGTTATTTTGGCGAGGCGGACGCGCAAAGCGAGGCGGCAAGGCAGCGCGCCGCGGGCAACGACGCGCTTGTGCTTGGCATCCCGGCGTATTCGACGCTTGGCTGGTTCGACGACCCGCTGCTCTCGACCTTCATCCGCTACCCGGAAAGCGAGGTCGCGCGCCTGGTGTTCCATGAATTGGCGCACCAGGTGGTGTACGTGAAGGGCGATACGGCGTTCAATGAATCCTTTGCGGTTGCCGTGGAGCGCGCCGGGGTCAGGCGATGGCTCGTCGCGCAGAACCGGCAGGCTGACCTCGCGGCCTTCTTCCAGGGGCGTGAGCGCCGCGAACAGTTCATTTCCCTGGTGGAAGCGGCAAGGTCGCGACTGGAACGCGTGTACGCCGAAGGGTCGGCTGCGGAGTCAATCGAATCCAGGCGGGCAAAAAAACGCTCTGCGTTCGACGAACTGAAGCGCAAGTACGCAGCCTTGAAGGCGCGCTGGGGTGGGTTTTCCGGCTATGACCGGATCCTGGGCAACGAGCCGAACAATGCGCTGCTTGTGTCGTTGAGCGCGTATTCGAAATTCGTGCCCGGCTTCGAACGGATGCTCGAGGAGGCTGGGGGAGATCTCCCGCGCTTTTACGCTGCGGTAAAGCGCGTCGCAGCTCTGCCGGCGGATCAGCGCGCGCGCTGCCTCGCTTCGCCAGCGGACCCGGCGGTCAGGTCAGCGGAGTGTTGACGCCCGCGTCGAACGCCGGGCGCGCACGCAGCCGCTGGTACCAGGCGTTCAGATTCGGATGCTCCGGGCGCGCGATCGGCATGCTCATCCACAGGTGCACGTAGCATCCGAGCGGTATGTCGCCCATGGTGAGTCGGTCTCCGGCAAGGAAAGGGCGCCGCGCCAGCGCCTCGTCCGCAATATCGAGTGTCGCAGCGGTCGCCACCCGGTTTCGCTCGATCAGGGACTTGTTGCGTTTCTCGGGCAGCGTGCGCACGGTGCCCCAGAACACCTCCCGAAACGTCCCGGCGAGCTGCGTGCTGCACCAGTCCATCCAGCGGTCGGCATCCGCTCGCTCGTGCATTTCCATCGGGCACAGGTTCCCCGCGCCGTACTTGAGCGACAGGTAGCGGACGATCGCATTCGATTCCCAAAGCACGAAACCGTCGTCGTCGATCGTCGGGACGCGCGCGTTCGGGTTCATCGCCAGGTAGCGCGAGGTGTCGACGACGCCATGCTCCATACCCGCCTCGATGCGTTCGAACGGCAGGCCGAGTTCCCCTGCGCACCAGAGCACCTTCTTGACGTTGACCGAGTTCACCCGGCCCCAGATGCGCAGCATGCGGGGCCGCCTAGGCGACGGGCAGGGCGACGACCTTCCTGAACGCCGCACGCTCGGAGATCCGCGCGTACCAGGCGTCGTAGTGGGCGAGCTTCGGCCGGTCGAACGGCACGTTGTTGACCAGGTACACCACCGGCCCGAAGGCGATGTCACCGATTGTCAGCTGGTCGCCTGCAACGAACCTGCGCCCGGCGAGATGGCCGTCGAGCCGCGCAAGCATCTCCGCGGTCTTCTTTGCGCCTTCCTCGACTTCTTTCATGTTGCGCTGCTCGGGCGGCGTGCGCACCAGGTTCCAGAACACCGGGCGAAAGGTCGGCCAGAGCGTGCTCGTGCACCAGTCCATCCAGCGGTCGGCGTCCGCGCGCACCTTGAGGTCCGTCGGCCAGAGCGTGCCCGCCGCGTGTTTTGCGGCAAGGTAGCGCACGATTGCGTTCGATTCCCAGAGGATGAACCCCTCGTCGTCGATCGTCGGCACCAGGCCGTTGGGATTCAGCTTGCGGTACTCGGGGGTATTCACCACCCCGTAGCTCATGCCGGCGTCGATGCGTTCGTACGGAAGGTTGATCTCCTCGCACAGCCAGGTGACTTTCTTCAGGTTGGACGAATTTGCGCGTCCCCAGATTTTCAGCATTTGCGGAACTCCGTTTCGTTATTGAACTGGCTGATCGGATGCGATCGGACCAGCGTGCAATTGAAGTTAACCAATCTCCTTGTTTTGCGAATCATGGCGCGCGAAAAAGCTACCAATTGCATGGCGGTAGTTCGCGCCATGATTCGCAAAACAAGGAGACCTGAAAGGTCAATTCGGGTCACCGAGAGGTTAGTACCCCACGGCCTGCCCGTCCCGGCGCGGATCGCTCGCTGCGACATACCCGCCGTCGAGCTTCCAGATCAGCTGCGCAGAGCCGAAGTCCATGTAGCCTTCCTTGAGTTCGGCCAACTGGTGCCCGCGGCGGGTGAGTTCCTCGAGTACGGAGGCGGAAAGCCCGCCCTCGACGTTGACTTCCATTCCCTGCACCACGCGAAAACGCGGTCCGTCGCAGGCGGCCTGCGGGTTCTGGTCGTAGTCGGCGATCCTCACCATCACTTGCGCGTGGCCCTGGGGCTGCATCGTTCCACCCATCACGCCGAAGCTCATGACGGGCTTGCCATCCTTGGTGACGAAGCCCGGGATGATGGTCTGGTAGGGGCGCTTTTTCGGCGCCACCTCGTTCGGATGGCCGGGAGTGCGCACGAAAGTCGCGCCGCGGTTCTGTAGCGACACGCCGGTGCCCGGCACGACGACGCCGGACCCGAAGCCCATGTAGTTGGACTGGATCAGCGAGACCATCATGCCGGAGGCGTCAGCCGCGGTGAGGTACACCGTGCCCCCTTTCGGAGGCGTGCCGTGGCCGAAGTCCTGCGCCTTCTTCATGTCGATCAGCGCGGCGCGGCTCTTGAGGTAGCCGGAATCGAGGAGGGCGTTTGGCTTGATGTCCATCCAGTCGAGGTCCGCCACATAGCGGCGCCCGTCGGCAAAGGCGAGCTTCATCGCCTCGATCTGCAGGTGCAGGCTGTCAGCCGAATCAACCGGATGGCTCCTCATGTCGAAGTGCTCGAGGATGCCCAGTGCGATCAGCGCGATGATCCCCTGTCCGTTGGGCGGCAGCTCGTGGATGGTGTAGCCGCGGTAGCCGACTTCCAGAGGCGGGGTCCAGTCCGCCCGGTGCGCAGCGAGGTCGGCCGACGTCATGACGCCGCCGTTCTGCGCACTGTGCGCTACGAGTTGCGCGGCAATCTCGCCACGATAGAAGGCTTCGCCTTTCGAGGCCGCGATTTTCTCCAGCGTCGCGGCATGATCCGGAAAGCTGAACATTTCGCCGGCCTGCGGCGGTCGACCACCGGGCATGAAGGCGCCAGCGTAGCCCGGCTGGCTGTGCAGTTCCCTCGCCTGGATTTCCCATTGTCGTGCGATCGTTGGCGAAACGAGAAAGCCGTTGCGGCCATACGCGATCGCGGGTTCAAACAGTTTCTCGAACGGCAGCTTGCCGAAGCGTTCCGAAAGCATGCGCCAGCCGGACACGCAGCCGGGAACCGTGACCGTGTTCCAGCCACGCTGGGGCATGGTTTTCAGCTCCGGGTACTTCTGCGCGAAGTATTCCGGTGTCCAGCCTTCGGGTGAGCGCCCGGAGGCGTTGATGCCGTGCAGCTCCTTGCCGTCCCAGAGGATCGCGAACAGGTCCGAACCGATGCCGTTTGACACCGGCTCGACCAGGGTCAGTGTGATCGCAGTGGCGAGGATCGCGTCCACCGCGTTGCCGCCCTGGAGCAGCATGCGCAAACCCGCCTGCGCGGCCAGCGGCTGGGAGGTTGAAACGACGTTGGCGGCAAGGACGGGCTTGCGTGGCCAGCTGTAGGGGAACTGCCAAGTGTATGGAGTCATTTTTCGAGTATACGGAGGCGCGGCGCTCAGGTCTTTGCCGTTTCAAAATCGAGCACCACCCTGCCGAGAATCCTGCCGGCCTTGAGTTCGTCTAGCGTGCGGTTTACTTCGGCGGCGGCGCGCGTCTCGACCGGCATGGGCTTGAGCTTCTTCTTCTTCGCCAGCGCCACGACCGCCTTGAGCTCGGCGAGGTTGCCGACGTACGACCCGATCACGCCCACCGCGCGCTGCGCGATCGGTGGCAGGGGCAGGGTGACTTCGCCGCCGAACAGCCCGCAGAGGATGTAGCGTCCGCCCTTGCGCAAGGCAGGGTAGGCCGCCATGAAGGTCGACGGCATCCCGACGTAATCCATTGCGCCGGCCAGGTTGCCCTTCGCCAGCGCAACCAGTTGCTGCGCCGCATCGGCGGCGCGCGTGTCGAGCACCAGCGCCGCACCGAGCTTTGTCGCTGCGGCAAGCTTGCCCGCATCGACATCGCAGGCGATCACGTTGCGGATGCCCAGCGCCTTCAGGATCGAGATCGCCACCAGCCCGAGTCCGCCGCAACCGAGGACGGCGACATAGTCGTTCCTGCCCAGTTCAGGCAGCTTGGCGATCGCGCTGTAGGTGGTGAGGCCTGAGCAGGCCAGCGTGGCGGCAAACGCATCATCCACCCCAGCGGTATCGACCAGGTACTTGGGGTGCGGGATCAGCACGTGGGTCGAATACCCGCCAGCGCGATTGATGCCCAGGAAGCGGGTGCCAGACACGCAGTAGTTGTCCTGGCCTGCCTTGCATACCGCGCACTTGCCACAGCCGATCCACGGGTACACGAGCCTGCGCTGCCCGACCTTCAGGCCGCGCAGCGCCTTGGCAGCACCCGCGCCGAAAGCTTCGACCACGCCGAATGGTTCGTGCCCGAGCGTGAAGGGCGGCACGCAGCCGCGGTCTTTCACATAGAAGCGCTTGCCACCACCGAGGTCGAAGTAACCGTCCCAGATGTGCAGGTCGCTGTGGCATACACCGGAGCGCGTAATGCGCACCAGCACCTCGGTCCCCTTTGGCTTGGGCGTCGCCGTAAATACTTTCTGCAGCGGCTTGCCATGTTCGATGACCTGATAGCTCAGCATATTGCTTCTCCCCAGAGTGGTCCCAGTGTGTTGTCAGTCGGCCGGTACGGCCCGTTCGCTTGCCCAGGCCCGCAGCGCAGCGACCTTTTCCGCCATGATGACCGAAAGGGGGCGGGTGCGCCGCAGTTCCGCCAGAAGGTGCCCGGTGGCAAGTCGCGTCTTCTCGGCCAGCGCCTCGTAGAGTGCGGACACCACGGCCTGTTCAATCTCGGCTCCGGAAAAGCCTGCGCTCGCCTCGCTCAGCGCGGCAAGATCGAACTCAGCCGGGTTGCTTTTTTTCTTTGCCAGATGGATCTTCAGGATCTGTGTGCGCGCTTCCGGGCCGGGCAGGTCGACGAAGAAAATCTCGTCGAAGCGACCCTTGCGCATGAGTTCCGGCGGCAATTGCGAAATATCGTTCGCCGTGGCGACGAGGAACACGCGGCTGGTGCGCTCGGCCATCCAGGTGAGCAGGGTGCCGAGGACGCGTCGCGAAACGCCGCCGTCGGAGTCGCCGCCCGAATCGCCCGCGATGCCTTTTTCGATCTCATCCATCCACAGCACGCAGGGGGCCATGGCGCCGGCGATGGCCAGGGCCTCGCGCATGTTGCGCTCGGTCTCTCCGTGGTACTTCTGGTAGAGGGTCCCGAAATCCATGCGGAACAGCGGCAGGTGCCAGCTGCCGGCGACGCACTTGGCCGCCAGGCTCTTGCCCGCGCCTTGCACGCCGAGCAGCAGCATGCCCTTGGGCGGTGGCAGCGGACTGTCCGGGGCCGGGTTCAGGAACACCTCGCGCCGCACTTTCAGCCAGCGCTTGAGGTTGGCGAGTCCTCCCAGCTGATCGACGTCCGGGATGCCAGGTTCAAGGGTCAGGACTTCGCTGGCCTGGAGGTACTCGTGCTTGGCCTTGAGCACCCTGCCGATATCCGCGAGGTTGATCGCGCCGTCGTTGCGGATCGCCATGCGCGCGAGGCGCCGCGCGTCTTCCTCGGTGAGCCCGCCCAAATGCTGTATGAGCATGTTCAGCGCCTCGCGGCTGCCGGAGACGCGTTCGCCCGTGTCCTCCCGCCAACGCGCCGCTTCCTGGTTGATGATTCCGGTGATCTGCGCGGCGTCCGGCAGGGCCGGCTTGAAGCGCGCGGTCACCCGCGAAATGTCATCCGGCACGTTCAGTTTTGCCGAAAGGAACACCAGCATGCGGTGGGAAAACTCGGTCTTCTGCGCGATGTCCTTGATCGTGCGGATCACCAACGGCTCTTCGAAGAACGAATGCGCATCCAGAAACAGGTAGATCGCATTCTGCGGAGAGTTCTCGATATGGCGCAGCGCTTCCTCGATCCTCTGGGTATTGAAGGCCGACTCCCCGGTCGGCTGGCGGCGCAAGCCGTGGGTAATGCTCCACACATACAGGCTGCGTTCGTTGAGGGTGGCGAAGCGCTCGAGCATCGCGAGGATCTTCTGCTCCTCGTGGGATTCGACCGCGACGATCGGCATCTTCGCCGACAGAAGCGACTCCAGTTCCTTGATGTCCGTCATGCCTTTACGGCGGCAGCCAGCGCCTGGTCGATGTCCCAGAGGATGTCGTCCAGTGTCTCGAGACCCACGGACATGCGCACCATGTCGGGCAGCACGCCGGCCTTCAGCTGTTCTTCCTCGGACATCTGCCGGTGGGTGGTCGAGGCCGGATGGATGATCAGGGTCTTCGCATCGCCGATATTGGCGAGGTGGCTCATGAAGGTTGCCGCCTCGATGAATTTTTCGCCACCCTTCGCGCCACCTTTCACGCCGAAATTCAGCAGTCCCGAGGCACCTTTCGGAAGGTACTTCTTCGCCAGGGCGTGGTACTTGTTGTCGTCCAGTCCCGGATAGTTGACCCAGGCCACCTGCGGATGGCCCTGCAGGAACTCAGCCACTGCGAGGGCGTTGGCGCAATGCCGCTCCATGCGCACGTGCAGGGTCTCGAGGCCCTGCATCAGTTGCCAGGCGGCCAGCGGGGCGAGCACCGGCCCGAAGGTGCGCATGATCTCCATGCGCGCGCGCATGGTGTAGCCGAAGTCGCCGAAGGTCTCGTAAAAGCGCACCCCGTGATAGCCGCGCGAGGGCTCGGTCATTCCGGGGAACTTGCCGTTGTCCCAGGGAAACTTTCCTGACTCGACGATCACTCCGCCCATGGTGGTGCCGTGGCCGCCGATGTACTTGGTGGCCGAGTGGACCACGATGTCGGCGCCCCAGTCGAACGGCCGGCACAGGTAGGGCGAGGGCACGGTGTTGTCGATCATCAGCGGCACGCCTGCTGCGTGGGCGATATTCGCAACGGCCTCGATGTCGATGAGGTTGATCAGCGGGTTGCCGAGGGTCTCGGCGTACACCAGCTTGGTGTTCGGGCGCAGCGCGCGGCGGAAATTCTCCGGATCGTCGGGGTCGACGAAGGTGGTCTCGATGCCGAGCTTGGCAAGGTTGATGCCGAGCAGCGAGTAGGAGCCGCCGTACAGGGTGGACGCCGACACGATGTGGTCGCCGGCTTCGCACAGCGTAAGTATCGCCGTCGCCTCAGCCGCCTGGCCCGAGCCGGTGGCCAGCGCGGCACGGCCGTTCTCGATCGCCGCGACGCGCTCCTCAAACGCCGACACCGTGGGATTGGAGATGCGCGAGTAGACGTTGCCGAACGTCTGCAGGTTGAACAGGCTGGCCGCGTGTTCGGCCGAATCGAAGACAAACGAGGTCGTCTGGTAGATCGGCAGGGCGCGCGCGCCGGTGGCTGCGTCGGGAATCTGCCCGGCATGCAGGCACAGGGTTTCAATGCCGAACTGGCGATCTGCCATGATATGAATCTCTTACTTTTGTTTTGTTAAATCCGCTCCTGGAGCGGCCTTTACGGTAGTCTGTGTATTTGTACCGATACACATTCCGAGGCCGCCCGGGACGCCTTTGAAAACTATAGCACGCGCCTCAGGGCTCGGCCGACCGACGATAGATCAGGTGGTAGACCAGCGCCACGAGGACGCTGCCCCCCGCGATATTTCCGGCGACCACCGGGCCGAGGTTGACGAACATCGCCGACAAGTCGAGCGCTTCGGCGCCAGGCGGGAGAGGCGCGCCGGAAGCCTTGAGGAGGAGCGCGATCGGGAAGAAGTACATGTTCGCCACCGAATGCTCAAACCCCGCGGCAACGAATGCGGAGATCGGAAATACGATCGCCACCGCCTTGTCCGTCACACTGCGCCCTGCGAGCGCCATCCAGACCGCCATGCAGACAAGCACGTTGCACAACACGCCGCGGAAAAAAGCTTCGGAGGCGGGAAGCGCGGCCTTGGCCGCCGCGATCTGGAGGTACGTCTGGGCCACCGCGCCGCCGTTGGCGCCCGGGTGCCCGGACAGCCAGACTACGACGGCGAGCCCCGATGCGCCGACCAGGTTTGCCACGCACACGATCGTCCAGTTGCGCAGTACCTCGCCCGCCGTGATGCGGCCGTCGGCCCACGCCATCGCGAGCAGGTTGTTACCGGTGAAAAGCTCCGCGCCCGCCACGACGACAAGCAGCAGGCCCAGTGAGAAGCAGACCCCGCCGAGTAGGCGCGAGAGCGCGAAGCCGAGGCTTACGTCGCTGAGCACCAGCGTGTAGTACAGCGCGCCCAGTCCGATGAACGCGCCCGCGAGCAGGCCGAGCAGCGCCATCTGTATGAGCGGCATCCGCGCCTTGGCCACACCGACCGTCTCGACGCACTCGGCGATCTGCTGCGGAGAATAGGCGTCAAAATCAAATTGCATCGCTGCGGCCTCCGGGTTTTCGCGAGGTTAGCATGCGCGCCGCTACGCGCCGATTGCTATAATCGCGCCCCGCTACGCCGCCTACGCCGACGGATTCTGTTGTCGCTCCCATGAACACGCCCGCCTTTCCCGCAGACCTCGTGCGCGATGTATCGCGCAGGCGCACCTTCGCGATCGTCTCCCACCCAGATGCCGGCAAGACCACGCTCACCGAAAAGCTGCTGCTGTTCGGCGGCGCGATCCAGATGGCGGGGACCGTGAAGGCGAGAAAGAGCTCGCGCCACGCCACCTCCGACTGGATGGAGATCGAAAAGCAGCGCGGCATTTCGGTGACCAGCTCGGTCATGCAGTTCGAGTACGGCGGGCACACGATCAACCTGCTCGATACGCCCGGGCACGAGGACTTTTCCGAGGACACCTACCGGGTGCTCACCGCGGTCGATGCCGCTGTCATGGTGATCGACGCGGCCAAGGGCGTGGAGGCGCAGACCATCAAGCTGCTGGAGGTCTGTCGGCTCAGGAACACGCCGATCATCACGTTCGTGAACAAGCTCGACCGGGAGGTGCGCGAGCCCTTCGAGCTGCTCGAGGAGATCGAGTCGGTGCTGAAGATCGATTGCGCGCCAATCAGCTGGCCGCTGGGCATGGGCAAGGGGTTCCGGGGAGTTTTCCATCTCCTGTCCAACCGGCTGTTGCGCTTCACGCCGGGCGAGGAAAAGCGCGGCGGTGAATCGGAGACCATCGAGGGAATCGCCAACGCGCGGCTCGACGAACTTTTCCCGAATGAAATCGCACAGCTGCGTTCCGACGTGGAGCTGCTGTCCGGCGCGAGCGTGCCCTTCGACCTGCAGCGCTTTCTTGCCGGCACCCAGACGCCGGTGTTCTTCGGCTCGGGGATCAACAACTTCGGCGTGCAGGAGATCCTGCAGGCGCTCCTCGACTGGGCGCCGCCGCCGCAGCCGCGCGACGCGGGCGTGCGCATGGTCGATCCGAACGAGCCCGGTTTCAGCGGATTCGTTTTCAAGATCCAGGCCGACATGGATCCGCGCCACCGCGACCGCATCGCGTTCTTCCGGGTGTGCTCGGGCCGCTACACGCCGGCGATGAAAGTCCGTCACTTGCGCTCCGGGCGCGAGATGAAGCTCGCCAACGCGCTCACGTTCATGGCGAACGAGCGCGTGAGCAGCGTCGAGGCGGTGGCAGGCGACATCATCGGCATTCACAACCACGGCCAGCTGCAGATCGGCGACACCCTGACCGAGGGCGAGGCCCTGTCGTACCGTGGCATCCCGTACTTCGCGCCGGAGCTCTTCCGCGTGGCACGGCCGCGCGACCCGTTCAAGACCAAGCAGCTGACGAAGGGCCTGCAGGAGCTCGGCGAAGAGGGCGCGATCCAGGTCTTCGAGAAGGTGCACGACCACGCGCTCCTGCTCGGCGCGGTGGGCCAGCTCCAGTTCGAGGTCGTTGCCGACCGCCTGGCGCGCGAGTACAAGGCCGATGCGATCTTCGAGTCGGCGGGCATCGCGACCGCGCGCTGGCTGACGTTCCCCGACGACGCGATGCGCAAGGATTTCGAGCGCATGCAGGGCGCGTCGCTTGCCACGGACGTCGACGGCAACGCGGTGTATCTCGCGCCGAATCGCTACAACCTGCAGG
>JBBQVP010000049.1:0-24343 GCA_038211455.1 Burkholderiales bacterium
ATCTGGTCGGTTGCCGACATGGTGGATGGCTACGCGAGGCTGCGCGGGCTCGCGGCGTCTCCCGAGCACATCATTCCCGGACACGACCCGCTCGTGATGGCGCGCTACCCGGCCCCCAGCAAAGAGCTCGAGGGGGTGGTAGCGCGGCTCGATGTTTTGCCAAAAACAGCATAGACACTACCCTGCAACCGGCACCAGTCATAGACCTTTGCAAAAAATGTTGTAGAATGTTTCCGCTGCTATCCTGCCAATCTTGGACATCAATTCCCGGCCAGCCCCGGGTTGCTTCAGCGAAGCCGGCTCATGCAGCGCAACAATGCGTCAGCCTTGACCAGCCCGTGCGTATGGCTGTTTGTCCTTTTATCGTGCAGAATAAAGACAGATTCTGGCGGGTGCGCCGCGCAGGCGGGGTGCAATGCTTTAAATAAGCCGGAACACTATCCCATCCAAACGAGGAGATACTAGTGAAACGTCGTTCATTTCTGAAGAATGCAGGCCTGGGTCTGGCGGCAGGTACTGCCGCTGCGGCGCCGGGAATCGTCAACGCACAAGGCGCCGGGCTGCCGACCATTTCGTGGCGCATGGCTGCAAGCTGGCCGAAGGCGCTGGACACCCTTTATGGCGGCGCTGAACTTATCTGCAACCGTGTCGCCGCGGCCACCGGCGGTAAATTCACCATCAAGCTGTTCGCGGCCGGCGAGATCGTCGGCGGCCTACAGGTCCTGGATGCGGTCCAGGCCGGGACGGTGGAGTGCGGCCATACTGCCTCCTACTACTATTTCGGCAAGGATCAGACGTTCGCGTTCGGCACAGCAATCCCGTTCGGCTTGAACGCCCGCCAGCAGTACGCGTGGTACATCCACGGCGGCGGCCTTGACCTGATGCGCGATTTCTACAAGGATTTCAACGTCCATAATATCCCGGCCGGCAATACGGGCTGCCAGATGGGCGGCTGGTTTCGCAAGCCGATCAAGTCGGTGGCCGACCTCAAGGGCCTTAAGTTCCGTGTCGGTGGCACCGGGGGCACCGTATTGACTCGACTGGGCGTGGTGCCGCAGCAGATTGCCGGAGGCGACATCTATCCCGCGCTGGAAAAAGGCACGATTGATGCAGCCGAGTGGGTGGGTCCCTACGACGACGAAAAACTCGGATTCTACAAGGTTGCCAAGGTGTACCACTATCCGGGTTGGTGGGAAGGCGGACCCTCGACCGAGTGCCTGATCGGGGCCAAGGCATGGGCATCGCTGCCCAAGGAGTACCAGGCGATCCTGGAGTCCGCGTGCGCAGAAGCGTACGCCTGGATGCTGGCGAAGTACGATGCGCTCAACCCGGCGGCTCTGAAGCGGCTGCTGGCCAACGGCGTGCAGCTTCTCCCGTTCCCGAATGACGTGATGGCCGCCTGCTACAAGGCGTCGGAAGAGAACTACCACGAAGTCGCGGCGAAGAACCCTAAGTTCAAGAAAATCTACGAACCGTGGTTGAAATTCCGCGAAGAGCAGGTCCAGTGGTTCTCGATCGCCGAAGGTCGCTTCGACAACTTCATGGCCGCCGCGCAACGCAACGCGCAGAAGGGCGCCAAGAAGTAGCAGCCGCCCGGCGGGAGGCTCGTTCGGGCTTCACCGCCTTGCAATACAAAACCCCGCCAAGGCGGGGTTTTGTTTTTTGTGCCGCAGTCGTGCTGCTAGGGCCGCGCTACTTTGCTTTGCCTAACGGCGGCTCTGCACTAGCCGGGGCCGGGGCCGGGGTTGCAGGTGCTGCTGCGCCGGAACTCTCAGTTGCAGGCGTCTCCGCCGGCTTTGAATCCTGCCCTTCGGCGGGCTTTGCCTCATTGTCCTGGCCAAACGCCTTGTCCAGTGCGTCACCTATGGCATCTTCCATCTTGCCGGCCGCGCCCGTGGCGTCGGGAACCATGATCTCGATTTTGTCGGTGTCGATCACGGCCTTCTTCGCCAGCCCCCCGGTCACCAACCCTGGGAAGGCAATGATCAGGCCGACCATGAGGCACTGGATCAACACGAAGGGCACCGCGCCCCAATAGATCTGCCCGGTCGTGATCTTGGGCGTCAATTTGCCGGTCACCCTGTCAATGAAGTCCTTGTTCGGCGCGACACTGCGCAGGTAGAACAACGCGAAGCCGAACGGTGGATGCATGAACGAGGTCTGCATATTGACCGCGAGCAGGATCCCGAACCAGACCAGGTCGATGCCGAGCTTCTCCGCAACCGGCCCCAGCAGCGGGATCACGATGAACGCGAGCTCGAAAAAGTCGAGGAAGAACGCCAGTACGAAGATCAGGATGTTAACGACGATCAGGAAACCGAGCTGGCCGCCGGGCAGGCCGGTCAGCAGGTGCTCCACCCAGATATGCCCGTCCACCACGTAGAAGGTCAGGCTGAACACCCGCGCGCCGACCAGGATGAACACCACAAACGAAGTGAGCTTTGCGGTGGTGTCCATCGCCTGCCGCAGCAGGGTGAACGACATGCGGCGGCGCACGATCGCCATCACCAGCGCGCCGGAGGCGCCCATCGCGCCGCCCTCGGTCGGCGTTGCTACGCCTAGGAAGATGGTGCCAAGCACAAGGAAAATCAGGGCCAGCGGCGGGATCAGAACGAAAGTTACCCGCGCGGCGATCCGGGACAGCAGGCCCAGCTTGAAAACATGATTGAGTACGGCCGCTGAAAACGCGACAGCCACGCCGACCGAGGTCGACACGACAAGCAACTCATCCATTGGCGCATCCGGCGGATAGTGGTACTTGGCGAATCCGACGGCAACGCCGATGGCGACCGCCGCTTGAACAGCCAGAGACATTACACCGCTGCCACCATCAGCTTCGCGGAAGGTGCGCGCCTCGGGCGGCAGCGCCGGCGCCCAGGAAGGCTTGAATATTGAAATCCCGATGACGTACGACGCGTAGATTCCGGCCAGAGTCAGTCCCGGTATGAAGGCGCCGGCGTACATGTCGCCTACCGATTTACCGAGCTGGTCGGCCATCACGATCAGCACCAGCGAAGGCGGGATGATCTGCGCCAGGGTCCCCGATGCCGCAATGACCCCGGTTGCGAGGCGCCGGTCGTAACCGTAGCGCATCATGATCGGCAGCGAGATCAGGCCCATCGAGATCACCGATGCGGCCACCACGCCGGTGGTCGCGGCGAGCAGCGCGCCGACGAAGATCACTGCAAGGGCAAGGCCGCCGCGCAGAGGGCCGAACAGCTGGCCGATGGTGTCGAGCAGATCCTCCGCCATGCCGCTGCGCTCCAGGATCAATCCCATGAACGTGAAGAACGGCACCGCCAGCAGGGTGTCGTTCGACATCACCGCCCACAGCCGTTGCGGCAGCGCCTGGAACAGGGCCGGACTCAGCATGCCGAGTTCGACCCCGATGATGCCGAAGAAGATGCCGTTGGCGGCCAGCGCGAAAGCGACCGGGTAGCCCATCAGCAGGAAAACGACCAGCGCGCCGAACATGATCGGCGCCATGTTGTGGGTGAGCAGTTCAATCATGCCGCTTCTCCCCGTTCACGGCGCAGCTCCGCGGCGAGCAACTCCTCGGGCGTCGGTCCCTCGTCCTTATCGCCGGGGTCCGGAATCAGCCCCTTGAGAAAGGCAATCCGCTTGATGAGTTCGGACAGCCCCTGGAGCACCAGCAGGAAAAAACCGACTGGCAACATCAGCCGGCCCGGCCACACCAGCAGGCCACCGGCGTTGGATGACACTTCCTGGGTCTTGTAGGCGTCGATGAACACCGGCCACGATAGCCACATGATCACAACCGCCATCGGCATCAGGAAAAATACGGTCCCGAAAATGTCGATCCAGGCACGCGTGCGCGCCGAAAAATGCGAAGTGACCACATCGATGCGCACATGCTGGTTGTGCAGCAATGCATAGCCGGCACAGAACAGGAACACGAAGGAGAACAGGTACCACTGGACTTCCAGCCATGCGTTCGAACTCATGTCGAACGTGTATCGCACGATCGCGTTGCCGGTGCTCACTAATACTGCGACCAGGATCAGCCAGTAAGTAAGCTTGCCGACTTGTTCAGTAATGGCGTCGATCAGGCGTGATATTGCAAGCAATGCCTTCATCCATCTCCTCCGTCAAAGCGGTTGTGTGCCGGCTCGTATGGCCTGCTTGGGACGCCCCCCTCTGAGAACACGCGGTGCGTTCCGCCGGGATTCTGTACGATTGGGAGTGATCGGGCAATCGCCTTGAAAGCTTGCAGATTTCTGATGTACGTGGGGCTGGCGCTGGATGGCCGTGCAGCGCGCTTCCGGTGTCCGTGCATCTGGGATACATTTGACCGACCTAACTTACTCCACCCCTAATGGACATTTTCGACTTTGACGCCCCCGTGGACCGTTCCGGCACGCACAGCGCGCGCTGGGAAAAATATGTCGGCCGGGACATCATCCCCCTCTGGGTCGCCGATACCGATTTCCGGGCGCCGCCCGCTGTAATTGACGCCTTGCGGCGTCGGGTTGAGCACGGTGTGTTCGGCTACACATCCCCGCCGCCGCAATTGAGGGAGCTGATCGTTGCGCGAATGGCCCGCCTCTACGCATGGAAGGTCAGGCCTGAATGGATCGTCTACCTTCCCGGGGTGGTTTCTGCGCTGTACATGGCGGCAAACCGCCTGACCGCGCCGGGCGAGCATCTTCTTTCTCCTGCGCCGGTGTACTACCACCTGTTTCGCGCAGCGCAGGCCGCGCCGCGGCCATGGACCGACATTCCACTCGTCCTCGATAGAGGGCGCTGGGTGTGGGACGAATCCAGTCTCGCGGCTGCTGTGCGACCCGAATCGCGCCTGATCATGCTGTGCAATCCGCACAATCCGGGCGGCACGATTTTCCGCCGCGACGAACTGGAGCGGCTTGCCGAGTTTGCGCTAAAGAATGGTCTGCAAATCTGTTCTGACGAAATCCACTGCGACCTCCTGCTTGATCAGGGCAAGCCGCATATTCCGATTGCGAGTCTGTCGCCGGAGGTCTCCCGCCGGACTGTCACGGTAGTGGCGCCCTCGAAGACCTTCAATATTGCGGGTAGCGGCGTTGCGTTCGCCATCATTGAAGACGCGGCGATGCGGCAGGCGTTCTCCTACGATCTGAAAAAAACAGTGCATGATGCCTCGCTGTTTGCCTATGAAGCGGCGCTGGCCGCGTATCGGGATGGCGAAGCGTGGCTTGCGGCGCAGATCGAGTATCTGCGAGGGAACAGCGAACTGGTCGAGTCGACGGTAAAGAGGTTGCCCGGGGTGGAGACGGCGCATCTTGAGGCGACTTATCTATCGTGGATCGATTGTGCGGGGCTTGGTCTGGACGATCCGCATGCCCACTTCCTGGCACATGGACTCGGTCTGTCTCCTGGCGCGGATTTTGGCGCCCCCCAGTTTGTGCGGTTGAATTTCGGCACCCAGCGATCGCGTCTGCAAGAAGCGATGCAGCGTTTTGAGCGCGCCGTACTTGCCGCGCCTGGCAAGCGCTCCGGGAACTAGGAATTCCGGGACGACGCGGACCTGGATCGGTTGAGTACCCCTGCTAGCACCCTGTGCAGGTGTCCGTCGCGAATTCCGAGTTCGTCCATGTGGGCCACAGTCTGGGCGAGGTAATCGATATTCGGACCGCGCTGCCCGTGGCCTTGTGCCACGAGGCGGGTGGTTGCCGCAAGGCTCAGACGCCCGGCGAACTGGCTGTGCGACTTGTCGGCTATGAAGGCGACTGCAGGGAATGTATTTCCGCTGGATCGCACCGGCACGAAACGCGGTTGATAGACACGGTTCACCATTTCGAGTTGCCATAGCGCTTCGAGGGCGGGCCTGACCCGGCGTTCGGGGATGCGAAACGCGACCCCCCAACATGAGCCGCCCCGGCACAATCCCATCACCAGTCCGGGCTTTTCAGGCGAACCGCGATGACGATGAGAGTAAATGCAGAGAGCACGATGGTAGCCGTGCAATATGCCCGCCCGGCGATCTGAATGCGGGATTTCCGGTGACCACATCAGCGAACCATAGCCAAACACCCACAGATCGCCGCGTGGCACGTACGGCATGAATCTATGAAGATCTGCATGGAGCGCGTCTTCCATTCGATGGGCCATTCGTCGGAATTATAGATGGGGCGCATGCGGGACCCGTGCGCAGCAGCGGAGTTACACTAGAATTCCCGCTCTTCCATTTGAGCCACTCCATGAAAGACACCCCTGCAAATCCGATAAAGCGTTCCTCGATCGTCGGGCGGTTCATGCCCGAGGAGGTTGCGCTTGCCTCGCGAAACAGCGGCATGCCGCTGGAGGCGTTGCGCTACGACGTCACGCCGGCGGGGCTTCACTACCTGCTGATTCATTTCGATATTCCGGCCGGCGATCCGGAGGAATGGACTCTTTCCTTTGGTGGAAAGGTCGAGAGTCCCTGCGCATTTACCGTCGAGCAGATCAGAGCGCTACCGGCAAGGACACTGCGAGTAACGCTTGAGTGTGCGGGAAACGGGCGCGGCCAACTATCGCCCCGCTACCCGTCGATGCCCTGGCTCGAGGAGGGCGTGTCGACCGCCGAATGGACTGGAACGTCGTTGGCACCGCTGCTCAAGTCGGCGGGCGTGATGCCGGGCGCACGGGAGATTGTGTTCCGTGGCACCGACCGGGGGATCGACCGCGGTACCGAGCATGACTACGCACGCAGCCTGACGGTCTCCGAGGCGATGCGGGAGGACGTGATGATCGTCTACGCAATGAACGGCCAGCCGCTGCTGCCGCAGCATGGGGCGCCCCTGCGCCTCATCGTGCCTGGCTGGTATGGGATGGCAAGCGTGAAATGGCTGGCGAATATCGAGGCCGTAGAGACCCTGTTTGACGGGATTCAGCAGGCCCACAGCTACCACTTTCGGACGCAGGCGGGGGAGACAGGCATCCCATGCTCGCTGTTGCGCGTGAACTCTCTGCTTGCCCCTCCGGGCGTGCCCGACTTCTATACCCGGCAACGGATCGTCGAGGCAGGCAGAGTCAAGCTACTCGGCCGCGCGTGGTCCGGTGGCGGAGTTCCAGTCGTCCGGGTCGAGGTTTCCGAAGGCGGCGTGTGGCGTGACGCGGTGCTCGACCCGATTTCCGGTCCCTGGGCATGGCGCGGATGGTCTTACGACTGGGATGCGTTGCCGGGATCGCATGTGCTGGGTTGCCGGGCGACCGACGCGCAGGGAAACGTACAACCCCTCGAACCGGTATGGGATGTCAGCGGATTCGGCAACAATGCGATTCAGCAGGTGCGGGTGACGGTGCGCCCTTGAGCCTGGTTTAGAATCCCCACATGTCGAGGGGGATCACTTTTTTGCAAGGCAGGTTCGGACGGGTCGGGCTGATCGACCTGAATGTGCCGCTTGTGACGCACGCCCACCATCACTGCCATGTCCTTGTAAAGGTGTTCGGCGCGGACGGGGCATTTCGTGTGCGTGGAGTGCGATATCCGCTAACCGACGAGAGGGCGGTGCTTGTCAATGCCTGGGAGCCGCACGCGTACGAGCATGGCGGCAACGGGTCCTCATTCATACTCGCCCTCTACATTGAACCAGCTTGGCTGGGTGAAATACACGCCCACCTGTCTGCATCCGGGCACCCGCATTTTTTCCCCCAGGCGGGTGTGCCCATTACGCGGCGAATCAGGCGGGTGGCCGACGACCTTGCGGGCGCGATGGTATCCATGACAGATACCGCCTTTGTGCGTGCGGAGTCCCTGATTTTCGACCTGATGATTGCGGTCATTGAGCCATTTTCCCTTTGGAAACAGATAGATGTTCTACGCCAAGGCGGTCTCGCGGTACACTACGACCCGCGCATACGCAAAGCCTTGGGCATCCTTCGAAAGAGTATCGGCGAGGAACTCGATTGCGACGGCCTGGCCGCAGATTGCGGCTTGTCGCGGACACATTTCTTCGAACTGTTCCGACGGGCTACGAACCTCACGCCCGCGGTATTTGCCAACGAGCTTCGGATGGAGGCGGCATTTCAGGGGTTGGCCAAAACCCGTAGCCCCATAGCCGATCTCGGGTACCGGCTCGGATTCAGCGCGCCGGGTCACTTTACGCGATTTTTCCGGCACCACATCGGGGTTACTCCGAGCGAGTATCGGAAAGTCGTCGATTTGCGCGAAAACGTACTGGCCTGATCGCACTTTGTTTGTGCGGAGCACAAGTGGTTTTCGGGCCCCCTGGGTGCCTTAAACCGGACTCACGGGTAATTTCCCCGATTATCGGGTAACACGAGTCCGCGCGCACCCGCGTAGGATCTCTCCAGATCGCAACCAGATGAAGAAATGAAAGCAGACGCCCAGTGACGCAGAGCGCGGCTACCGCGTGGGTCGGCAAGTCCGTGCCGCGGAAGGAAGATGCGCCGCTGCTGTCCGGTCGTGGGCGCTTCATTGATGATCTGGAGCCTGTCGCCGGGCTGCGCCATGCGGCAATCTTGCGTTCGCCGCACCCCCACGCGCGCATTCGCGCGATTGACGTAAGTCGTGCGGAAAAGCTGGCCGGGGTGATCGGAGTCGTTACCGGCGCACAGGTCGCAGCCGTTGCGGGAATCATTCCGAGCGTCGTCCGCTCGAAGATGCGTTTCCAGGTCTGCGCTACGACGAAAGCAAGATACTGCGGAGAACCCGTTGCGGTCGTGGTGGCCGTCGATCGCTACGTCGCTGAGGACGCTCTTGAACTGATCGATGTGGACTACGAACCCCTTCCCGGGGTCGCGCATCTGGACGACGCGCTCAAGCCGGACGCTCCGCTGTTGTTCGAAGAAGCCGGTACCAATGTGGCGCAGCAACGCGCCTTCAAGTACGGCGACCCGGACGGAGCGTTCGCCCGCGCAGGGCGGACCTTTCGCTACGAGTACCGATTCCCGCGCTCTATTGCCACGCCAATGGAAACCTACGGGGTGGTTGCACAATTCGAGCCGCACCCTGATCGATACACGATCTGGTCCAACTTCCAGGGCCCATTCGTGCTTCAACCGCTGATGGCGGGGGCGCTGAACGTGGCAGGCAACCGGCTGAGAATCGTCACGCCGCCCAATTCCGGAGGCAGTTTCGGGGTCAAGCAGTCCGTGTACGCCTACATGGTGCTTATCGCCGCTGTTTCACGCCTGCTTGGCGTGCCGGTAAAGTGGACCGAAGACCGCCTGGAACATCTGATGGCTTCGTCCAGCGCGACGGACCGGACTGGCGAGGTCGAAGCCGCGTTCACGAACGAGGGTGAGCTCATCGGGCTGCGCTACCGCAATGTGGTCAATCTGGGTGCGTATATTCGCGCACCGGAACCGGCCTCCGTGTATCGCATGCATTCGACCTCAAGCGGCGCGTATCGCGTCAAGAACCTCGCGATCGACAATACCCTCGTTGTCACCAATCGCATGCCCGCGGGCCTCAATCGGGGCTATGGCGGGCCGCAATTTTATTTTGCGCTCGAGCGGATCATGGATATCGCGGCAAGAGGCCTGGGCATCGATGCTGCCGAGCTGCGCCGCAGGAACCTCGTTCACAAGGACGAATTCCCTTATGACTCTCCCGCGGGATCCGTGCTCGACTCGGGTGACTATCAGGCATGCCTCGATGAAGTGCTTCGGCTCGCAGACTACCCGGCCTTGCTTGAACGGCGCAATGCGGCAAAGAAGAGCGGAAAGTTGTTCGGGGTCGGTTTCGCGCTCGGGGTTGAGCCTTCAGGTTCGAACATGGCATATGTCGGCCTTGCACAGACTGCGGAGCAGCGCGGGAAGGCGGAGCCGAAGTCAGGGGCAAACGCGTCGGTGACGATATCGATCGATCCCAGCGGCGGGATTACCGTTCAGCTCGACAGTACGCCGAATGGCCAGGGCCATGCCACGGTCGCTGCACAGATCGTCGCCGATGAGCTCGGTGTCAAACCGGAGGATGTCGATGTCCTGACCGAGGCCGACACGCGGGCGATCGTCTGGAGCATCGCTTCCGGGAACTACTCGAACCGGTTTGCATCCGCCGTTGCTGGCGCAGTCCAGGGCTGCGCGCGCAAGCTTGGCGACAAGCTTCGCGCCATGGCTGCTGAGGACTTCAAGGTTCCCGCAGGGGACATTGAACTTTCCGGAGGTGCTGCGCGCGCCACCAGCAACCCCGAGCACGCGATCAGCGTCGGCCGTCTGGCCTCACGGGCGCACTGGAATCCGGCGGGGATGCCGGCTGGAGTGAGCGCCGGCATGACCGAGACCTTCGTACTTGACGCGCCTTGCCTTACCACCCCGGATGATTCGGATCGGGTTGCTTCTGCGATGACCTACGGATTCGTTGCCGATTTGGCGGCGGTCGAGATCGATCGCGCCACCGGGCGCATCGAGATCGTGAAGTACGTTTCGGTGCACGACGTTGGCACGATGCTGAATCCGATGATCGTAGAGGGGCAGATCAACGGGGGATTTGCGCACGGGCTTGGCGCGGCACTCTACGAAGAACTGGTGCACGATCGCGCAGGCAATTTTGTTTCCGGAACTTTTGCCGAATACCTTTGCCCGACCGCCTCTGAAATGCCGAGGGTCGACATCGGGCATGTATCGACGCCGACGCCGGCGAACACGACTGGTGCGAAAGGCATGGGCGATGGCAGTTCAATGCTTGCCCCTGCAGCACTGGCCAATGCGGCGGCGGACGCGCTGGGACGTGAAGACATCGATCTTCCCCTGTCCCTAAACCGCGTCTGGGAACTTGCGAACGGGCGCGATGCGACGATCAGCGGCACCTACGGAGGCGCGAAGAGGAAAGCCGGGGAGGTCGAACTCGCCGGCTCACTCCAGGGCGATGGTTCGACCAACTTGTCTGCGCCGCCCGCCGAGGTGTGGCGGCGACTGCTCGACCCTGATGTCCTGGCTGCGGTGGTCCCGGGATGCAGCAAGATGGAGCGTAGTGGTGCCGATGCATTTGAAGCGGAGGTAAGCATCGGCGTGGCGGGCATTCGAGGCGTATACGCTGCAAAGATTCGCATCGGCGCCCAGACGCCACCCCGCTCGATGCGCATGGAATTCGTCGCGCAGGGAAGGCTTGGCAACGGGCGTGGCAGTGCGATTGTCGACCTTGCCCCTGAGGGGACGGGGACCAGGCTCACCTATCGATACGGCGCCGATGTTGGAGGCACGGTTGCCGCCGTTGGAAATCGCATGCTGGGCTCTGTTACAGGCGTATTGATCAGCCAGTTCTTCAAGGCTTTCGAACAGTACGGCCGCGAGGATGCGCAACAAGGTGGATGGAACCGGATAGCCGGATGGTTTAGAAGCAAGGGTGGCCGGACGTGAAGCCGGTCGGGTTCGAGTATTGTCGCCCGGAGTCGCTCACGGAGGCGCTGGCCCAGCTCGACGAGTTTGGCGCCGAGGCAAGCGTTCTGGCCGGTGGCATGTCGCTCGGCGCAATGCTCAATATGCGTCTGGTGCGGCCAGCCGCGGTGCTGGACATCAAGCGCGTGCCGGGGCTGGATGCCGTGTCGGTCAACGGAGAGGTGCGCACAGGTGCCACGTTGCGCCAGGCGGCGGCGCTCGGGAACACCGCCCTCATGCGCGCGTTGCCCCTGCTTGCGCTTGCGCTGCCCCATGTCGGCCACTTCCAGACACGCAATCGCGGCACGTTGGGCGGCTCCGTGTCGCACGCCGACCCCAGTTCGGAGATCCCGCTTGTTCTGCTCACGCTTGGCGGTGCGGTAGAACTGCATTCCCGGCGAGGCGTGCGCAGGGTTGCGGCACGCGACTTCTTTCTCGATATCCTGACCACTGCGCGCGCTCCGGACGAAATGCTTGTCGCGCTGATATGGCCTAAGCGCAAACCGCGCGCAGGATGCGCATTTGCTGAAATCGCTCAGCGGCATGGCGATTTCGCGATCGTGGCCTGCGCGGCAGAGGCCGTGCTTGGGCCGGACGGAACGCTCACATCGCTGGAATTTGGCCTCGGCGGCGTTGAGAACCGGCCGGTAAAGTGCGATGCGGCAGCGTTCCTGGGCAGGGCAGCCAATGCAGACCTGGCGGTCGAAATTGCATCGGCTGCAGCCGGGCGGTCGAACCCGACCAGTGACTTCAAGGCGACGGCAGAATATCGGCGTGCCCTGATCAATGCGCTTGGCACGCAGGTGCTGGCCGAAGCTTTCCAGGCTGCAGGAGCAAACTGACATGGTCCGACTCAAGCCTGGCGTTCGTCACAGCGTCGCGCTCGAAGTGAACGGCAGATCCTGCGCCGGCACGGCCGAGCCGCGGACCCTGCTGACGGATTTCCTTCGCCACGAGCTCAAGCTGTACGGAACACACGTGGGCTGCGAACACGGCGTGTGCGGGGCGTGTACCGTACTTGTCGATGGCCGTGCTGTGCGAAGCTGCATGCAGCTTGCGGTCGAGTGCGACGGGGCGGTGGTGCGCACGGTCGAGGGCCTCGCAGCGGACGGGGCGTTGAATGTGCTGCAGCAAGCGTTCAATGCGCACCACGCGCTACAGTGCGGTTTTTGCACCGCTGGAATTCTGATGTCTGCGACGCACTTTCTCGCTGAAACCCCGGCACCTTCCGAGGATCAGGTAAAGGACATGTTGTCCGGACACATCTGCCGCTGCACCGGTTATTACCCCATCGTTGCAGCCATTCTCGATGCCGCGCGCATGCTACGTGATGGTAAAACGAACCCATAGGAGATTACATGAGCGAAAAGTATGCAAAATCACGCGGAGCGCTGCTCGAGAAACTCGACGGCATGCGCCTGGAAGTAGACGCCGGAAAGCGCGTCGCAACGCTGATCCTGGACCGTCCGCCGCTGAACATCGTGTCTTACACCGCACGCTCCCAGATCTGCGCGCTGTTCGAAGAGTTGGGCCGAGATCCGGACGTAGGCGTGATCGTCATTCGGGGCGCAAACGGGGTGTACACCTCAGGTGGCGATGTGCGCGGTTTTTTCGATGTGCCGCGGGATGGGATGTCGCATCTTGCCTGGAATATCGGTGCGCCGGAACGCTGTCCCAAGCCGGTCATCGCCGCACTGGAGAAGTACGCGTTTGGCGTGGGCTGGGAACTTGCCCTCGCATGCGATTTCCGCATCGCCACAAAAGACACGCTGGTAGCGTTGCCGGAGATTACGATCGGCCAGATGCCCGGTTCGGGCGGCAGCCAGAGGGTACTGCGCATGGTCGGGATGACCCGGGCGAAGGACATGGTGATGATGGGCCGCCGTCTGCCGGCGACCGAGGCGCACCAATGGGGCCTGATTACTGAGGTCGCCGAAGATTCGGCCGCGCTGGACAAGCTAATCGAAAGCTACACTGCAAAACTCAACGCACTGTCGCCGCTTGCGCTCTCGACACTGAAGCGGGTATTGAACCAAGGCGAGGATTGCAGTCTGGAGGCGAGTTTCGATCTCGAGGGGCACGCCTATGAGAAACTGCGCGATTCGCACGACTACACTGAAGGGGCGCACGCCTTCTTCGAAAAGAGAAAACCGAAGTACACCGGCAACTAAGTCCGTAAGTAACCAAAGCGGCCTGCAAGAGCCGCAACACTCAAAGGAGATACAAATGAAACGTTCGACACTGGTAGCAGCAATTGCCGCAGCCTGCGCATCCATGGGGTTCTCCACCGGGGCGCTGGCACAGTCCGCGATCAAGATCGGAGTACTGACGCCGATGTCAGGCACCTACGCGGTGGTCGGCAAGCAGGTGAAGGAGGGTATCGAACTGGCGGTCAAGGAGGTCAACGCCAAGGGCGGCATCATGGGCCGCAAGATCGAGCTGGTATACGAAGACTCGGAAGCCAATCCAAACGTCGCCTCGCAGAAGGCTGAGAAGCTGTTCCAGGTCGCCAAGGTCGACTTCCTCACGGGAATGGTCAGTTCCGGAGTTACGCTCGCCATCAGCCAGGTCGCCGAGCGAAATGACCGCATCGCGACGACCAGCGTTTCCTACTCGGATGCGATTACCGGCGCGAAGTGCTCGCCCAACATGTTCCGTGTCAATGCCAGTGCAGGCATGCAGTCCGAGGCACTGGCGGAGTGGGTTGCGAAGCACAGCCCGGGGGCAAGTGTCTATTTTCTCGGCCCGGATTACGAGATGGGCCGCAGCACGGTGGCCGCGTTCAAGGCGGCGACTTCCAGCCGGGGCCTGAAGGATGCCGGCGAGACATTTGCACCGCTCGACAACAAGGACTACTCGCCCTTTTTCGGCCAGATCCGTGCCGCGAAGCCGAAAGTCTTCTATACCTCGGCGGCGGGTAACGATGCTGTGCGTTTGCTCAGCCAGATGTCCGAATACAAGCTGACCTCCGGGATGCAGATGGTCGGCGCGGCGGGAACGATTACTGCGGGCAACATCGAGGCCGTGGGCAAGGCCGCGGAAGGTTTTGTCACGGGCGTCGGCTACACCACGGAGATCAACACGCCAGAAAACAAGAAGTTTGTCGCCGACTTCAGGGCCATGTGGAAGGGGGATCCGGACCTCTACGGTGCGGACTCGTATGGCGCGATCTACATGTACAAGGCGGCGGTCGAGAAGGCGAAGTCGACGGAAACCGCCAAGGTACGCTCAGCGATCGAGGGACTGGAATGGCAGACGCCGCAGGGCAAGAAAACCATGCGTGCCGGTGACCACCAGGCGATCCTCGATATGTATGCGGTACAAATCAAGGGCGGCAAGTTCACGATCGCTGACAAGGTGTCCGGCGCGGCGGCCGTCGGCAAGGATGAGTGCACGAAGTTCTAGATCAGTACCGGGGACGGGGAGCGAGTGTGCGCGCTCCCTGCTCCCCGCCCCTTCTTTCTCTTTCAGTGATAGTCAATGACTGAGCTTATTGAAACGCTGCAGTTCGTCTATGCCCCGCAGATCGTCAATGGGCTTTCCATTGGCGTGGCGGTGATCCTGATGGCGCTTGGTCTGACGATCATTTTCGGATTGCTCGACGTGATCAACATGGCCCACGGCGAGTTCTATGCGCTTGGGGCCTATCTTGGGGTCACGCTCGTCGGGAAAGGGGTGAGCTTCTGGCTTTGCCTGGCGCTGGTGCCGCTCATCATGGCGGTGGTCGGCTATGCCACCGAGCGGTTGCTGATACAGCGCGTTTTCAACTCCAAGGATCGCCACATTCTTACCCTGCTTCTCACGTTTGGCCTCGCCATCATCGTCGAGGATGCATTCAAGCTGGTCTATGGTCCGAATCCAACCCGCCCGGAGGCTCCGATTGCGGGGGTGAGCACGCTGCTTGGCATGGTGCTGCCCAACTACCGGTTATTCCTGATCGTGGCCGGCGGATTGATCATCGTCGCCGTCTGGGTGATCGTATACCGCACCAGCCTGGGTGCGATGGTGCGGGCTGCCGCGTTCGATCGCCACATGGCCTCCTCGCTGGGCGTGCCTGTCGAAAAGGTGTATGCAGGCACGTTCGCGTTCGGTGTGGCGCTTGCTGGCATTGCCGGGGTGCTGCTTGCGCCGATCTACTCCGTATTTCCGACGATGGGCAAGGATTTCATCTTGTTGGCGTTTTCGGTCGTCATCGTGGGCGGCATGGGGTCGATCAAGGGGGCCGTGATTGCGGGATTGGTTCTGACCCAGATCCAGTCGATCTCAAGCCTCTATATCTCGCCGGTCTGGGGGGAGCCACTGGTGTTCGGCATCATGGTGTTGTTCCTCATGGTGCGCCCGCAAGGCCTCGCGGGAAGGCTCGGGCATGGCTGATATTCCCGGAATTCGGGCCGCCGTTGAGGCGGGCGAGCGTACGGTCGCCGGTGGGCAGCGTCTGCTGATCGGGTTGTTTCTGGCACTTTCGCTTGTTTTTGCTGGCATCGCCCAAATTAGCGGCGACACGTTCTATTTTCGACTCGCCAGCGAAGCGCTGATCTTTGCCGGCCTTGCGCTTTCGGTTGATCTGCTGCTCGGGTATACCGGGTTGCTCTCTCTTGGTCAGGCGCTGTTTTTCGGTTTCGGTGCGTACGTGTCCGGGCTTGTCCTTGCGCGCATCGTGCCGTCCTTCTGGGCCGCGATCGGCATCACGCTGGCGGCTTCGCTCGTGGCCGCACTGATTGCCGGGATCATCTCGATCCGGGCGCGTGGCGTATATTTTGCGCTGATCACGTTCGGACTGGCGCAGGTCGTGTTCAAGGTGGTCTATAACACCCGGGAAATCGGCGGGTCGGACGGCATGATGGGAGTTCCGGTGATCGTCGCCAATTTCGGCCTGTTCTCGGTCAGCACCTCCTCACCAGGAGGATTCTTCCTGCTGGCACTCGTGTTCGTGACGCTTCTCTATGGCGTCTGCGCCTATCTGATGCGTACGCCATTCGGGCGACTGCTAATGGCGATTCGCGCCAATGAGTCGCGGATCGCATTTCTGGGTTACTCGCCTTGGAAGGGAAAGCTCGCTGCGTACGTCATCGCAGCCGTCGTGGCCGCAATGTCGGGAAGCCTCTACCCGATGCTGAGGGGCATCGCCTCGCCCGAACTGCTTGCGTTCCAGACCTCGGGTAACGCGGTGATCATGGTGATCATCGGTGGTGTCGGGACCCTGGCGGGCGCGCTCTATGGCTCGGTGATTCTGACGGTCCTGAAGTCGGTGATCGGGACGTATACCGAGCATCACCTGATTGTCATCGGCGGATTGTTCATGCTGTCGGTGATCTATTTCCCCAAGGGGCTGGCTGGATATGTCCTGCCGCACCTTGAGCGCTGGTCTGCCGGCAGGAGGAAGCGCTGATGGCAGACAGCGTCATGCTTGAAGTCAAAGGACTCGGAATCAGCTTTGGCGCCCTGCTGGCGGTAAACGACCTGAGTTTTTCAGCGTCGCGCGGAAAGATCACGTCGGTCATCGGACCGAATGGCGCAGGAAAAAGCACGCTGTTCAACCTGGTTTCGGGCGCGCTTTCGCCGCAGCGCGGGCGGGTATCGTTTGCAGGCAGGGACGTGACCGGCTGGCCCACGCACAGGCTGCTTGCCACCGGGCTCTCCCGCTCGTTCCAGATCACCAACCTGTTCTTCGAACTCACTGTGTTTGAAAACCTGCGCCTGGCCGCCCAGGTCCTGGAACCAATGGCGCGCGCGCTGCTGCCGATCGGGCGAAGCACCATGGCACGGAACCGCGCAGAAGAACTGCTTGAGCATTTTTCGCTTTCCGCTAAGGCGACGGAACTCGCCGGCCATCTTTCGCATGGGGAGCAACGACGACTGGAGATTGCGATGGCGCTCGCCTGCAGGCCCAAGATGCTGCTGCTTGACGAGCCGACGCAAGGCATGTCGCACGGCGATACGCAATCGACCGCGGCGATGATCAAGGGGCTGGCTGGCGAACTGACCATTCTCCTGATTGAGCACGATATCGATGTCGTGATGGGTCTGTCCGACCAGGTGATCGTAATGCATCAGGGCACCAAGCTGGCCGAGGGCACGCCTGCCGAGGTGCGCGACAACACTGCGGTGCAAAAAGCTTACCTTGGAGGGGTGCACTGATGCTGGCGATCGAAGCCGTGCATGCCCACTTCGGGCTTTCCCACATCCTGCAGGGTGTCTCGCTCTCGATTGGCAAGGGGGAAGTGGTCGGTTTGTTCGGACGAAACGGCGTGGGCAAGACAACGCTGGTCAAAACCGTGGCCGGATGGGTGAAACCCACTTCGGGCTCGATCCGTTTCGAGGACACACCGATCGGGGGGCTGGCGTCAGACTGCATCTGCCGCCTAGGGATCGGAATGGTGCCCGAAGACCGGCGGATTTTCCCTGGCCTCACGGTAGAGGAGAACCTGCGACTCGGTCTGATGCAGTCGCCAAACCGTGGGCGTGCAGAGAACGCCAGCGCGCTCGAACGCGTCTTCAACCGCTTTCCACGGCTGGCTGAGCGGCGCAGGCAGATGGGAATCACTTTGTCGGGAGGCGAGCAGCAGATGCTCGCGATCGGGCGCGTGCTTGCCGGTTCGCCCCGCCTGCTTCTGATTGACGAGCCGACTGAGGGCCTGGCGCCCATGGTTGCGGACGAGATCTTTGCACTGATAAGCGAGTTGCGTGCCGAGGGAATTCCGGTACTTCTCGTCGAGCAGAACGTGATGCGCGCGCTCGAAGTCTGTGACCGGTTCGTTGCGCTTGAACGAGGTGCGATCGTGTTTTCCGGATCCGCCGGCTCGGAGGCAGACCGGCGCAGGCTGATCGAGGCAATCGCGGTTTAGGGCCGGGAGGGATTGCGCATGTTTGACCTCGGGCAGACATTCCTGCAAAGCGTCGAGAGAAGGCCGGACCAACTCGCCATCGTCGATGGGAATCTGCGCCTGACCTATTCCCATTGGTATGAACGCATCCTGAGCGTGGCAGGAGGGCTTGCCGAACTGGGCCTGGCACGAGGCGACCATCTTGTCCTGGTGCTGCAGAACCGCTGGGAGATGGCTACGCTCCACTGGGCCTGCCAGTTTCTCGGTGTGATCGTCACGCCCGTCAACTGGCGCTCCAAGGGCAATGAACTGGAGTATTGCGTTCGGGACGCGGGCGCTCGCGCCGTGGCGTTCGAGCCCGTAAGTTCGGAGGCAGTCTTGCAGGCGGCAGGGTGTGGCACGATACCCCGGATCGCGATCGGTGGCGCCCATGGCGGAACGAATTCGTTTGCCGAGCTGCTCAGCAGGACTCCTCGGTCACCCCAGTTCGCCGCCACTACGGAGGACGTTTCCCTGATGCTGTACACGTCGGGAACGACCGGGCGGCCCAAGGGCGTGCCGCGCAAGCATCGTGCCGAGAGGGCTGCCGCGCTCGCACAGGTCGCGCAGTACAGCTACGCCGTCGGCGAGGTGTCGCTCGGCGTTATGCCGCTCTATCACACGATGGGTGTGCGTACCCTGCTTTCAATGGCAATTGTCGACGGTACGCTGGTGTGTTTGCCGCGATTCGAGGCTGGCGAGGCGCTCGCACTCGTCGAATCCGAGAAAGTGACGAACCTTTTTCTGGTGCCGACGCTGTATCACGACCTGTTGGCGCATCCGAAGTTCAGCCGGACGGACATTTCGTCGGTAAGAAAGATCGGGTTTGCCGGCGCACCGATGAACGACGCGCTGTTGCAGCGGCTCACGGCCGCTTTCAAGCCGCAGCTTTTTGTCAATCACTATGGCTCGTCCGAAATCTACACCTTTACGATTGACCAGAATGCTCCGGCAAAGCCAGGCAGTGCCGGGCGCGCCGGGTTCAACTGCCGCATACGGGTCGTTCGACTGGACGGACGAGAGGGACACGTGTCCCCGAACGCCATGGCGGACGCGGGGGAAGAAGGGCAGATTATCGCGGACATGTCGGGGGACGAGGCTTTCGAAGGCTACTGGAACCGCCCCGACGCGAACGCGAAAGCGCTGCGCGAGGGCTGGTACTTCACGGGGGATACGGGATATTTCGACGCCGATGGCGATTTGTACGTCACCGGCCGGGTCGACGACATGATCATTTCCGGCGGCGAGAACATTTCGCCGGTCGATATCGAATCGGTTCTTTCGCTCCACGCCGCGGTCGATGAAGTTGCGGTCGCCGGTCTCCCAGACGATCGTTGGGGTCAGAAAGTGGTGGCATTCGTCAAGGCGAAAGGCCGGGTGGACGCAGATGCGCTCGATGCGCATTGCAGAGGATCCGCGCTGCCGAACTACAAGCGACCGCGGGAGTATGTGTTCGTCAAGGCAGTTCCGAAGTCACCCGTCGGTAAAATTCTCAGGCGGTTGCTGGTTTCTGGCGAGTACGAAAAGGCCTGACAGCCCGTCTGCGGAGGTTGCCGTCAACCACATCCCGGTAACTGCGTTAGAGAGCATGTGTCCGACTTGGACCGTAAAAATGTCTCCTGGAGAACCACTATGTTCAAGCACAAACTGATCCTGGCAGTAGTCGCGTCGGCGTTCACTGCGTCGGTGTTCGCGCAAGCTACGCCGGCTACTCCGGCTACGCCGGCAGCCCCGTCGGCCAAAACCGCCGACGCCAAGCCCGCCGAAGCGGCGAAGCCGGTCAAGGCAAAAAAGGCGAAGAAGGCCAAGGCTGCAAAGAAGAAGGCCAAGAAGGAATCGTAATCCGGTTGTAGGTCAGCTACCCGCTGACTGCATCGAGCAGGGCCCGTCCAGGGCGACCCGGACGGGCCTTTGCCTTTCCGGATCATCGACAGGCCAAGGGCAGGCTAGACTCGATGATGGAAAATCCCCGGGGCGGCACCTTGAGAGCAGTACGATTCACGCTGGCGGCAGTACTGATGACTGGCGTGGTTCTGTCATGGCTGCCCAGCGTCGCGCTGGGCCTTGCGCCGGGCGGACATGCGATCTCGATTGGCGAGCGTGCTTACCTGGTACACATTCCTGCCACGCTCGGCGACACGCCAGCAGTTGTCCTGAATTTCCACGGCGGGGGCGGCAATGCGCCATCTCACCAGAAATATGTGCGCATGGATGCGCTCGCCGATCGCGAAGGCTTCATTGTCGTCTATCCCGAGGGGACCGGGCCGATCGACGGTAAGCTCCAGACTTGGAACGCCGGGTCCTGTTGCGGCAGCGCCGAGCGTGGCCATGTGGACGACGTAGCATTCGTGCAGCGCCTGCTGGATGACCTCGCGCGCAGGCATGCCTACGATCCTGCGCGTGTTTATGCCACCGGATTTTCCAACGGCGCGATGATGACTTACCGGCTGGCGGCCGAACTCTCCGCCCGAATTGCGGCGATCGCACCGGTCGCTGGCGCTCCGGTCATCGAGCGTTACCCAACCGCTCGCTCGCTGCCGGTACTGCATATCCACAGTTTGGACGATCCGCGTGCGCTCTATGGCGGTGGACTTGGGCCGCCCTTTCCCCTGACCAACCAGCGCGCGAAGCACTCTCCGGTCGAGGCAAGTCTCGCGAACTGGGCCCATGCCAATGGTTGCGCCGCGAGCATGCAGCAGCGTGAGCGTCGCCAGTGGATGGGTCATACCGCAACTCTTTTTGCGTATCCGGAGTGTCGCGAAGAAGTATTGCTCTGGAAACTCACCGGGGCTGGGCACGTGTGGCCCGGAGGCGAGCCCGACCACTTTCCGCGCTTGTTGGGACCCGGTACCGAGGTGATCGATGCCAATGAGGAGATCTGGAAATTCTTCTCCAGGCACCGCCTTCCAACGCGCTAGCGTTGCGCCGGCCAGGCGGCCGGGTGATGGCCTAGGGGCGCCGGGGGGCGGTCCCAGCGGGTCGGCGTTGCCGACATTCTGACCACCGGCTTAAGGTGCCGTATTCGGCCGTCCGGCGCGGTGCTTTCGATGCACAGGCTGCGAATCTCTTCTTCGGACAGTTCCGCCGGCACCCCGGCCACAACCGGCTGATCAAGCACCCCCCGGTCAACGATCCATCGTCCGGTGCGTGCGAGCGAAACCCGCACCAGCCAGCTGCCTCCCTCGCTTGCGCGTCGATACAGGGCGGTCATCGCGCCAAAA
The DNA here is from genome assembly GCA_038211455.1 of Burkholderiales bacterium. GTDB lineage: Bacteria > Pseudomonadota > Gammaproteobacteria > Burkholderiales > SG8-39 > SZAS-79. The sequence continues at coordinate 21,404 of JBBQVP010000049.1, forward strand.
GCCATCAGATATCCCGCCACATAGTCGATAGCGGAAACCGGCAGCAGCCGCGGCTTTGCAAGGTCGGCATGGTCGACGCTACGCCCTTCGATGTCCGCCATTCCACTGACACACTGGACGATACTGTCGAACCCACGCCGAGCCTGCCACGGGCCGCTGTTTCCCCATGCGCTCAGCGTTACGCAGACGATGCCGGGCCGAAGTTGCGCGAGGGATTCCGGCGAAAATCCGCGTGAGGCAAGCGCGCCCGGGCGGTAGGACTGGGAAAATATGTCGGTCCCGCGCGCCAGGGCGCGAAGCGTGTCGGTCCCGGACTCCTCCCGCAGATCGAGGCGGGCGGATAGTTTTCCGATGCCTGTGTCGAGTTCTACGGGGCCCGAGTCAGGCAGGTGTGCTGCGGTGATCTTTAGCACGTCGGCGCCGTGCTCGGCCAGTGTTCGCGCGCCGGTGGGGCCGGCCAGCACGCGCGTCAGATCGAGCACCCGCACGCCAGACAGCGGACGCAACCCCGCGGGCAGCGGTTCGGGCGGTGAGTCGCCGATCCGCACGATCTCGAGCAGGGGCTGCGCAGCAACTGCGGCGGCGTGCGGATCGGCCGCCCATTCCTCAGCGCTGCGCACGTATCCGGCGCAGCCGCCAGCGGCATGAACGGCGTCCTCGAGCGCGAGCCCGTCCCAGGCCAGACTCGCTTTTTCCGCCGCCTCCCGGTCCGACGCGCCTCCCAGTACGCCAAGGGCGGCTTTGCGATGGTTGTCGAAATTGCAGTGAATGCTGACCCAGCGGCCGTTGCGGACCGGATAGAACCCTGAAAACGGGTCCCACATCGCTGGCAGCGGTTTGCCATCGATTTGCATGTATCGCGAGCTTCGCAGCGAAGCGACCGCGGCGCGCACATCGACCGTCACAAGTTGCGTCGTGCCGGTCTTCAGCGACCAAAGTGCGGCGGCCGCCAGTCCCGTCGCGGCCAGGGCGCCGGCGCCAGCTGCGCCGATGCGAAAGCGGGTCGGCAGGACCGGATCGTCTCCCGAGATAGCGATCTGTGCGGCCCCCGACCGCGGGAGATTCGAGAGGGAAAACAGTTCTTCAAACGCAGCGTATGGCATGGAAGAGGTTTTGGCACAGAATGCAGGATGTCCACAAGATTAGATCAAAAGGCGGCCGCATGCTCCAGTTCGAATATCTGTGCAACCTGAATGTCGATGTGGGTGAGGTCGTCACCATGGGGGATGGACCCCTCGGAGAGCGCCGCGTGATTCCTATCCTGGGTGGCAGTTTTGAGGGCCCCGCGATGCGTGGGAGCGTCCTCGCCGGCGGGAATGACTGGCAGATTGTAAGAAAAGACGGGGTGCTCGATATTGACGCGCGCTATGCCCTCGGGGAAGAGCGGGGTGGCGTAGTCCGTGTCGTCAGCCAGGGCTATCGCCATGCTTCCCCCGAGGTGCTCACCAGCCTCGCGCGCGGCGAGGCAGTCGATCCGGTGAAGTATTTTTTCCGTACGGTACTGCGATTCGAAACCGGCGCGCCCGATCTCGCCTGGCTGAACAAGACGATCGCGGTGGCAACCGCGGAACGCAAGGCGCGACAGATCGTGCTGACCGCGTTCAGGCTACTCTGATGAGACTTTCGGTTCTCGATCAGTCAACTGCGTCGGAAGGCCGAAGCCAGGACGTCGCCATCCGGGAGACCATGGCACTGGCACGCCACTGCGATGCGCTGGGCTATCACCGTTACTGGGTGTCGGAGCACCACAACAGCAACAGCATCGTCGGTTCCGCTCCTGAGATACTGATGGCGTCGATCGCCGCGACTACGGAGCGAATCCGTGTAGGCAGCGCGGGTGTCATGCTGCCGCACTATTCAGCCCTGAAAGTCGCTGAGCAGTTTCGCGTGCTTGAAGCGATCGCTCCGGGACGCATCGACCTCGGGGTCGGCCGTGCGCCCGGGTCGGACCGACTGACTGCGATGGCACTGAATCCGCATTCCAATGCTGCAGACGAGTTTCCGCAGCAGGTCATCGATATGCAGGCCTGGCTTGCGGGCACTCCCTTGCAGGAGGGCCACCCGTTTCGCGCGATCAAGGCCCATCCCCTTGGTCCCAGCGTTCCCGAACTCTGGATACTGGGCAGTTCGGACTATGGCGCGCAGATGGCCGCATATTTCGGCCTGCCGTATGCGTTTGCCTATTTCTTTACGGATGGTCGGGGTGTCGAGCAGGCGCTCGAACTCTACCGGCGAAACTATCGCCCAAGTGCGCGGCATCCGAAGCCGCAGGCAACCATCTGCGTCTGGGCGCTGGCGGCCGACACCGAAGCCGAGGCGCGCCGCCTGCTGATGACCCGGGAGAATTGGCGGGTTGGCTTCGAGCAGGGTCTGCGCAATCCCCTCATCTCACCCGAAGCGGCGGCAGCCGTCGCCTACACCGACGCTCAGCGCGGGGTCATCGAGGCCATGCGGCGAAAGGCGTTCGTCGGCACGGGCGAACAGGTTGCCTTTCGTCTTACGGAACTCGCCGAGCGGCTGGAGCTTGACGAACTCGTCGTTGTCACCTGGACATACGCACCTGAGCCGCGGCATCGTTCGTACGAACTGCTTGCGCAGGCGTTCGGCCAGAGTTGAATCCGCGCATGTGTGAAAGGAATTCGCGTTGAGCGTGCGCTGGCTGATCCTCGGTGTGCTCGCGTTTGCACGAATTGCCATGGGTTTCCAGTTTCAGGCGGTCGCCTCCGTGGCGCCGTTCCTGGTCGAGGATTTCGGCATCGACTATGCGTCCGTTGGCACACTGATCGGGCTGTACCTCCTGCCAGGGCTGGTGCTTGCGCTACCTGGTGGTTTTTTGGGCCGGCGTTTTGGGGAGAAGCGCATGGTGCTTGGTGGCCTCGCGCTGATGGCGATAGGCGGAGGCGTCAGCGGTTTCGGGGATTCGTATGCGGCGCTTGTGGC
>JBBQVP010000050.1:0-24225 GCA_038211455.1 Burkholderiales bacterium
GTGATCGCCGAAGACCAGTGTGGTGCGAAGGAAGGGACTCGAACCCCCACGCCGTGAGGCGCTGGAACCTAAATCCAGTGCGTCTACCAATTCCGCCACCCTCGCAGGGAAAGTAAAACCAGGATCCAAACACTGAAACCCATTGGTAGCACGCATAATTATACCTCAGCCAACCCACTTCCCTCCCGGTGACATACCCGGAAAACCCTTACAAATCACACGCGTTTACACTTTCGTGTCCGTCGACCACTACGAAAACTTCCCCGTCGCCTCCCTGCTGCTCCCGGCTGGCCTGCGCGAACCCGTCGGGGTGATCTACCGCTTTGCGCGCAACGCGGACGATTTCGCCGACGAAGGCGATGCCTCGCCAGCGGAACGCCTGGCCAGCCTGGCGGGCTACCGCGCGGAACTTGACCGGATCGCCGCGAACGATCCGGCCGCCGACGGCCTGTTCAGCGATGTCGCAAGAATCGTGCGCGAGCGCGCGCTGCCGCTTGCGCCCTTCTACGACCTGCTCGATGCGTTTTCCCAGGACGTTGTCCAGCCGCGCTACGCCGATTTCGACGCCCTGCTCGATTACTGCCGCCGCTCCGCCAACCCGGTCGGCCGCCCGATGCTGCACCTGTTCGAGATGGCGGACGCGCAAAACCTCGCGCATTCGGATGCCATCTGCACCTCGCTGCAGCTCATCAACTTCTGGCAGGACGTGGCGATCGACTGGAACAAGGACCGCGTCTACCTTCCCGCTGACGAGATGGCGCACTTCGGCGTGGACGAAGCGCATATTCGGGATGCGCGCAGCGACGCCGCGTGGCGAAACCTCCTCAGCTTCCAGATCGACCGGGCGCGCTCCATGATGGCCTCGGGCGCGCCTCTGGGGCGCATCCTTCCCGGGCGCATGGGCCTCGAGATCCGCATCACGATCCAGGGCGGGCTGGCCATCCTCGACAAGCTCGAGGCCGCAAACTGCGATATGTTCCGCCATCGGCCGGTGCTGAAGTGGCACGATTGGCCTGTCCTGCTGGCACGCGCCCTATGAGTCCCGAAGCGTATTGCAAGAGCAAGGCCGCCTCGAGCGGTTCCTCGTTCTACTACTCCTTCCTGTTCCTGCCGCCGCCGCGCCGCCGCGCGATCACGGCCCTGTATGCGTTCTGCCGCGAAGTCGACGATGTCGTCGACGAGATCGAGGACCAGCAACTCGCTCGCACCAAGCTCGCCTGGTGGAGGAGCGAGATCGCCAACCTCTACGCTGGCAACCCGCAGCACCCGGTCACGCAGGCGCTGGCGCCGTGCATTGAGCCCTATGGCATCACCGCAGAGCGCTTGAACGAAATCATCGACGGGATGCAGATGGACCTCGAACAGTCGCGCTACCTGGATTTCAAGGGCCTTGAGCGCTACTGCTACCTGGTTGCCGGCGTGGTCGGCCTGCTTGCCGCGGGCATCTTCGGCTACCGCAACCCGCAGACGCTCGAGTACGCGAAGAACCTCGGCCTCGCGTTCCAGCTCACCAATATCATTCGGGATGTCGGCGAGGACGCGCGCCGCAACCGCATCTACCTGCCGATGGACGAACTCAAGCGCTTCGAGGTCCCTGCCTCCGATATCCTCAACGCGCGCGCGAGCGACAACTTCACGCGCCTGATGCAGTTCCAGGCAGAGCGCGCGCGGTCCTACTACGCGCAGGCGCAGGCTTGCCTGCCTGCGGAGGACCGGCGGCAGCAGCGTGCCGGCCTGATCATGGCGGCGATCTACCGCACGGTGCTCGACGAGGTCGCCGCCGACGGCTTCAGGGTCCTGACCCAGCGCACCTCGCTCACGCCGATGCGCAAGCTCTGGATCGCGATCCGCACGTGGCTGAAGACCTAGCAGGACCGGACGCGCCCGGGCGCGTGGCCGTGGTCGGGGCCGGTTACGCCGGCCTCGCGGCGGCCGTAGCGCTGGCGCAACGCGGGATCGGGGTGACGGTGTTCGAAAGCGGTCCGCTGCCGGGTGGCCGCGCACGGCGCGTCGTTACCGGCGGGCGCACACTCGACAACGGCCAGCACATCCTCGTCGGCGCCTACACCACCCTGCTCGGCCTGATGCGTACTGTCGGCGCGGATCCGGACGCGCTGCTGCTGCGCCTGCCGCTCGAGCTGCGTTACGCGCAGGGATTCAGGCTGCGCGCACCGGCGCTTCCCGCGCCCCTGCACCTCGCAGTCGGGCTGATGACGGCGCGCGGATTGGGCTGGGGCGAGCGCTTCGGCGCGATAATGTTCATGCAGGCGATGAAGAGGCGACGCTTTCGGGTCGAGGCGCATTTGAACGTCGCGGCCCTGCTCGCCACCTACGGCCAGTCAGGCACGATCGGGCGCTACCTCTGGAACCCGCTGTGCATCTCGGCCTTGAACACGCTGCCGCAGTTCGCTTCAGCCAATGCGTTTCTCGCGGTGCTGCGCGACAGCCTGGGCGGCCCGCGTTCGGCGAGCGAGCTGCTGATCCCGCGTGTCGACCTGACCGCATTGTTCCCGGAGCCTGCCGCCGCGTGGCTCGCCGCGCACGGTGGCGAAGTGCGCTGTGGTTCGCCGGTGCGCAGCCTCGAGGCGCTGAGGAAAGAGTTTCGGCATGTGATCCTTGCGGTCGGCCCGCACCAGCTCGAGGCACTGGCACCGGGCCTGGCGGGCGACTATGCCTACCAGCCGATCTACACCGTTTACCTGAAATATCCCGCCGGGGTGAAACTCGATTTCCCGATGCTCGGTCTCGCCGACGGTGTCGTGCAGTGGGCCTTCGACCGCGGGCAGCTGGGTGGGGAAGCCGGCTTGCTCGCCTGCGTGATCAGCGCACAGGGCGACCACCAGCAGATGACCAACGAAGAGCTTGTTTCCACTTGCCATCGCGAACTGGCCGACGCGCTGGGGTCGCTGCCGAAACCCGAGTGGACGCAGGTGATCGCGGAGAAGCGTGCGACCATCACTTGTGCGCCGGCCGTCGCGCGACCCGGTCCGGGTACCGACATGCCTGGCGTCTGGCTCGCCGGGGACTACACGCATCCTGAATACCCGCCGACGCTCGAGGCCGCGGTGCTGAGCGGGCTCAGGGCGGCGCAGCAAATTCCTTAGGCGTGGCTGTACGGGTACCGATACATAAACTCCCGGCATAGCCGCTCTGGTATAGGAGTTCGGAAAATATATCTTTCAAATTCTCCCGAATCCCTAAGCTGCCAGCACCTCGAGCGGCGAGGCGTATGTCCGACTCCAGCTTGCGATACAGGCAGCGCCCGAAAAGATCATTGCCGGGATTGCTCAGCACAAACCCCGAGGAGGCGACAGGCGCCCAGGCGCCACCTCCTGGGTCACCAAAGGATTATGCTCTTGGTCGTCGCGTTCACCGACTTGGCCACTTTCATGAGCAGCGAGGAGGTTTGTACATGACCGAACTTGAACTGAAGTTGTCGCTACCCGATCAGCTTGCCAAACAGGCGAAGGCCGCGGGCCTGCTGACCTCGGAGGCGATCGAGCGCCTGGTGCGCGAGGCAATCAGGAAGGCCGCCGCCGAGCGCTTCATCGAGTACGGCCGCCACGTGCGCGAGCCCGGCGGCCCCGAGATCACCGAAGCCGAACTCGAATCCGAACTGAAGGCGGTGCGCGCCGAGCTTCGCGAGGCCAGTGCGCGTCGTCCGTGATACCAACGTCGTCGCCTCCGCCCTGCTTTAGGGCGGAACGCCCGAGCGCCTGATCGAGGCCGCTGGCGAAGGCAGGCTCGAACTGTTCACTTCTCAAGCGCTTCTGGCGGAACTCGCCGGTATCCTGGGCCGAGCCAAGTTTGCCGCCAAGCTCAAGCAAAAGAACGTCTCGGCCACCGACGTCGTCGCGCGCTACCGGGAAATTACCGAAACCGTCGAAGCCGCGCCGATCGAAGAGGCGCGCTTGCGCGATCCCGATGACGTGGCTGTGCTTGCTTGCGCGCTCGCCGCCCGCGCCGAAGCCATCGTCACAGGCGATGACGACCTGCACGCGCTTGGCACTTACCAAGGCATCCCCGTCATCAGCCCCGCACAATGCGTCGCGAGCTTGCGAGGACAAGCTGGCGGAAATCGAACCTGACCCTAAATATCCGGTGCAGCGGCAATTTCCCAGATTGTCGACGACTACTCGATTACCCGGTCGGCGCGAATCAGTATCGACTGCGGGATCTTGATACCGATCGCCTTCGCGGTCTTCACATTAATTACAAGCTCAAATTTGGTCGGCTGCTCGATGGGTAGCTCGCCAGGATTCGCCCCCTTCAGAATCTTGTCCACGTATTTCACCGCATACACGAAGAAGCCATTCACGCTCTGACCGTAGGCCATCAAGCAGCCTCGCTCTGCCATCTCAACGATGCCACAGGAACACGGGATGCGGCTCGAGAGCGCGAAATCGACAAACGATGATGTAAATGCGGTGGTCATGGGTGCAAGTGCGACGAAGAATGCCTCGGATTTTCTGCGCTTTAGTGCTTCCAGCGCATCGGCGTAGCCGGCAGGATTGCCTTCGGCAAAGAAGAGATCCAGCCGACGATTGGCAGCCACACTTTGAACCGCCTTGCCCCAGGCGGACTCCCAATCTGTCTTCAAGCCGACAAATGCAATGCGACGCGTCTTGGGAAGCATTTCGAGAAAAAGCTCCATGCGTTTTTCTTCCGAACCCGTACCCACGTCGGTTACCAATCCAGTGACGTTCCATGCAGGCCGAGCCAGGCTCTGCGCGAGCCCTGCGCCAACCGGATCGACGCTCGCGATCAGCACAATCGGAATGCTGCTCGTGAATTTTCTAGCGCGCACTGCCGGGCCGTTACCATCCACGACGATGACGTCAGGTTTTGTACGCACGATATCCGCCATCTGATCTTCCACACCCGAGACATCAAGGCCGTACCTGGAACGGCGATCTAAGATCAGGTTACGGCCTTCGACATATCCGTAATCCTTCAAAGTATTAAGAAATGCGAGTAGCGACCCTCCGGCGGGCGGTGCGGCAAGCGCGGATGGCGGTGACGGAAGAGAGATCGCAATCCGATGGATCTTGTCTACGGCCTGAGAGAAAGCGTCAGGCGGCAGACTCGTGAGCGCCAGAACCGCCAACAGAGAGACGCGCATATTCATCGGATTCCTCCCAGGTTTTCAATTAGCTGCTTCGCTGCCGGGATTGTTTGGCAGGAATACTCACGATCCCCGGAGGCATTTAGCCTACACCCTGAATGACCGCCTCGGTCGGTTGCGGACTTCCCCTCCGAAGTCTGCTTTCGGCCTATTGTGTTGAAAAACTCGATGTTGAAATGGATGTTTGGCGCTAGCCGGAAATTCCGGGTCGGAGTCGTTTTTCTTCGTATGGACAGAAGCGATGCGTCCGCGACTACGTAATATCGCTTGGGCGCCTGAGAGGCAGCAAACGTACGCGGGCGCGCTCAGGCTCCAACGACACCAGCGCGCCCTGCGCCAGTTCCGTGGCCAGCCGGCGGACCAGATCAACGACCTTCGCGGCCATCAGGTCGGGCGTTACGTCTTGGGACCGAAGTTGCAGCACGCTCGGCTTGAGATCTCCCGAGGCGGCGAGGATCGCGCCGAAATCAAGGTCGTGGGTCAGCAGCACAGTGTGGTTTGCGACCGCCCAGGCAATGACTTCCCGGTCTGTGGCGGCAGGATTGCCTACGCTCGACCAGTGCACTGCGTCGAGCCCGGCCGCCTGAATCGCCCCCACCCAGCGTGGGGAAAGATTCATGTCAACCAGAAGCTTCACGCTTCGGCTGGCGAGAACTCTCTTTCTTCGGCGCGCCATGCTGCGTAGCGCAGCGCCTGCAGCACGTCCTCGCGACCAATGTACGGATAGTCGGCCAGAACCTCTTCGATGGTCCTGCCGATGCCGATCAGCCCCACGATCGTGCCCACGGTCACGCGGAGCCCCCGGATCGTGGGCTTGCCGCCCATGACGGTGGGATTGTGCGTAATGCGGTCAAAATCGTTCACGACTGCCTCCGGACTTGAGCCTACGCCGGTGATTCTATCGCACCGACCGATACGCCGGGATACGTCAACCTGATCCGATACCGCAGCCCCCGAGGACGCGGCAGGCGCTCAAGCCCCATCTCCTGCGTCACCGAAGGATTATGCTCTTGGTCATCGCGTTCACCGACCGGGTAACTTTCCTGAGCAGCGAGGGAGTTTGTACGTGACCGAGCTTGAACTGAAGTTGTCGCTACCCGATCAGTTCGCCCGCCAGGCGAAGGCCGCGGGCCTGCTGACTTCGGAGGCGATCGAGGCCCCGCCAGTGCGTCGCGAGGTTGCGAGGACAGGGTGGCAGATATCGAACCTGACCCCAAGTATTTGAAGGAGCTTCACATGGCCGAAATCGAATATTTCTATTCCGCACACTCCGCATTCGCATATCTGGGCTCCGCCCGATTCCTGGAGATCGCCAACGCTGCCGGCCGTACCATCCGGCACCGCCCCGTGGATCTTGGCAGAGTCGTGCCGGCATCGGGGTCATCGCCATTCGGCAAACGCAGCAAGGGGCATTACGCCTATTTTTTCCGCCGCGAAATCGACCGCTGGGCCGAACACAGAAACGTACCGGTCATGGCCGGGCGCCCCACCCATCACGACAAAGACACCACACTGTGCAACGGCATGCTCATCGCCGCCGACCTCCGGTGCCACAACATCGACCAGCTGGCCCACCTGATGCTGGAGAGCCACTGGCGCGACAATTCGGATCTGGCCGACCGGGCCACCCTAATGGAACTCGGCCGGCGCGCGGGGCTGGATTCCGTCCCCTTGCTGGACGCGGCGATATCATCCGAAGTCCAGGCGATATATGAGGCCAACACCCGGGAAGCGATCGCGCGTTCCGTCTTTGGCTCGCCGACCTATTTTGTCGATGGCGACATGTTCTACGGACAGGATCGCCTTGAACTGGTCGAGCGGGCCCTGCGCCTGCCGTTTGCCCCTTCACCGGCCCCGCACGTACCGGCCGGCGCCCAGGGCTGACCAGTCTCGCGCACGCCTGATCAGGCTTTCAGCACCGTCTTGAGCAGGCGCGCATAGTTGCCGCAGGCGATACGCTCGATCACCGCGGCACCCAGTTTCATCGCCTCGAGATGCTCGACGACCCTGCGCAGGTGGCCGTAGTCGTTGACCGCCCAGTTGCGGCCCACGCCTTCGATGTCGGTGCCAAAGCCCACGTGATCCGCGCCGATCTTGTCGACCAGGTTCGCGATCTCGCGCGCATAGGCTTCGGTATTGCGCGCGGTGACCGACCAGCCCGAACCCGGCCGCGAGAGGCCGAGGGCCCACAGGCCGATCACGCCGCCGCGTGCGGCGATCTTCTTCGCGTGTTCGAGCGACAGCCGGCGTTTCAGGAAGCCGTAGGAATCCTGCCAGCTTCCGCCCTCTTCGTGCACCCAACTGTGCGACCAAAGCAGCGGCGCATTCGCGACATCGAGAGCCTGATCTACCGCTTGCGGGGCGGAATGGGCCAGGTCGACCAGAACGCCCTTTGCATTGCAAGCCTCGATTAGCTGCTTGCCCATCGTGCTAAGCCCGTTGTGCACGGGTTTGGCAGTCTGGAAATCGCCGACCGGTGTGTGGATATAGTGCACGAGTTGTAAATGGCGCAGACCCTTGTCGTAAGCCGCATTCAGGTTTTCGACCTTCCCTTCCAGGAAATCTGCGCCTTCGGAGGCAAGCACAATTCCGGAATCGCCGGCAATGCACGCATCTACGTCTGCAGGAGTCAGAACGAGCCGCAGTTTTTGCTCTTCGACGTAAGCCCTCATTCTTGCAAAGAAGTAATCGAAGAACTTCGCCAACTCTCCCGGTGCCGGTTCCCTGGACTGCTCAATGCCAACGTTGGTGACACGAATCCAGAGCGCATCCGCAACCAGTTTCCATGCCACAAGGCTAATACGATGATCGCGCATATCCTGCGCAAGACCGGAGTTGGAGATCCCTCCTCGAGTGATCATCCCGTAGTGACTGTGCATATCTGCAATGGGGACGGTCTGCATCTGGGCGCGTACCCCGAGCGATCCGGCCGCCAAAAGCGCGACGGCCGCCTGGAGCGCGCGCCGTCGGCCTGCGAAGCTGCGGCCAGCCTGCACAGCGAGCGGTTCAGGAATCATTTCGCACCTCCATCTTGTATCGATAGAGATACACAAACTGACGTGTAACCCGCTTCTGCATTCATTTCTGAATTTTTAATCTTCTCAATTCAAGCTTACAGCTCGCGCAGTTTCGCCACCGCCTGGTCCACCCGCTCCACCGCGATCACCTCCAGCCCGGCGATCTTTCCCTTCGGCAGGTTCGCCTTCGGCACGATCGCGCGGGTAAAACCGAGCTTGGCCGCTTCCTTCAGCCGGTCCTGCCCGCGCGGCGCGGGGCGCACCTCGCCCGCCAGCCCCACTTCGCCGAACGCAATCACCTTGCCCGGGATCGGCCGGTCGGTGAGCGACGACACGATCGCGAGCATCACGGCCAGGTCCGCGGCCGGCTCGCCGATCCGTACCCCGCCCACCGCGTTGACGAACACGTCCTGGTCGAAACAGGCGATGCCCGCATGCCGGTGAAGCACCGCGAGCAGCATCGCCAGCCGGTTCTGTTCCAGCCCCACTGACAATCGCCTCGGATTCGGCGCGTGCGCGGCGTCGACCAACGCCTGGATCTCGACCAGCAACGGCCGCGTGCCCTCCAAAGTGGCGAGCACGCAGGCGCCCGCGACGTCCTTCTCGTGGTGCGAGAGGAACAGCGCCGAGGGGTTGGACACGCCGCGCAGCCCTTTTTCGGTCATCGCGAACACGCCCAGCTCGTTGACTGCGCCGAAACGGTTCTTGATCGCGCGCACGAGCCGGAAGCTCGAATGCGGGTCGCCCTCGAAGTACAGCACCGTGTCGACGATGTGCTCGAGCACGCGCGGGCCGGCGATCGCGCCCTCTTTCGTCACGTGGCCGATGATGATCAGCGCGGTGCCGGTCGACTTGGCGTGGCGCGTGAGCTGCGCCGCGCATTCGCGCACCTGGGCCACCGACCCGGGCGCCGATGTCAGCGCCTCGGAGTAGAGCGTCTGGATCGAGTCGATGACCGCCACCTGCGGCTTGGCGGCATCCAGTGTGGCGACGATGCGCTCCAGCTGGATCTCCGCGATCAGCTCGACCTCGTCGGCGTCCAGCGCGAGGCGCCCCGCGCGCAGGGCCACCTGCTCCGCTGACTCCTCTCCCGACACGTAGAGCGTCTTCTGGCGCGGCGCGATGCCCGCCAGCGCCTGCAGGAACAGCGTGGACTTGCCGATGCCCGGGTCGCCGCCGATCAGCACCACCTGCCCCGATACCAGTCCTCCACCCAGCACGCGGTCGAGCTCGCCGATCCCCGTGGGCAGGCGCTCGACTTCGCGGGTCTCGATGCGGCTCAGGCGCACGGGCTTGGCCGCGCCGCCCGCCGGCGCAGCGCTGCCCGCAACCGAGGCATAGCGATGCGTGGAAGGCTTGGCCTCTGCGGCGGTTTCGATCAGCGTGTTGCCCGCCCCACACGAAGGGCAGATGCCGAACCACTGCAGCGCGCTGGCGCCGCACTCCGAGCAGATATAGACCGAACGCGGCTTTGCCACTATTTCGCCACTATCCGGCCACTAGGGCACTTCCACCACCGGCACGCGCGCGGCCAGCCCGCACAGCAGTTCATAGGACAGCGTCCCGGCGAAGGCGCCCACTTCATCGGCCGAAAGTCCCTCGCCCCAGAGCGTCACCGGCGTGCCGATATAGGCCTCGGGCAACGCGGTCACGTCGACGGCGATCATGTCCATCGACACGCGCCCCACTGTACCGGTGCGCTGCCCGCCCACCAGCACCGGCGTTCCTGTCGGCGCCGCGCGCGGGTAGCCGTCGGCATAGCCGCAGGCGACCACTGCGATCGTCATTTCCTCAGTCGCCTCGAACGAGAAACCGTAGCCGACTCGCTCGCCCGGCTGCAGGTTCTGCAGGGCGATGATCTCGGTGGTGAGCGTCATCGCAGGCTTCAGCCCCAGGCCGTCAGCCGTTTCCGCAGTCGCGGTGAAATCGCCAGAGTCGAGGGCCTCGGTATCGAAACCGAACGGGGAGCAGCCGTAGAGCATGATCCCCGGCCGCACCCAGTCGGCATGGGTCTGCGGATGGCGCAGTACCGCCGCCGAATTCGCCAGGCAGCGCGGCCCTTCCATCGGCTGGGTCAGGCTGTTGAACCACTCGAGCTGCGCTTCGACCCCGGCCGGCCCGTCGGCGTCCGCGAAGTGCGTCATCAGCGTGACCGCATCCACCTGCGCGTGATTGCAAAGCGCGTTCCACGCGATGCGCAGGTTGTCGACCGTGAAGCCCAGCCGGTTCATGCCGCTGTTGACCTTGAGGTAGGCTTCGATCGGCTTGCCGAGCGGGGTCTTCTCGAGGATCTCGATCTGCTCCATGTTGTGCACGACGGGGGTCAGGTCGTATTCGGCCAGCAGGGCCACATCCTGCGGCTTGAAGATTCCCTCGAGCAGAAGGATCGGCTTGGTCACGCCCTGCAGGCGCAGGCGGATCGCCTCCTCGAAATCCAGCATCGCAAAGCCATCGGCGTCGGCGAGCGCGCGCGCTGCGACCTGCAGCCCGTGGCCGTAGGCGTTGGCTTTGACGACCGCCCACACTTTCGATTGCGGCGCGCGGCTGCGCACCTGCGCCAGGTTGTGCGCAAGCGCCGAGCCACTGATCGTGGCGCGAATCGGGCGCGGCATGGCTAGCGCTCCGCGGCTGCGCGCAGCCGGTCCTTGGCGAACTGGATGAAGGTGTCCGAAAGCCGCGAGCGGAACCGCTCTTTCGGGTACACGACCGAAAGCCTGCGCATCAGGCGCGGCGCCAGCGGGATCGCGGCAAGCTGTCCGAGTTGCAGTTCCTTGGAGATCGAGGATCGCGACATGATCGCAAACCCCAGGCCGGTGCTTACCAGTCCCTTGATCGCCTCCGGACTGCCGAGCTCCATCACCACATCCAGGCTGTCGGGATCGACGCCGGCAGCATGGAAATAATCATCGGTGACCTGGCGCGTCCCCGAACCCGGTTCACGGCTGATGAACGCATGCGCGAGCAGCTCATCGGGAGTCACCTGCTTGAGCTTCGCGAGCGGGTGGGACGGGGCGCACAGCACCTTCAGCTCATCTTCCGCGCAGAAATCCGAAACCAGCGCAGGAAGATGGGACGGTGCCTCGATGAAGCCGATGTCGAGCGTGTGCTCCGCGACGCGGTTTTCCACCGTTTCCGAATTCGCCACCACCAGGCGCGGCAGCACCCGCGGGTGGAGCGAGCGGAACTCGCCCAGTACCTGCGGCAGCAGGAACTCCGCCATCGTCATGCTCGCGCCGATCAGCAGCACACCTGCGACTTCCCCGGTCAGCTCCTTGACGCGTGTGTCGAGCTCGGCCGACAACCCGAGGATGCGCTCGGCGTAGTCGAGCACGATTTCGCCCGCGGGCGTCAGCGAGATATGCCCGTGGCCGCGGTCGAACAGCCGCGTATTGAAGTGTTCTTCGAGCTGCTTGATCTGGAAGGTGACGGCAGGCTGCGTCATGAACAGCGCCTCGGCAGCTTTCGTGAACGAAAGCTGCTGGGCGACGGCATGGAACACCTGAAGACGCCTGTCCGCCATAGAGCCGGCCTGATCCTATTGTGAAGTGAGTGACAAGGGTGGAACCGTGCAATTCAAGCATAAATCAATCTTGAAGCATATCGTACGAACGCGGATCCGCCGAATCGAAGCGGCACAAAAGCCGGATTCCGGTGCGCGGCGTGCTATAAAGCCGCCTGCCCGATCTAGGACCAGAACGACTAGGAGCAGAACGAGAACGACCGGCAGCGCACACGAGCCGCCGGCACCCGGTTACCAAGATGAGCCTCGGCTTCTACATCATCATGGCGGCGCAGTTCTTTTCGTCGCTTGCGGACAACGCCCTTCTGGTGGCCGCCATCGCCCTGCTGATGCAGTCGCATTCGCCGGCCTGGCTCACGCCCTATCTCAAGTTCTTTTTCGTCATCTCCTACGTGATCCTCGCGCCTTACGTCGGCGCGTTTGCCGACCGGCTGCCCAAGGGCAACGTGATGCTGGTCAGCAACGGGATCAAGATCGTGGGCTGCGCAATGATGCTGTTCAACGTCAACCCGCTGATCGCCTACGCCATGGTCGGCCTGGGCGCCGCCGCCTACTCGCCGGCCAAGTACGGCATCCTGACCGAATACCTGCCGCCGTCCCGGCTGGTGATCGCCAACGGCTGGATCGAGGGCCTTACGGTCACCTCGATCATCCTCGGCACGGTGCTCGGCGGGGTGCTGATCAACGTGCACGTTTCCGGCCTGCTGCTCAATTTCGACCTGCCGCTGATCGAAACCGGCATCGACACCCCGGCCGAGGCGGCGATCGCGCTGATTGTCTTCATCTATGCCCTGGCGGCAATCTTCAACTGGTACGTGCCGAACACCGGTGTCCCGCTCAAGAAGCTCCCGGACAATCCGCTCGACACGCTGGTCGACTTCTTCGGCTGCTTCCGCAAGTTGTGGGCCGACAAGCTCGGCCAGATTTCGCTCGCCGTCACCACGCTGTTCTGGGGCGCCGGCGCAACGCTGCAGTTCATCGTCATTGAATGGGCGCGCCACAACCTGGGATTCGACCTGTCGCGCGCCTCGATCCTGCAGGGCGTGGTGGCGATCGGCATTGCGCTTGGCGCGGTCATCGCATCGGCTCACGTGAAGCTGCACCATGCGGTGCGCGTGATCCCGCTGGGCATCGCGATGGGCCTGCTGGTGCCGGTGATGGTGTTCGTGCACAGCATCTGGGTCGCGATCCCGGTGCTGATCCTGATCGGCGGGCTGGCCGGGTTCTTCGTCGTTCCGATGAACGCGCTGCTGCAGCACCGCGGCCACAGCCTGATGGGCGCGGGCCGCTCGATCGCCGTGCAGAACTTCAACGAGAACACCTCGATCCTGGTGATGATCGCGCTATATGCGCTGCTCCTCGGCAGCGGCGTGTCGATCACCTGGGTGATCGTGATGTTCGGCCTGTTTGTCGCGGGGACCATGACGCTGGTGCAGCGCTGGTTCGTCCTCAACAAGGTTCGCCACGCCACCGAGATCAATCGCCTGCTGGCGATCGCGCAGTCCGAGAAACACTGACCGGGGAGGAATCGCTTGGGCGCAGGACAACGATTGCCGGGTACCCCGGAACCGATGCACTTCTGGACGGGCGAAGGCGGCGTGCGCATCGCGGGCGACGCCTGGGGCGACCCGGCCGGCCCGCTGGTGGTGCTGCAGCACGGCGGCGGGCAGACCCGCCATGCCTGGAAGGGCGCGGGCGAAAAGCTCGGCGCAGCGGGCTACTACGCGGTCGCGTTCGATGCGCGCGGCCACGGCGATTCGGACTGGTCGCCCGACGGCGACTACGGCCAGGACCTCATGGTGAAAGACCTTCAGCACGTCATCGCCGGGATCGGGCGCAAGCGCGCCGTACTCGTCGGCGCCTCGATGGGCGGCGGCACCAGCCTCGTCTCGGTCGGCGAAGAGCACGTTGACGCGATGGCGCTGGTCATGGTCGACATCGCGCACCGCATCGAGCCCGCGGGCGTGGACAGGATCCAGGCCTTCATGCACCAGCGCCCCGAGGGCTTCGATTCGCTCGAACAGGTGGCCGAAGCTATCGCCGCCTACCAGCCCCAGCGCAAGCGGCCCGAATCGCTGGCGGGCCTGGCCAAGAACGTGCGCCTGGGTGCGAACGGGAAATACCAGTGGCACTGGGACCCGCGCTTTCGTCCGCGCAGGCACGACATGGAAAAGCGCCGCGTGCGGCTCGAGGCCTGCGCGCGCAGCCTGCGCCTGCCCACGCTGCTGGTGCGCGGCGGATTGTCGGATGTGCTCAGCGAGGACGGCGCCGCGGAATTCTGCGCGCTCTGCCCGCACGCCGAGTACGTCAATGTCAACAGTGCAGGCCACATGGTGGCGGGCGATCGCAACGACATCTTCGGCAAGGCGGTCATCTCGTTCCTGACTCGTGTCGTTCCGCCGAAAGGCGTGCCGGTCCAGCCACCGCACAGGCTGAATCCGCACCACGAGGGGCCGCCGGGCGACCTTACCGACGTGCCTTGAGGCGGGGTTGTGTCAGCGGCAACCGCATGCGCCCGGCCTATCTCCCCCCGCCCGCCGCCACCTCCATGATCATGCGCGCCGCGAGATAGAGCCGCGGCTCGATCGAGTCGAGCAGCACATACTCTGCATTGCTAGAGTGCGCCCCGAAGCCGCGCAGGCCGAAGCGCTCGAGCACCGGTCCGCCCGCCTTCAGTGAGGCAAACGCGGCGTCGGTACCGCCGCCTTCGGCCACCTCGCCGACGACGAGTTCCTTGCCCAGCTCGGCGTAGACCGCCTGCGCATGCCGCGCGAGCGCTTTCGAGGCCGCTGTCGCCTCCAGCGGCGGGCGGCGGCGCTCGAAGATCATCTCCAGCTTCGTGTCCGGGATCAGCGTGTTGCGCATTCGCTCGCGCACGCTTGCCTCCAGCGCGTCATAGTCGGACACGCGCAGCACCCGCACGTCGGCGGTCGCCTGGGCGATCGCCGGAATCACGTTGCGGTTGGTTCCCGCGCTCGCAACAGTCCAGTTCATCTTGACCCCGAGCTTCGGGTCGGACAGGTCGCGCGTCTGCAGCACCTGATGGGCGAGCTCGTACAGCGCGTTGCGGCCCTGCTCCGGCGCGCCACCCGCGTGCGAGGCGCGGCCCTTGACGTTCAGGATCACCGCGGCGATCCCCGCAGTCGATAGCGACAGGCGGTCGGAGTCGGCACGCGAGGCTTCGAACGAGAACACCGCGTCGTGCTCCGCGCCTAGCCTGGTGAGCATTGCCCGCGAACCCGGCGAGCTGATCTCCTCGTCGGCATTGACCAGCACGCTGACCAGGCCGTAGTCGCGGAACTCCATCGCCTTGAGCATCGCCAGGGTGTGCAGGATCACGGCGATTCCCTGCTTGTCATCCGAGATGCCGAGCCCGTAAGCGCGCTCGCCTTCGATGCGAAACGGCTGCTTCTCGAGCATGCCCTTGAGGTACACGGTGTCCATATGCGCGATCAGCAGGATCTTCTTCGCGCCTTTGCCTTCGAAGCGCGCGTGCACCATGCGGCCGATCGTGGCCGGCGTGTCCTCCATGCGGTAAGCGTCGGCACCGGGCATGACGAACTCCACCTTGCCGCCCAGCGCCTCGAGGCGCTGGGCGATCAGTGCGGAGATCTTTTCAAGGCCTTCGCTGTCGCGGCTGCCCGATTCGATCGACACCAGCGCCTTCAGCGTCTCGAGCAGCGCAGGCTTCTCCTGTTTTGCCAGCGCAAGCACGTTCTCCCGGGGCTGTGACAGGCAAGCGGACGACACGAAGGCGCCAAGCAGCAGCGCCGCGGCAAGCAAGGGGGTTTTCACTGTGGATCTCCGAGAGGGCCGGGAGGGTGCCGGCCTGCAACGTTAAATCACCAGTGGCTGGTCAGGCAACTCATTCGGATTCTCATCCCCTGCCGGGAAGTGTTCAGCCAGCAGATCGCTGATCGCCTCGATGCCAAGCACCGCGCCCGCCTCGAACCTGCCTTCGGCAAACGCGCGCTGCATCTCGCCGCAGATCGCATCCCACGCAGCGGCACCCACTTTGGCATGGATGCCGCGGTCGGCAACGATCTCCACGCGCCGGTCGGCCAGCAGCAGGTAGACCAGCACGCCTGCATTGTCCTCGGTGTCCCAGATGCGCAGGCGGGTGAAGACCTCGATCGCGCGATCGCGCGCAGTCGTGCGCGCAAGCAGCACGTTCACCGGCAGGCCGCCCTCGACCACAAAGCGCAGTTCGCCGCGGTGACGAACTTCCTGCGCAGTGATCGCGCGTCCGATGACCG
Source organism: Burkholderiales bacterium (assembly GCA_038211455.1). Classification (GTDB taxonomy): domain Bacteria; phylum Pseudomonadota; class Gammaproteobacteria; order Burkholderiales; family SG8-39; genus SZAS-79. Next base: position 15,919 of record JBBQVP010000050.1, read on the forward strand.
CCAGCGAATCGCGGGGAAATGCGCGTCGTGTGGCCAAGCCGTCGACAAACAAATGTTTTATCCAGCGCATCATCCGTTCACCAGCTCCCCGAGGAGCCGCCTCCGCCGAAACTGCCACCCCCCCCGCTGAAGCTGTCGCTGCTGCTGGACGAGGAGCCCCCGCTGCTGAAAGTGAACCCGCCGCTCCCCCCCGAACCGGAGCCGCCCGAATTCATCAATGCCAGCAGGAACGCCACGATCGCGGCGATGATCGCGATGCCCGCGCCGACAAGGAACCAGGCGCCCACACCGGCCAGCAGTCCGGTGAAGAGCGCGCCGCGGAATCGCCCGAGAATCAGTCGCAGCACCGCTCCCGCCACGATCATGAAGAACAACCCGGGCATCAGCCAGTTGCCTAAGGGGTCGGAGGTCACAGAAATGCCGACCGACGGGGGCGGCAGCTTTTCGCCATCAATCAGCTTCACCAGCTGGTCCACGCCGGCCGATATGCCGCCATAGAAATCGCCCGCCTTGAAGCGCGGCGTGATGTTCTCGCTGATGATGCGTTTGGCAGTGGCGTCGGGGATCGCGCCTTCAAGCCCGTAGCCGACCTCGATGCGCAGGCGCCGGTCGTCCTTGGCCACGACCAGGATCACGCCGTCGTCCGTGCCCTTGCGGCCGATCTTCCAGGCTTCCGCCACGCGGATCGAATATTGCTCGATTTCCTCGGGCTTGGTGCTGGACAGCATCAGTACCGCAATCTGGCTGCCCTTCCTCGCTTCGAACGCAGAGAGCTTTTTTTCGAGGGACGCAGCCTGGTCCGGCGTCAGAGTACCGGTGAGGTCGGTAACCCGCGCGGCGAGCGGCGGTACCGCAACCTCGGCATGCGCGCAGAGTGCAAGACCTGCAACGACCAGTGCTGCAAGCCAGCGCTTAAACATGGCCGGGCCAGCGCCCCTACTTCTTCGGCTCGGCAGGCTTGCCGAAGTCGACCTTGGGCGCGACCGAAATCGCTTTTTCGTTTTCCACCGTGAAGTTGGGCTTCACCTCGTAGCTGAAGATCATCGCGGTCAGGTTGGTCGGAAACGAACGCGTGAGTATGTTGTAGGCGGCGACCGCTTTGATGTACCGGCCACGCGCGACCGTGATCCGGTTCTCCGTGCCCTCGAGCTGCGCCGCGAGCTCGCTGAACTGCTGCGTGGCCTTCAGCTCCGGATACTTCTCCACCACCACCATCAGGCGCGACAGTGCGCTCGACAGGCCGTCCTGCGCCTGCTGGAAGTTGGCGAAGGCCTGCGGGTTGCTCAGCACCTCGGGCGTGACCTTGAGCTGGCCGACCGAGGCGCGCGCATTGACCACGGCCTCGAGCGTGGATTTCTCGAAGTCCGTCGCACCCTTGACGGTCGCGATCAGGTTGGGAATCAGGTCGGCGCGGCGCTGGTAGTTGTTGACCACCTCCGCCCAGGCAGCCTTGACGCCCTCGTCCTGGGACTGGAAATCGTTGTAGCCGCAACCCGACAGCGTCAGCGCAGCGAGAAAAGCGAGGATCAGTTTACGCAAGTCAATCTCCCGAAAAAGGTAACAGAGCACTGGCGCCTATATTGGGGCCTGCGCCGCAGCTTGCAAGCCCGTCATTGTCTTTCTGGCGAACAGCAGGTCTTCCCAGGCCTTGGACTTGTCGTGCAGGGTGCGCAGCAGGTAGGCAGGGTGATACGTGACGATCAGCGGGACGCCGTGGCAGGTGTGCAGCCTGCCGCGCAGGCTGGCGATCGAGGCCTCGGTGCCAAGCAGCGTCTGCACCGCAAAGCGGCCCATCGCCAGGATCAGCTTGGGCTGGATCAGCGCGACCTGGCGCGCGAGGTGCGGCGCGCACTGCGCCACCTCGCCTGGATCGGGATTGCGGTTCCCGGGCGGGCGGCACTTCAGCACGTTGGCGATATAGACATTCTCACCACGCGCAAGATCGATGGCGGCGAGCATCGCATCGAGCAGTTGGCCCGCCTGGCCGACAAAGGGCTCACCCTGGCGATCCTCTTCCGCGCCCGGCGCCTCGCCTACCAGCAGCCAGTCGGCGTTCTCATCGCCCACCCCGAACACCGTCTGCGTGCGGCCCTCGTGCAGCGCGCAGGCTGTGCAGCCCGACACCGCTTCCTTCAGCGCCGGCCAGTCCATCCGCGCGATCCGCGCCTCACGCGCCACCGATGGCGTGCTCGGAATCCCGGTCTCTTCACCAGTGCCGGGGGGTGCGGGGGGGACAGGAGACTTTACTGGCCCCCCTGCGCCGAGCATCCCGGGGGGTACGGGGGGGGCGGAAGGGTTTACCGGCCCCCCTGTTCCTTCACCTCCCCCTGTTCCTCGCGTTCTCCAGATGGGCGCCAGCCCCATCTCCTTCAGGATTTCGTCGCGACGCGTGCTCATAGATCGAGCGTCAGCACCAGCGCATCCTCGCGGCCATCGTGTGCGGGGTAGTAGCCGGGGCGTTCGGCGATGCGCTTGAAACCGAATTCTTCGTAGAGCGCGATCGCGGCCGCGTTGCTCGGCCGCACTTCGAGGAACAACTGCTGCGCCTCACCGAGCCGGCCGAGGCGCATCACTTCGCGCAACAGCTGGCTGCCGAGGCCCTGCCGCTGGCGGCTCGCGGTCACGCTCAGGTTCAGCAGGTGCGCTTCACCCGCTGCGACCAGCAGCACGAAATATCCGAGAAGTTCCTCGCCCAGATAAAGCGTCGTGCAGTGGTACCCCGCCTTCAGCGAGTCGGAGAAATTGCCGCGTGTCCACGGATGTGTGTACACCGCGTCCTCGATGGCGGTTACCGCATCGAGGTCCGCCGCCGTCATGCGCGCGAACTCCGGTTCGCATTTGAGTACCGCGCTCATCGCGGCTCCAGCGTCGCCGCGTTGGTTGCGTGGGCGGCCTGGGCCGCCTGCTCCACCGAGGTCAGCGCGATTTTGTCGCGCACGTAGTGCGGCGCGGCGAGCGCGGCGTCCACGCCCTCGCCTGCCGCGAGGCGCGGTGCCGCAAGCCGCGCCACCGCAACCGCACTGGGGCGCACCTCGGGCGCGATACGCGAAAGCACTGAACGCAGGCGCGGCTCGATGCGGTCCGCATACGCCGAGAATCCGTTGCCGCAGCCGAGCCATCCATTGTCCTCAGGGATCTCCACCGCATCGGGCGGCGCGCAGCGCGCGGACAGTATCGTCGTCCAGCCCGCATCCCCGGCGCGCTTTTCATAGGCTGCGTAGTACACCTCGTTCATGCGCGCATCGAGCGCGACGTAGGCGCGTCGTGCACCGCTGTCCTCCGCCGTGGCCTCCAGCGTCGAGATGCCGATCACCGGCAGGCTGTGCGCAAACGCGAGGCCCTGCGCGACGCCGCAGGCGATGCGCAATCCGGTGAACGCCCCCGGGCCTGCGCCGTAGGCGATCGCATCGAGGCTCGCGGCCGTGAGCCCCGTACGCTCGAACAGCGTCTCCAGCATCGGCAGCACGAACTCGCCCTGGCGCGGCCCGGCGCGGCGTTCCAGTGAAACGATCTCGCCATCGTGCCAGAGCGCGACGGAGCACCATTCGGTGGCTGTTTCGATGGCCGCGAAGTTCATGCCGTATTTTATCCGCTAACCTATCGGCTATGATTCGCCCCTTGTTTCAGGAGGAGAAAATCATGGCGGAACACAAAATTGCGGTCATTGCCGGCGACGGCATCGGCAAGGAAGTCATGCCCGAGGGCGTGCGCGTGCTTGAGGCGGTGGGCGCGAAATACAACATCGGCTTCAAGTTCGAGGAGTTCCCCTGGAACTGCGACTGGTACAAGGAGCACGGCAAGATGTGCCCCGACGAGACCCCCGAGATCCTGAAAAAATTCGAGGCTGTGTATTTCGGCGCGGTCGGCAACCCTGCGATCGTGCCCGACCATATCTCGGCCTGGGGCCTGCTGATAAATTTTCGCCGCTGGTTCGACCTGTACGTGAACCTGCGCCCCGTGCGCCTGTTCGAGGGACTGCCCTGCCCGCTGGCGGGCCGCAAACCCGGCGACATCGACTACTACGTGGTGCGCGAGAACACCGAAGGCGAGTACTCCACCGTGGGCGGGCGCCTGTTCGAGGGCACCGAGCGCGAGCTCGTGCAGCAGACCACGACGCTCACGAGGAAGGGCGTTGACCGTATCCAGAAGTACGCCTTCGACCTCGCGCAGACGCGCGCGAAGAAGCACGTGACCTCTTGCACCAAGTCCAACGGCATCACGATCACCATGCCGTATTGGGACGAGCGTTTCGCGCTGATGAAAAAGAAGTACCCGGAGATCCGCGCCGACCAGTATCACGTGGACGGCCTGTCGATCCAGCTGGTGCTGCACCCGGACAAGTTCGATGTCATCGTCGGTTCCAACCTGTTCGGCGACATCCTCTCCGACATCGGCCCGGCCACCGCCGGCACGATCGGCATCGCGCCCTCGGGCAACATCAATCCGGAGCGCCTCTTCCCGTCGATCTTCGAGCCAGTGCACGGCTCGGCGCCTGATATCGCTGGCAAAAAAATCGCCAACCCGATCGGCCAGATCTGGGCGGGCTCCATGCTGCTCGACCACCTCGGCCACCACGATGCGGCCGCGGCCGTGATCCGCGCGATCGAGAAGGCGATCATCGACGGCCCGCGCACCCCGGACATGGGCGGCAAGGCGAGCACGTCGGACGTGGGCGCTGCGATTGCCGAAGCGGTGCGCGCGGAGCCGGTGAAGAAAGCCGCATGAAAAGCTACAACATCGCGTCGATTCCCGGCGACGGGATCGGCATCGAGGTGATCGCCGAGGGAGAGAAGGTCCTCAAGGCGCTGTCTGCCGCGGACGGCGGATTCGCGCTCGAGTTCACGCCGTTCGACTGGGGCTCAAAGCGTTTCCTCTCGATGGGCGCCTACATGCCGGAGAACCCACTCGACATCCTGAAAAAATTCGATGCGATCTTCTTCGGCGCGGTCGGCGCGCCCGATGTGCCCGACCACGTTTCGCTGTGGGGCCTGCGGCTGCCGATCTGCCAGGGCTTCGACCAGTACGCCAACGTGCGCCCGGCGCGCGTGCTGCCGGGCATCACCAGCCCGCTCCTCAAGGGCAGCGAGATCGACTGGGTCATCATCCGAGAGAACACCGAGGGCGAGTATTCGGGTTCGGGCGGGCGCGTGCACAAGGGATTGCCTGACGAAATCGCGACCGAAGTTTCGGTGTTCACCCGCAAAGGCGTGGAGCGCGTGCACCGGTTCGCCTTCGAACTCGCGAAGAAGCGCACCGCCCGGCACCTGACGCTGGTTACCAAGTCCAACGCGCAGCGCCACGGCATGGTGCTGTGGGACGAAGTGTTCTACGAGGTTGCGAAGGACTACCCCGAGGTGCGCACCGACCGCCAGCTGGTCGATGCGGTCACGACCACGATGACGCTCAAGCCCGCCACGCTCGACACGATTGTCGCGACCAACCTGCACGCGGACATCCTCTCCGACCTCGCGGCGGCATTGTCCGGGTCGCTCGGCATCGCGCCCACCGCCAACCTGAACCCGGAGCGGACCTTCCCGTCGATGTTCGAGCCGATCCACGGCTCGGCGTTTGACATCACCGGCAAGGGCGTGGCCAATCCGATCGCCACCTTCTGGACTGCGTCGATGATGCTCGAGCATCTCGGTGAAGCCAAGGCCGCCGCCCGGCTGATGAAGGCCATCGAGAAAGTCACCGCAGCCAAGGTCTTTACCCCGGACCTGGGCGGGACCGCGCGCACGGCGGATGTGACCGCAGCCGTCGTCGCGGCGCTGTAACCCGCAGGAAACGAACCGCTCTTCCTCCACCCGGGGCCAGGCGCCGCCTGCCCGGGAGCCGCCATGCTCCAGCGCCACGATCAACGACCCCAACCTCACTTCCGCGAAGCTGGCACCGGCCCCGGCGTGGTTTGCCTGCACTCGAACGCGAGCACGTCTGCCCAATGGCGCGGGCTGATGGACCGCCTGTCGCCTGAATTTCGCGTCCTTGCGCCCGACCTCTATGGCGCCGGCAAGAGCCCGGAGTGGCACTCGGACAGCGTCATAGCGCTGCGCGACGAAGTCGCGTTCCTGGAACCAGTGCTGGAAAGGGCCGGGGCGCCGATGGCGCTGGTCGGCCATTCCTACGGCGCGGCGGTAGCGCTGCTCGCCGCGCTCGAGAACCCGGGCCGCGTGCGCGCGCTGGCGATCTACGAGCCGACATTGTTCGCTTTGCTCGATGCAGAGTCGCCTCCGCCCAACCAGGCCGACGGCATAAGGGAAACCGCGCTGGCCGCAAACGCCGCGCTGGATGCCGGGCAACCCGAAGCTGCCGCCGAGCACTTCATCGACTACTGGACCGGCAGCGGAAGCTGGGCCAGCACCCCACCGCAGCGCAAGACGGTGCTTGCCGCGTCGATTTCAAAGGTGCGGCGCTGGACGCATGCGCTGTTCACCGAGCCCACTCCGCTCGCTGCGTTTCGCACGCTCGATATCCCGGTGCTTCTCATGCTGGGCGGGCGCTCCACGCCCTCCGCCCACGGCGTGGCCCGCCTGCTGAAAGACGTGTTGCCTCGCGCCGAACTGCTCGAGTTCGAAGATCTCGGCCACATGGGCCCGATCACGCACCCCGGACCCGTGAACGAAGCCATCGCGCGGTTCGTCGAACGCGCTTGAGTGGGCGCTCAGGGACTTCCTGACATTTTTTCATTGTTGCCCGCGCCAGCTATGGCGAAGCTGTGAACTTGCTGACATTGCCTGGAAACATAAAAAGGGCACGCGCACAGCGCTTTGCTATTCTCGAAGCATGAGTCCGACCACCCGGCGTGTCGTACAGGCCATCTTCTACGAGTGCGGTGCGATCGCGATCACCGCACCGATCGTCGGCACCGCGTTCGACACCTCCCTCGGCTCGGCTTTGCCACTGTCCATCCTGATGTCGACGATTGCGCTGACCTGGAACTACATCTTCAATGCGCTGTTCGAGCGCTGGGAATCGGTCCAGGTCGTGCGGGGACGGTCGCTATGGCGGCGCCTCGCCCACGGGATCGGCTTCGAGGGCGGGCTGGTCGTGATGCTGGTGCCGCTGATGGTCTGGTGGCTGGATATTTCCTGGCTGGAGGCGCTCATCGCCGAGATCGGCCTGCTGTTCGTGTTCTTCGTCTATGCGGTCGCGTTCACCTGGGCCTTCGACAAGGTCTTCGGGCTTCCCGCCTCGGCCGCGGCACAAACGCGCATGGCGCGAAAAGGTACTGTATGAAACTCTACGTCACCCCCGGATCTCCCTATGCGCGAATGGCGCGCATCGTGGTGCATGAAAAAGGTCTCGGCGGACGTGTCGAGGTCATCGCCGCCAAGACGCGCAGCGTGGACAGTCCCTACTACGGCATCACTGCCTCGGGGCGCGTGCCCTTCCTCGTGCGCGAAGACGGGGCCGGGCTGGAAGAATCCGCGCTGATCTGCGCGTACCTCGACGAACTCGACGGCCGTCCGCGCTTCGGCCTGCCCGAAGGAAATGACAAATGGGAAGCGCGCCGCCTTGATGCGCTGGCGCGAAGCCTGATGGACGGGATCTCGGTGTGGGCACGCGAAATCGCGCGCCCGGAAAACGAACGTTCGCCGGGCGTGATCGCGCACGAAAAGGAGCGCGCGCGGCGCCTGTGCGACCTTTGGGAGCGGGAGATCGATCACCCCGCCATGCAGGGCGCGCTCCATATCGCGCAACTGACCCTGGCCTGCGCGCTAGGTTTCGGAGAACGCAATCCCGGCTTCGATTGGCGCACCGGTCGACCCAGGCTGTGCGCGTGGTACGAGCCGATTGCGGCACGACCGTCCTTCACCGCCACCCGCCCCGCCTAGGTCGTTCAGCCTTGCTATCGCCACCTGCAGGAGTACCCCAAGCCGTAGCCCGATCGAGCGGCACGCCATACAGGGCCTCTCGGCGGTGAAATAGGCGTCCCGCCCCGACTTGTCGCGCCCCGACCGCTCAGGCCGGCGCCGCCTTCGCCAGCCGCGCGAGGATGTCCGGCGGAATGAAATTTACCAGCTCCGTCTTTTCGGCCTCGACCAACTCGACGTAACGCTTCACGACATCGGACGGGTCGAGCTGCCCGATGGTGATGCGCTTCACCAGCGCATCCATGACCTTCACGTCTTCGGAATCCGCGCTCTTGCGGTCGAACCACGCGCCAGGATCGTTGGCCATGCGGTCGTTGAAGCCGGTGGCATAGGGGCCGGGGTTGATCAGCGCCACGTCCACGCCGAATACCGCCAGCTCGGCGCGCAGTGCGGTGCCCATCGCCTGCAGCGCGTGCTTGCTCATCGCGTATGGCCC
>JBBQVP010000051.1:0-24130 GCA_038211455.1 Burkholderiales bacterium
TACCACCCCCTCGAGCTCTTTGCTGGGGGCCGGGTAGCGCGCCATCACGAGCGGGTCGTGTCCGGGAATGATGTGCTCGGGAGACGCCGCGAGCCCGCGCAGCCTCGCGTAGCCATCCACCATGTCGGCAACCGACCAGATGATCGGAAACGGCCGAACCTGCTCCATGTTTGCGTAGAAGTGCGACGCGTCGCTCGCGAGCACTACCCAGCCGCGCCCGGTCATGACGCGCACAGACTGGATGCCCATCGTATGGCCTCCGATCAGGTGCACGGAAATCCCGGGGGCAATCTCGGCATCGCCGGAATGGAACCGGACACGTCCCGCATAAACCCGCCGAACCATGCTGACGACATCCTCTACCTCGTATGCCCCGCGGAAGCATTCGTGGCACATGTACCGTCCCGTGGCGTAGTTGAGTTCGCGGTCCTGAATATGCAGGGTTGCGCCGGGAAACAGGTCCAGGTTGCCGGCGTGATCGTAATGAAGGTGCGTAATCACCACATCCTGGATCGCGCCGGGGTCAACGCCCAGCAATCGCAATCCTTCGGTTGGACAACGCAGTAAATTCCGGCCGCGCTTGGCTGCCATCTCTGCAGAGAATCCGGTGTCCACAACGATTTCGCGGCCGTCTCCGCGGATCAACCAGACAAAATAGTCGAGCGGCATCGGTCCGTCGTGTGCGTCACCTCCCAGGAAATTCTCTTTCGCGCGCCGCTCGTGATGCCCGTACTTGACCGCATAGACTTCGTATTCAGGTAGCTTGGCCATATATCCTCATCGAACAAGAACGCGAGCAAACTTTCTTTTCCCCACCTGGGCGACGACCGCCTCGCCTCCGTTCAGCTTCAGCAGGCGATCCGTAACGCGTTCACCATTCAGGCGGACACCACCCTGCTCGATCATGCGTATCGCCTCGTTTGCGCTGGCTGTCAGGCCAGCCTGGCGCAACAGTTGCACCACCGGCAATCCGCCTTCCGGTGCATCGAACGCAAACTCAGGCATGTCATCGGGCACCTCTCCGTGCCGGAACCGCGCCTCAAACTCCACCAGTGCAGTTTCGGCCGCGGTCCGCCCGTGAAACCTCGCAACCAGCTCTTGCGCCAGAGCGACCTTGATGTCTCGGGGGTTGCGACCGCCCTCGACGTCGCGACGCCACGCCTTCAGCTCGGCCAGAGGCCTGAATGACAGCAGTTCGAAATATCGCCACATCAACTCGTCGGAGACTGACATCAGCTTGCCGAAGATCTCGCCGGGCGGCTCGTCGATCCCCACATAGTTACCGAGCGATTTTGACATCTTGTTCACGCCATCGAGACCTTCCAGCAATGGCATGGTCAGGATGCACTGCGGCTCCTGGCCCCAGTCCTTCTGAAGCTCCCTTCCGACCAGCAAATTGAACTTCTGGTCGGTTCCGCCAAGTTCGACATCGCTTTTCATGGCAACCGAGTCGTAGCCCTGCATCAGGGGATAAAGAAGTTCGTGCATGGCGATGGGCTGGCCGCTGCGGTACCGCTTCGAGAAATCATCCCGTTCCAGGATGCGTGCCAGGGTGTAGCGGGCCGAAAGCCGTATCATCCCCTCGGCCCCAAGCTGGTCGGACCATGTGGAGTTGAACATGATCTCGGTCTTCTCCGGGTCGAGAATCTTGAACACCTGTTTCTGATAGGTCGCGGCGTTCTGCTGGATCTGCTCCCGGGTAAGCGGTGGGCGCGTCTGGTTCTTGCCGGTCGGGTCTCCGATCATGCCGGTGAAATCGCCAATCAGAAACTGGACGTGGTGACCCAGATCCTGAAAGTGCCTCAATTTATTAATGACGACGGTATGTCCCAGATGCAGGTCTGGTGCCGTGGGATCCATACCCAGTTTGATGCGAAGTTTGCGGCCGGTCTGCAGCTTCCGGACGAGTTCTTCCTCGACCAGAAGTTCGTCGGACCCGCGTCGGATCAACTCTAGCGCTTCGGGAATCGGGACCATTTATTTGCGCTGATGGCGGCGGGATAGTCGAGAGGCGGGGCTCGTTTTGGGAGCCTGAAGTCTGCTACACTCAAACGGGTTATTAGAAAAGCACGCCCGCGCGCAATACGCACGGCAAGTGCGTCGAATAAATTCATTTTAGCCGAACAGCCTACCTTGCCCAAGAGACTTCTGAACCCGCGCTTTCGCATGCTTCGATTGGGAGTGCTGCTGACGCTCCCGCTTTTCGGGGCGATAGCTGCCTTCGGGACCGCACCTGAGTCTCAACTGCTTCTGACCCGCACGGCCGTTCCCGAACCGCTTAAATTCGACCTCGGCGCATCGCTTGTCCCACCCCCCACTTCATTCTTCCGGGAGGAGCGTTTCCAGCGCGGCGACACGCTCGCGAAATTGCTGTCACGTATTGGCGTGAACGAGTCGGATACCCGCCAACTTTTGCGCACTCAGGCCAGCGCACTGAGAAATTTGCGCACAGGCGCGATCGTCAACGCCGAAGTGACTACGAACGGCGATTTGATTTCGCTGGGCTATCCCTCCGGCAGGGAGGCAAAGACCACCATTTCCCGCGAAGGGGACGGCTTCAAGAGTGCCGAAAGCCGCCTCGCGCTGGACTCGCATTCGGTGCTCAAGTCCGGCGTGATAAGAAGCTCGCTGTTCGCAGCTTCTGATGCAGTGGGACTACCGGACGCGGTTGCCATACAAATTGCTGAAGTATTTGCGGGAGACATTGATTTTCATCGCGATCTCCGCAAGGGCGATCTCTTTTCGGTGGTGTACGAGGTTTTGTACCACGAGGGACGCATCGTACGCGCTGGCAGGCTGCTAGCCGCAGAATTTATTAATGCAGGTAAGACCTACCGAGCAATATGGTTCGCGGGTCCAGACGGCAAAGGCGGCTATTACACCCCCGAAGGGAAGAATCTGCGCAAGGCATTTCTCAGGTCGCCCCTGGAGTTCTCCCGGGTGAGTTCGGGCTTCGGCATGAGGATGCACCCGATCATGCAGAAGTGGCGGGCCCATAGTGGCATCGACTATGCGGCACCAAACGGCACTCGCGTCCGTTCTGTTGCCGATGGCATTGTCGAGTTTGCCGGACGTCAGGGAGGTTACGGCAACATGGTCGTCGTCAGGCATAACGGGCAGTACAGCACGGCATATGCGCACCTCAGCAGCATCGCAAAGGAGGTGCGACCCCGGGCACGCGTCTCGCAGGGCGTTACCATAGGGTCGGTCGGCCAGACTGGCTGGGCGACGGGACCACATTTGCACTTTGAGTTCCGGGTCGCCGGACAAGCCCGCAACCCGTTAGCAATCGCGATGCCCGCGGCGCAGCCGGTAGCCCCGCACGACCTACCGATGTTCAAGCGCCAGGCAGGGCCGCTCGTCGCCCAGCTCGAATTGATCGCCAACGGCAACCTCGCCCTTCTGGACTAGGCCCACGGGGCGGCTGCAGTAGCCATGCCGGACCACCTTTATATTGGCCTGATGTCCGGTACCAGCCTGGATGGCGTTGACGCTGTAGTCGCGGATCTTTCCGCGCCCCGTCCCCGTGTTGTCTCCAGCACGCATCTGCCGTTCGACGCTGCCCTTCGGAAGCCGCTCCTTGCACTTACGGCAAGCGGAATTGACGAGATAGAAAAGGTAGGGAGGCTGGGCAACTCCCTCGCCACAATTTATGCGGCGGCAGTTGAGCGTGTGCTCACCATTGGCAGGCTGCCCTCCAGCTCCATCCGCGCCATCGGCTGCCACGGGCAAACCGTAAGGCACAGGCCGGAGCATGGGTTCACGCTCCAGATTGGCAATCCGGCGCTCCTAGCTGAGTTGTCGGGGATCTCTGTGGTCGCAGATTTCCGAAGCCGGGACGTCGCCGCGGGGGGCCAAGGGGCTCCTCTGGTGCCCGCATTTCACGCTGCCGTATTTTCGGACGCCTTGGAAAGCCGCGCCGTGCTCAATGTGGGCGGCATTGCGAACATCACCCTGCTGCAACCGAATTGCGCGATCGTCGGATTCGACGTTGGTCCCGGCAATTGCCTGATGGACCTCTGGGCGCTGCGCTGCCTGAATCTACCCCAGGACACCGGTGGCGAATGGGCCGCCGGGGGGGAGCCGCTTCCGCCTCTGCTTAACAAGCTGATGCGAGAACCGTACTTCGCGGTTCCCGCTCCAAAAAGTTGTGGTCGCGAACTGTTTAGCGAGTCCTGGTTACTTCGGGCCCTGGAAGGCACTGAAGACCCGCGCGCGGTGCAGGCAACTTTGCTCCGATTCACCATTGAAACAGTCGCTCAGGCGATCAAGTTGCACTCTCCGCGGCTGGACCGGCTTATCGTGTGTGGCGGTGGCGCAAAAAACGTTGCCTTGATGAAGGGTTTGGCGCGGCGCCTGAGGCCGGTCTTGGTCGGGTCGAGCGCAGACTTCGGCGTCGACGTGGATCTGGTGGAAGCCCTGGCATTTGCCTGGCTGGCAAAGCGGACATTACATGGCGAGGCAGGAAATTTACCCAGCGTCACAGGGGCACGGGGCTCTCGGACGCTCGGAGCGATCTACCCCGCCTGACAATCCACGCTTACCCCAGTCCGTGTACTACGAGAAAGGGACCCGAAGCCCCCTTTCCCCAACTAACCAGATGTTCGAATCAGGCGGAAAATGACGACCCGCACCCGCAAGTTGTCGTTGCATTCGGATTCTTGATCACGAACTGCGCGCCCTCCAGACCTTCCGAATAGTCGATCTCCGCGCCGACAAGATACTGGTAGCTCATCGGGTCAATCAAAAGATGGACGCCGTTCTTTTCCATCACGGTGTCATCCTCGTTCTGGACTTCATCAAACGTAAACCCGTACTGAAAACCCGAGCAGCCACCGCCCGTCACGAATACACGCAGTTTGAGGTCCGCGTTACCCTCCTCGTCAATCAGCTGCTTGACCTTGCCGGCCGCATTGTCGGTGAATACCAAGGGTGGCGGCATGTCGGTAATTGCATTCATTGTTTGCTCCACGATACTGATGCCGGATTATCCTGCGCCGATTTCCATGTGGTCAACGCGGACTTCCTCAAGACCCCGAAGCCAGTTTCAGCTCGACCGCCTTGATCTCACCCGCCCCGTCGTAGTGCACGAGTCGCCCTTCGACGACCGCCCCCTGGTGCATTTCAATGCTCTTGTAGTGAACGTCACCTTTCACTCGCGATCCGGACTGCAATTCGAGGGTTTCAGCAGCGTGTACTGCACCGTTGATGGTGCCGTTGACCACCAAGTGCGCCACCTGCACCTCTCCGTCGATGCGCGCGTGCTCGCTGACAACAAGCGTCCCTGGCTGGTCTGGCAGCGCGTTCACGTTTCCACGGACAACGCCATCAACACGCAACCCGCCGCTGAAGAAGACGTTCCCTTCGATTCGCGTAGTACCGCCAATGAGGCTGTCGATTCTGTTTTGTGGCTTGCTACTTTTTCCGAACATCGGTTTTCTCCCTCAGGATCCCAGCGTGACGCTTTGGATCGCTTTTGCCTGTGCCGCACCGGTCTCGAATATGCGCACTTGTACCGCAGTCACTTTCGCTTTTGGATCAATGTGAAAGGTTCCTTCGACCCGGCTGAAGTTCCTGAACGACAGCTTGAATGTCGGGGCGTCAGCTGCCTTATCAGGAAAAATGATCATAGCATCCCTACCATCCTGCCGCACTCCGACGACCAGTTCCAGCCGTCCCTGAAACTCCCCCTTCTCGCGCCGAATGCCGGTTAGCAGAAGCATCCTGTAGCGAAACTCCCCGGGCAACCCGTCTGGTTCCACCTTGAATCGCTGGATGTTAAGCGCCTGTGCCGGTCGCGTGTCGACCGAAAGCAAGTTCTCGAAAATTGCGAGGTCTTCACGCAACCGTGCATTTTCTTGTTCAAGCGACCTGATTTGGCGCGCAAGCTGTACCTGGGCGGATCTCTCGATTGACAGCTTTGCGTCAGCCGCATTTGCAGTGGCGCGCAATCGGAGCAATTCTCCGCGTGTCCGCTCCTGCTCGCTGCGCATTCCGGCCAGTTCTTCCTGAACTTCGCTTCGATCAAAACCCGCGAACCGCCGCCCAGCGTCATACATCCAAGCCGCCATCGCGACGGAGAACGCCAAGAGAACCGCGAGCAGGAGCCAGCGCAAGTACCAGGGAAGGTGCGTCCGTACCGCCACCTTCGGCGCGGAAATTCCGAAACGCTGCCGGATTCTTTTGATTCTGCCGGCCATCATTCGGACTCCGCGATGCGTTTCCGTCCCGCAAGAGGCGAAAAATCAGAAATTCTCGAAGGAACGAGAAATTCGAACCGGGACGATAGGCACAACGGTTTCGAACTCTCCCCTCCAACCTCCGCATGTATTTGCCCTCGGCCTATGTATAGCCGCGCGCTGTCCCCAAAATCGCTCGGACATGTGGCGCCATCTCGCGCGAGATCACAGCGCAGCACCATACCTCGCCAGCGTTCGTGCAACAACCATCGGGACACCCCTGGGCAATGAACCAAATCGGGACAAGAAGACCCGACCACTTTTACCACCTTCCCGACTCTACGATCACGGGAATGTGGGATTCTGGGGGCCTCGGTTTGCTCCACCAATTGCTGCGCCGCGACTTCTGGCGGTGCAATCGCCCTTTCGACGCGGTCAGCGGCCGCCATGGACAGGTCTGTACACATGGCTTCAATGCAAAAGAGCCGCTCAAGGCGGCTCTTTTGCAGAATTCCCGGTTGGTTCGATTAGCGCTTGGAGAACTGCTTGCGCCTACGCGCCTTGTGAAAACCGACCTTCTTGCGCTCGACTTCCCGCGCGTCCCGGGTCACTAGCCCGGCCGCTGACAGCGTCGGCTTGAGGGCGGCGTCGTACTCGATCAAAGCGCGCGTAATCCCGTGGCGTACGGCACCAGCCTGGCCCGATTCGCCGCCACCGAAAACATTCACCATGATGTCGAAGGCTGCTTGGTTCTTCGTCAATTCGAGCGGCTGACGGACGACCATTCGGCCCGTCTCACGCGCAAAAAACACGTCAACCGGCTTGCCATTCACGACAATATTCCCTCTGCCGGGTTTGATGAAGACCCGCGCCACGGCGCTCTTGCGTCGACCCGTTCCGTAATAGTAGTCACCGACCATGTGATTCAGACCTCCAAAGCCTTGGGCTGCTGAGCGGTGTGCGGATGCGAATCAGCCGGGTACACCTTGAGTTTCTTGAGCATCGCGTAACCGAGAGGCCCCTTAGGCAGCATGCCTTTCACGGCCTTCTCAAGAACGCGTTCGGGAAACTTCGCCTGCATCTTGGCGAAATTCGTTTCATAAATGCCGCCAGGGTAGCCCGTGTGGCGAAAGTACTTCTTGTCTAGCGCCTTGTTGCCAGTCACGCGCAGCTTTGACGCATTGAGTACGACGATAAAATCACCCGTGTCCACGTGGGGCGTGTATTCCGGCTTGTGCTTGCCGCGCAAACGAAGCGCAATTTGCGACGCCAGACGTCCGAGCACAAGGTTCTGTGCGTCGATCACGTACCAGTCGTGCTTGATATCCTGCGCTTTCGCGGTATAGGTTTTCATAGCTCGATGAATGTTTAGAAAAGCCGTGGATTGTAAGATTAATAGCGCGCGCCTGTCAAACTTAAGAGATGCGGGCAGTTGTAAGTTCGGTCATGGACAAAAAAAAGCGCAACTCCTGAGGAGTTGCGCTTAATCCACCAAAGGAGGAGGGTGGAGGAGACAATCTGCTGATGCACAATAGCGACGCATCAATAACGTGGCACGATGATTCCAGTAATATTGCTGCGTTGCAATATAATGTTAGCTATCCGCATATAAGTCCAACTGATGGCAATCTTCTTTTCGTAACGTGTTGTTTGTTAGCAATAATAGCTTGGTCTTACCCAACTGCCCGATACTGTCTCCACGCGGGGCTCTGGGGAGAGCAAAAAATCTCGAAGCATAATGCTCTGTTTGGAACGGTGATACTTCTATGGACTGCGTAGTCAAGTGGGTTGGCGGCATGGCGTTTCTGGCTGAGACCGGTAGCAACCATGTCGTGGCAATGGACGGCGCTCCGGAAGGCGGCGGTCGCAACCTGGCGCCCAGACCAATGGAAATGGTCCTGCTCGGTACCGGCGGATGCACGGCCTACGATGTGATGGTCATTCTCAAGAAAAGCGGCCAAGACGTGACCGGATGCGAAGTCAGACTTTCGTCCGAACGCGCGGCCACCGATCCCAAGGTGTTCACCCGAATTCACATGCACTTTGTCGTGACTGGCCGCGCCTTGAGACCAAACTTGGTCGCTCAGGCCATCCGCCTGTCGCGCGAGAAATACTGCTCGGCATCGATCATGATCGGGAAAACCGCCGAAATTACCGAGGACTTCGAGATCCTGGAAAGCTAGGCCCGTTTCAGGCGCCGGTACGCGTTTTGGACAACTGCGCGGTTGTATTTGCAAGGCGCGAAGCAAGAATGCGTATCAACTCCAGGGCGGCATCGGGATTTTCCCGGATAACGCTGTGGAACAGTTCTTTCGAGATCCGCAAAGTCTCCAGGCGCGTTATCGCCGTAGCGGTCGCCGTCCGCGGCACATCGCCGAAGATGGCAATCTCCCCGATGATCTCGTTCCGGCCAAGCGTGTTCACCACCAGCGGACCTTTCGGCGTTTCTACTGAAATCTCGATACTTCCTTCGATCACGATATAGCAAGCGTCGCCGGCATCGCCTGCCCGGAACATGATCTGGCCAGCTTCAAACGTGAGGCGTTCGCTGCTGAAGCAGAGCAATTTTTGCTTGGCAGGCTGAATCTTGCTGAAAATCGGAAACTGACGAATCAGTTCAACTTCCTGTTCCAGGCTCATCGAATATCTCCTCTACCCGCGCTTAACCGGCACTAAGCAGTTTCTGAAAGGCGCCGCCGGCGGATTTCAACTGTTCAAACTTACCCCTTTCCACCAAGCGGCCCCGCTCCATCACGACTACATGACCAAAGCGTTCGGCCTGCTCGATCCGATTCAGCACCCAGAATACTCCCGAACGCTTCCGGAACTCGAGCACGCTTGCCAGAAGCCGGTTCTGCGCGGACGGATCAAGCACGGCCGTCGCTTCGTCAAGAACCAGTACCACCGGACACTTCAGGATTGCCCGTCCAATCGCAATCTTCTGCCGGTCTGCAGCAGGTAGTCGCGCCCCCCCGGTTCCGACCTGATAGTCCAGCCCAATCTTGACTACTAGCGGCCGCAGGCCAAGTTCGTCCAGCATTTCACGCATCAGCTTCCCTATGCGCGCCCCACCTTCGGCCTGGCCGGTAGCGATCTTGCCAAACAGAATATTGTCTTGCAGCGAAGCCGCTCCAATGTACTTTGCCGGATCGAAGAACTCGATCGCGCCGCGCAGCTCAGCGGGCAGGTTCTCGGCAAACTTACGGCGCGCCTCGAGTATGCGTGCCTCCAGTCCCTCGTCAATAAGCCCGAGGCGGTGTCTGGCGGAAATCAGCTTGAAAGGCAGAGCCAGCAGCATGTTCCGATCGGCTGCGTCAATCCGGTCCAATCCAACGTCTGCAACCTGTGTAAGAACGTCCTTCACATGCGGCAGATCATCGTGCTGAATGAAGCTGAACCGTTCGAACAATTCGTGCCCGGGCGGAAGGTCGCTGAACAACTCGACCATGGTTTCTGCAAGCTTGTGTCCTACCTTCAGAAGATCGCCGGCAAGGCCGCTCTCCTCAAGCACCTTGCGGACATACGCATTCTTGGCCAGATTATCAATGTCGAAGGTCTTTCCGACGGGCGTACCAAAAAGCAGGTTCTCTGCCAGTGTTGCGTTGCGATTGAAGCGCCCAAGGTCGAATCTCTCGACAAGTTCCTGAATTCCAGGTCGGTTCAATCTCTCGCGCATTGTGTCCCGCGCACGCAGGACGTTCTCCGCCAAGCCGGGTGAACTCGCCGCCTTAACTGAACTTTTTAACCCGACCTCAAAAATCGTCTCTTCAAGATCCACGGTTCTGAGAACCTCGAGAATACGCGCCTCCATCTCCTCGGGGCCCGCAACGCCGGCAGCGTTGTAATCCACCCAATCGGCTTGTATGTCCAACGTGGTGTTCCCCGCTCTTGCGGATTCCCTGGATATGGTCTCCCGTTTTCGCAGAGTTTCTCCCTCGTACTCCTGCTCCCGAATTGGTCGGTGCTTGAGCCCGTACAGAAGATTTTCGCGAACGCTCACTGGAAAAAGGTACGAAGCGGATCCGACATAGGAGATCGCGCGCCCCGTCACGGCTTCGGGGGCTCTCGTGATGTCGATGCCGCCCATTTCGATTGTGCCGTTGTTGGGCGGAACAAGTCGCGCAAGCAGCTGCGCCAATTCTCCACCGCCGCTACCTGCATTCCCGACGATTGCCACATGGTCTGTAAGTAGAAACTCGAAGGACACGCTATCGATCACTTTTGTGCCGGATTCGTCGAGCAGCGAAAGATTTGCGGCCTTCACACTCCCCTCTTGCGGCAACTGCGGCGCCTCAATCAGCAGTTGCTGCTCCGGTTGTGCCAGATCATCAGCCGTAAACTGCTCAAGGACTTGCGTGTACTTGATCTGGACGTCCTGCCGCTGCTGATCCCAGTCAATAAGCTCCTTGATTGGACCGGGTAGATCCTTATACGCCGCGATTACCGCCACTAGCGCCCCGATATCCAGCCTGCCGACGATCGCCAGATATCCACCAACAAGGTAGAACAGGAAAGGCGTCATCTGGGACAGGAGGTTGTTCACAAACTTGATCATGAATTTGCGCTGAAAAAGCTCAAACCTGATCAGAAACATCTTTCCCAGTCGCGCGGAAATATCGGCACGTTCGTAGTTGGACGTATCGTGCGCATGTATTTCGACGGCCCCGTCCACGCATTCTGCAATCCGCCCGGCTAGCTGGCGGGCCGTCAATTGGCGCT
Source organism: Burkholderiales bacterium (assembly GCA_038211455.1). Lineage (GTDB taxonomy): Bacteria > Pseudomonadota > Gammaproteobacteria > Burkholderiales > SG8-39 > SZAS-79. The sequence goes on from JBBQVP010000051.1 coordinate 10,899, forward strand.
CCTTCCCGAGCACCAGCAACCGCCTCCTCATTCTGGGAATGATTGCCGTCTGAATGACCACCATTCCAAACGCAATCAACCCAAGATAGAGATGCTGGAAGAGTATGAAACAGAGCGCCGTCAGAGCCTGGCCGCCCAGGAAAAGTGGGGTGATCAGCGCTTCGCCAATGAATCCCCCCAGCGGCTCGATCTCGTCCTTGATCATGGTTGCCATTTCTGCGGCTTTGACACGGCGGAAATGCGGCAGCGGAAAACGTAGTATCCGGTCAAAAAGTGTGTAGCGCAGCCTTCGCAGCATGCGCTCGCCCATCCAACCTTTCATCGTGTTGATCTGCAGCTTCAACAGGCCGCTGACAATGATCAAAGCGAGAAACGTAAGACTCAGCGCCAGCAGATATGACGCACGCTCCATTGGAAAGCCGTGAAAGACGCTCACCATTTCACCGCCCAGAAATTCGGGCAGCTTGAAAGCAATGCGCAGGAATGTGACAGTGGAATCCGGATTGGGAAACCGCTTCCCCTGGATCGGTTCATTGACGATGGTCTTCGGCAAGTCGAGGGACGCGAAATAGACCAGCATCGATGCGACCACAAGAGGAACAATAAGAAGTTGCTCCCGCTTGCTGTAGCGCAAGATGAACCCGAACAGCCCTCGTTCCATGCCTGTCGCCCCCCCTTCAACCGGAACGTGGAGTTTACCTCCGACCACGCGGCTTGCGCCGCCGGCAAGCCACCCTCGCCTCACCAACCTAGTCGAACTACTGAATTTCCGGTCCTGTATCCAATCCCAGGACTTCAGTTATAGGGGTCTGCCGCATCACGCAAGCCGTCGCCCAGAAAATTAAAGGCGAGAACGACTATGAATACCGGGACTACCGAAATCATCAGCCACGGGTACAAGGCCACAACGTTGATGTTCTGCGCTTCGTTGAGCAATACACCCCAGCTGGTGACTGGAGGTCGCAACCCCAGCCCCAGAAACGACAGTGCAGTTTCCCCAAGAATCATGCTTGGCACCGAAAGCGTCACTGACGCTATCAGGTGGCTTGCAAAACTGGGCAGCAGGTGACGCCGGATCACCCGACCTGGGCCTGCGCCCATGAGCACTGCTGCGGTTGCGAAGTCTTCCTCCCGCAGAGCCAGCAACTTTGACCGAACTGCGCGTGCAAGCCCCGGCCAATCGAGCAACCCAAGGATGATCGTTATCCCGAAATAGACCAGGATAGGGCTCCAGTTCACGGGAAGCGCGGCCGACAGGGCCATCCACAGCGGCAACTCCGGGAACGCCCGAACCATTTCGATGAACCGCTGAATTACGTTGTCGACCCACCCGCCAAAATATCCCGAGATCCCACCCAGTGTGATCCCGATAAGAAAACTGACCAGAATTCCCAGCAACCCGACCGTCAGCGAGATGCGGGTTCCGAAAACAATTCGCGAAAACAAGTCGCGACCGAGTCGATCAGTTCCAAAGAGAAAGAACGTTCCATCCTTCGCCGGACAAACCAGATGAAAATCCGCCTCGAAGAGACCCCAAAATTGGTATTCGTCGCCACGGCAGAGAAAGCGCAACGGCTGCACGCTGTCCGGATCAGGCGTGTATTCCCTCTTTAGTGACTCCAAATCGAGCCGCATTTTGTAGCCATAGACGAACGGGCCGACGAACTTCCCGTCATGGAACAGATGCACGCTCTGCGGAGGCGCGTATATGTTGTGCGTGTCCCGGGTGTGCAGGTTGTATGGCGCTATGATCTCGCTCACCAGAGTTGAAGCGTAAACCGCCAGCAGAATCACGGCGGAGATGAGCGCAATCTTGTGACGCCTGAACTTCCACCACATGATCTGCCATTGCGAAGCACTGTAAAACTGTTCCTGCTCCGGGGTCAGTGCCTCCGCGCTGTGCGGCTCGAACGGCTCCGTCGAAACAAAATGCTCTAGCGGTTCACTCCCCTGAATCGCCGGCGGACTCATTTCGCCACCCCTCCGGTAAGCCGAATCCGCGGATCAAGCACGGCTAAGAGCAGGTCGGAGATAAACGTGCCGATCACAGCAAGCAACGCGAGAAACATGAGAAACGAGCCCGCCAGGTACTGATCCTGGCTGCTCAGGGCATCTAACAACATCGGCCCTGACGTTTGCAGGGAAAGTACGACGGCGACGATCGCAGAACCTGAAATCACGCTCGGGAGCAGACTACCAATATCCGCAATGAATGGATTCAGCGCCATGCGCATTGGATACTTCATCAGCAGTCGGAAATGCGGCATGCCCTTCGCACGCGCGGTGACCACATACTGCTTTTGTAACTCGTCCAGGAGGTTCGCACGCAAGCGGCGGACCATGCCTGCGGTGCCCGACGTACCGATCACAATTACCGGAATCCAGAGATGCTGCAGAACCGAAAGCATCTTTGCCCAGGACCATGGCTGCCCAAGATATTCAGGATCCATGATTCCCCCAACAGCCAGCCCGAACTCGACGTTCGCGAAGTACATCAGAACCAGCGCGAGTAGAAAGTTCGGGGTGGCAAGCCCGACGTACCCCATCAGGGTCAGCCCATAGTCACTCCAACTGTACTGGTGAGTGGCCGCGTACGCGCCAATCGGAAAGGCGACGATCCACGTGAACAGGATGATCGAGAAGTTAAGGATGAACGACAGCAGCAGCCGATCCCCCACCACATCCTTAACCGGAAGGTCATACTCAAAAGACCAGCCCCAGTCACCCTGCAGCAGCCCCGAAAATCCCTCGTCGCTCGGCCACACACCTACCCAGACCCCGTACTGCTCCATGAACGGCTTGTCGAGGCCATACTGCCTGCGCAAAAAGACGACCTTTTCAAGTGCCGCGGTATCGCCCTGACTCTTCAACTCGTCGATCCGGTTGGAAAGAAAATCGCCCGGAGGCAGCTTGATGATCGCAAAGGTCACCAGGCTAATGACGATCAGCGTCGGGATCAGGATCAGAATTCTCTGCAGCGTGTATTTCAACATGGCGAGAAAGGGTCAGCCTTGATTCATAGAACTGGTAGCGGCGGGATTTTTCATCGGAACCAGAACGTGTCCGGGCTGTAGATTCCGAAGAACGCGCCCGGATCCCAGTTGTAAATCGCCTTGTCCGGTACGTTCCTCAGGGTTTCGCGCACGATAACCGGTTGCGGCACACCCGAAATCACCCCGATCGTAAACTGTTCGCTTGCGTGAATGTCGAGCATGCGATGCCAGATGGCGGCCCGCTCTACTTGCGTTACCGCAGCGCGCCAGTCGGTGCGCAGCTTCGCGAGTTCGACCACTCTGGGCATGTCGGGTCGCTCGCCGGTTTTTCCGCTGGTCTCAAAATACTGACCGAACTTGGGCCACTGCAACTGCTGCTGGCTGGTGGGCGCCAGGGCATCCGGACTCATATCGGCGGTGGGAATCCCGTTTTCCAGGCCCGTCCATACGGACATCAGCGTTTGCCCGGAAAAAATCCGGTTCCGCAATGCTTCTCGCTGAATCGGTTTGGCAAACAACTTGATGCCCACTTCCTGCCATGTTTCACGTATCAGCGCCAACACGTCGGTCTGCTCGGTGCTTTCTCCGGCAGTCTCCACGATGATTTCCAGCGGGCGACCATCCGGCAACCGCCTGACCCCGCCCTCACCCCGTTTCAGGCCGAGTTCATCAAGCAGCTTGTTGGCCGCCTTGCGGTCATATTTTGCCCACTGATCCTGATAGCGCTTTTCATACAGCGGACTGTCCGGGAGAACGGTGTTGTTCCCTTCCGTTGCCAATCCAAAATAGATGACCTGGTTGACAAGCGAGCGATCGATCGCCATGGACAAGGCATGGCGAAAGCGGGCATCCCGCAGCAGCCTGCGCCAGATCGGGTCGTTGACATTGAGGTTCGGGAATAGCGCAAATTGCGCGCCTATCGCGGAACGCCATAGCAGGGTGCGGTAATTGTTCCGCTTCTCGCTCTTCTTCAGGAACGTGTAATTGCTGAACTGCAGGTCGCGCGCCTGCAAGTCAGCCTCGCCAGAGCCTGCCTTCGCGGGAATCAGCTTGCTGTCCGCAATCGCCATCTCTATCCGGTCCGCATACGGAAGCTGCCGACCAGCTTCGTCCACCCGATGAAAATAGGGATTCCGGATCGCGACAAACCGGTCTGCCGGCGGGCTCGTCGTGTTGATCCAGGGCTCCAGTGTGGGCAGATCGGGATTGTCAAACCGGTACATATTGTCCTTCCGATTGTGGATTGAGGCCCAACCGCGTTTCTTGCCGCCTGCTTCGACAACCTTGGGTGAATACTTATTGTGAAACTTCTTCAGGTATGCGGAAGGTCGATAGATGTAGAGCGGAGACGCGCCCGCAAGCCTCGGCAGGAATTCGGGATTGGGGTGTGACCATGTGTAACGCACAGTCACGTCGTCGAGAACCTCGAACTTCGGAGCCTCGCCTTCGACCAGCATGTCGCTCGGGGGCCCCGCGGGGCTAAGTTCCGTATTGTTCGCCACATCCTCCCAGAAGTAGCGAAAGTCTTCGGTAGTAAATGGGCGGCCATCCGACCACTTGTGCCCCTTGCGCAGCTTTAGCGTGAATATGCGTTCGTCCACGACGGTCATGCTCTCGAGGATGTCGGGGACTATTTCAAATTTCCGGTTGTAGCCAACCAGTCTGGAGTATCCATACACGGCCAGCATGCGTACGTCACGTGCCCGGCCGATCAACATATGCATCGTCCCGCCATGCTTGCCAGGCATGACTCCCGGTCCCTCCAGCTTGATCACCCGAGGCGATCGCGGGAGCCGAAGCGCCACGGGTGGCAATTTCCCGGCTTCGACCTCAGACTCAAGCATCGGCGTTTCAACCATTGCAGCCGCGACTGCCGGATTTGGCGGAAGCGCTCCCGCCAGGAAATACGCCACCAGAGTCACCGCCAGCGCGCGCGTCGCCTTGAAAAGTTGCGACACAAGTCCCGAGATCACCCGACCAACTCCGAAACATCAGCACTGATGTGGGCGCGGACAAAATGCTCGTCGCCAAGGTCGATCATCTTCAGCTTTTCGGCGTCATCTACCCTGAATGGCGACGGCCACGCCTTCGGATCCGACGCTTTCCCTTCCATCAACGCCTTGAAATCCAGCCTGCGCTCCAGATCAGGAACGGGCACGGCCGCGAGCAGCGCCTTGGTATATGGATGCACAGGATTGCTGAACAACCTGGCATATGGCGCAATTTCGACAAGGCGGCCGGCACACATCACTGCGATCCTGTCCGCAACGTAATGGACCACTGCCAGATTGTGCGAGACGAAAATGTAGGTCAGGTTCAGTGCCTCGCGCAGATCACGGAGCAGATTCAGCACCTGCGCCTGTACCGAAACATCGAGTGCCGAAACAGGTTCGTCGCAAATCAGCAACGCAGGACTTAGCGCCAGTGCGCGCGCAATGCCGAGTCGCTGGCGCTGTCCCCCAGAAAAACTGTGCGGGTAGCGTCGCAGGTGCCGCACATCGAGACCGACCAGGTTCGTCAGTTCCTTGACGCGCGCGAAGCGCTCTTCCGCGTCGCCAATTCCATGAATGATGAGGGGCTCACTCAGGATCTCGTACGCGGTCATGCGCGGATTGAGCGACCCTACGGGATCCTGAAACACAAACTGGACCTTTCGCCGGTACGCGAACAACTCGGGTCCGGACAGCGAAAGCACATTCTGCGAAACGCCTCCATCATTAAAGATGATCTCCCCGCTGTCCGGTGAAATCGATCGCATGATCATTTTGGAAGTCGTCGTCTTTCCGCAACCCGATTCACCAACCAATCCGAGACACTCACCGGCACGAACCGTAAAGCTGATGTCGTCTACCGCCAACACACGGGCTGCGGGCTTTGCGCCGGGAAACGCCGACTTTCGTGTGCCGAACCCTTTCGTCAGGTTGCGCACCACGAGCAAGGGTTCGTCCGAGGATTGCGCCGGCGGACGCGGCTTGGCCGACATCAAATGGTTACTCGACACCTGGATCTCGCGCAACGGCGTGAGACGTTCGCCAGGCGCCATATTGAAGCGAGGTACGGCGCGCATCAGCGCTTTGAGGTACGGGTGCCTGGGATCACGAAAAATCGCGTCGACCGTACCCGATTCAACAACTTTCCCCTGGTAGAGAACGACGACCTCGTCCGCCATATTGGCGACCACGCCAAGATCATGCGTAATGATCATCACCGCCATTTGAAGCTCGCCCTGCAACTTCATCATGAGCTGAAGTATCTGCGCCTGAATGGTTACATCCAGCGCAGTAGTCGGCTCGTCGGCGATCAAGAGCGCCGGATGGCATACCAGCGCCATGGCAATCATTGCGCGCTGACGCAATCCGCCAGAGAGTTCAAACGGATAGGTTTGAACGGCCCGCGCCGGGTTGGGAAAGCCGACCAGTCGCAGCATCTCCACGACGGCGTCTCTGCGCTCGGCCGGGCCGAGCGTACGATGAAGCGCCAGCGCTTCCTCGATCTGATTACCGATCGTATGCAAAGGCGACAAGGCGGTCATCGGCTCCTGAAAGATGATCGATATCCTTCCACCCCTGAGCGCACGCATTTCACGGTCGTTTCGATTCAATCTGGCAATGTCCACGACCACACCGGGACGGTTCGGATCGGCGAACAGGATCTCACCACTTTCGATGCGTGCGATTTTGGGGAGAATCCCCATGATCGTCTGGGCAATGATCGACTTCCCCGAGCCCGATTCACCTACCAGGGCAACAGTTCGGCCTTCCGGAATCCGGAACGACACGCCGTCCGCCGCCTTCACCGTACCGGCGTCTACGCTCAGATAGACCCTGAGATCCTTGACCTGAAGAACATTAGGCATTTGGCGTCGTCATATGGCCCTGCACGAACACAAGCCGCCCCGCTGAAGTCCGCCAACTGCGGATCTCCCGCTGCTCATCCTCGATTTCTCTTCCAGGATTCCTTCGATGCGAAGGACGACCGTCCACGCGGAGTATACGAGAATCCGCTGCCAGATTGCTCCTGCTGTCCGAATCCAGCAGGGACACACCGCACCCGCACCAACCCGCAATCGCGATCTCACCGAGCCCGTCACTGTCTGGCGCCATCTCCGAAAACATCCGCCGGTCGCAGCCAGGTCACGCCTTCAGCGTTGCCTGTCAGCTCGAACAGGCGCGCCAGGAATTGCCAGGCCGCTTCGTCATGAACCGCGTGGTGCGTAAGCCAGCCTGTCGGCTCTGCAGAGTCTGCCTGACCCGTCCGCCGCATCTCGAGGTGCCTGGCGGCCTGCCGCAGTACCGCCTCCTCTCCGGCAAAGTGGCGCCCTCCCTTCCAATCGATCAGATCCACATGTGTATTCACCTGGCGTAAACCGGGAGCCGCATCTGCCGTCGCCCGTACGCCGTAAGTGCTGATTCCAGAATACCCTGCACGGGAAAGATGGGGGATCAGCCCAGCCGTAAAGCGATTCCAGGGTGGCGCAAGCACTGGCAGCGCACGAAACCCCGCGACGGCTTCAAGGCCTGCCCGCCCCATCGCCAATCGCTGCAACGCAGCGTCGATCGGTTCGTCCGCAGGAAATTCCGTTTTCTTGCCACCGCTTTCGGCGCGATTCAGATGGTCGACTCCGTGCTGGATGACGGCCACAGAGGGATCAGCAGAATCGAGCAGCCCTTTCTCGCATCCTCCGGGCACAACTGCCAGAGCCAGCGGCACTTTCACCTGTGCGACCAAATCGAACAACCGGGACAGGGCCGGTGTCATTCGTTCCGCATCGTCGTCGCGCCACCAGAATTCGACGCGCCTGCCCATGTCGCGCCAGCGCCAGATCTCCTCAGTGAAAGACCGCCAGGCCGTGTCTACCATCGCAGCCCCGAAGTCCATTCGGAAACCAGCCGGGCAGATTTCTCAGCTCCACCGAGGTCTACCAGTACAGTTGACTGGCGGGGACGCCCGGCGGCGCGGTCAATCGCAGCTGAAAGAGACGCCGGATCCAGCGCCGCATCGTCGAGCATGTCGATCATTCCGCGCTCGGCAAGAATGCTTGCCCTCAGGGTCTGTTCAGTTTCGGCACCGCCCGCAAACGGAACGACCACCGCTTTGGCTTGAGACTGAAGTACTTCCATCACCGTGTTGTACCCTCCCTGGCTCACGGATACCGCACAATTCCTGAGCAGCTCCGTAAAGTCCGTGCGCGCATGTTCAACGATCACGCGACCTGCTCCGACACTTTTGGCAAGATTCGAAAGACGATCGAATTCAGCCCGTTCAGCGTTTATACCGACGAGTATCCGCCAGGTCCGGGCCCCCTGCGCACTCTGTAATCGTGCACGAATCGCACAATCGAGCAGCCGATATCCGACCGCGCCGCCGCCCGCAGAAACGACCACCTCCCCTTCGCCAGCCGCTCCACAAGCGGCAGCGGAACGTTGCGCCCGGGCACTGTCGACGACGTATCCCGTGTAATGAAGCCTGTCCCCGTCCTTGAGCCTTTCTGTATGCAGAAATGTCTTTTCAAACGGAATCACATTCGGATCACTGTGCACCAGCAGGCGATCAAAGTAACGGTCGAACAGCGCAAGCATATCTGTCTGGCGAGCGGGATTTTTCTGCCCGCCACCAAGAATATCCCGCACCGAAGAGATGATCGCGGGCCTGCGGGTTCCGGAGGTCGCCGCATCAAGCAGCGGCCCGAGTTCGAAGCGCATCTGGCGGCGCCCGAACGGAAACAGCTCGAGGATGAGCGCATGGGGATCGGCGTTTTTCCATGCGCCCAGCAATGCTTCGCGCCGGCCCTGTTTCCAGGACTCGTCGACCGGGTCACCTTGGCCATCGAGAAGCTCCTTGAAGCCAGCGTCGGCAGCGACGGCGGGAGGGAGTTGGACGAGCTCCACGCCATCCAGTGCGAGACCGGGCAACGGCATTCCCCCACTCGCGAGCGTGACTTCCATGCCAGTAGCAGCCATCGCCCGCGCAATCGCTGCCGCGCGCTTCAGATGGCCGATTCCCAGCAGATGCTGTACGTATACGAAGACGCGCTTTTTGATCACTTGTCCGGCCCCGGGCACGTCTCCGGGCGTTCCCCCGCGAGTGGCGCGTTCAGACGAAAAACGCAGGGCTTGCCCGCCTGGTCAAGCGTGAAAACATGCAAAGCGCCCCAGTCCAGCTTGACCGGCGGACGCCCTCGCATATCCCAATCCATCGCAGCCGCAAGCACGACGCGTATTACGCCGCGATGCGTGATCCCGAGGGTCGGTATCCCGCTGGCAGCCACGTCGGCCAGCCAATCGCGTACTCGTGCAAGCACATCGCGCGGACTTTCACCCCCTGGCGTGGAAAAGTCCAAACCGCGCGCCTCGTTCTCCGACATCGCTTCACCCAGCTCGGCGCGCAGTTGAGCAAGGGTCCGGCCCTCCCAGGAGCCCCATCGCATCTCCGCCAGCCGGGGCTCCCGCAATCGCGGCGACAACCCTAGCGCTGCGGCGGTTTCCACGCAGCGCCTGAGGGGGCTCGTTTCAACCTGCATCCCCTCGAACTCCAACGGTAGCGCGCGTCCACGCAACGCCAGCCGTCCCGCATGGCTGAGCGGCACGTCCGTCCGACCCTGGATCCGCCCTCGAGCGCTCCAGTCGGTCTCGGCATGCCTCAGCAGGGCCAGAAGCGTCATCCTCGCAAGCCCGGCCGCTGCCGACTCCTGGCCTCTCGAACGATTTCGGTCAGCGCGGCGTCAAGTCGGTTCGCTGCAGCATCAATGCTGCGCTCGGTCGAAACGAATGTCGCTGCGTTCCGCCCCATTTGCGCCCTGCGTTCCCCGTCGATGAGAAGAGTTCGCGTGAGATCGGACAGCGCCTGTTCATCATCCGGCGGGGCAAGCAGACCCGTGGACCCGTGGCAAACCACGTCCGGCACGCCACGCGCCGCACGAGAAACAACCGGAATGCCTGCTGCCTGGGCTTCAAGCATCGCCATTCCGTAGGCCTCGTTGATCGCGGGCCAAACGCTCAGGTCGCAGGCTGCGTAGAGTTCGGCCAACTGCTGGGCATGGCACTCCCCCAGAAATCGGGCACGTCCCGGCACTGCCTCCGCAAACGCGGATTCAACCTCCTTGCGCGCCGCGCCATCGCCAGCCACAAGAAAGTGCCAGGGTAAATCCTTCAGCCGCTCAAGTACCCTGGCGAGGATCCGGTACGAGGACAGTTTGTCGCCCTCCCGCATCATCGCAGCAACCACGATCCAGGGAAGTGACTCATCCAGCCCCAATCTCTGCGACAAATTGGCGCGGAGCCGTGCACGTTCACCTGTCGCGTCGAGATACGGCTGAGGGTCAAGAAATGGAGGCAGCAGCCGGATCTTTCCAGCAGTCGCAACAATGCGTTCAAGGCACGCCACGTCGTCCCGGGTAGGGCACAGAATCAGCGCCGCCGCACGAATCGCTTCCACGGCAGCATCGTGCCCGATCGCCCAATGCCCGTTCGCCCGTTTCGGCGCATGGGACGCTTCGGCCACCACATACGGGATCCCGAGGGCGGCACTCACGCGCGGTCCGAGCCAGTCCGGCGCCTTGTAATAGACGTGGTAAGTAAACCAGAGGTCGGGCCGCGGTATCGCCTGATTGTTGTTGCGCCAGCGTCCCACCAGGTTCTCAGCCTCGGCCATGCCTTCACTGCGGAGCGCCGCTTGTCGGCTGCTATCGCCCGCAATGTCGAGGCTGCGAAAACTGGACGCCAGATCCACGTGGTGTCCAGCACGCTCAAGTGCCTCGATCAACAAACGGGCGACGCGCCGATCGCCTGAAGGGACTTCGTGTTCTGGCGACTTGAGGGGCGCGTAGAAGGCAATGCGCATGGAGCGAATCCTAAATCGCGGGCCGGAGATCCTGCCCCGGCGCCACCGGCGAATTGCATTTCACCAGACCGAACTTTTCCGCAAGAAGTGCAATGTTGGCATCCATGCCAAACTTTCCCGCGACGCGCGCGCGCCCCGCTTCCCCCATTGAACGCCGGTGCGCAGGATCCCTGATCAGTACCCCGAGCGCTTCCGCGAGCGCATGAGGTGACTCTGGCGCGACCAGCAGCCCCGTTACCCCGTGCTCGATCAGTTCAGGAATCGCCGATACGGCGGTCGCGACACATGGCAGTCCCTGACTCTGCGCCTCCATCAGCACGTTGGGCAGGCCATCTCGATCACCGTCCTGCGCAATCCGGCTCGCCAGCGAAAAAATGTCTGCAGACCGATACTCGTCCATCAGCTCGGTCTGTGTCATCGCACCGCGCCACGCTACCCGGTCGGACAGTCCGAGGCTGTTCGCACGCCGCCTGAGCATCCCGTCCAGCGGCCCACCTCCGACGTGAACCAGCCGCCAGTGGATCGCGGCGGGCAGAAGCGCAAGCGCGTCCAGCAACACGTCAGTCCCCTTTTTTTCCACCAGGCGGCCGACGGACAGAATCACTATTGGATCGTCTGGCGTGTCTCCGCTGCGCGCCGGTCGGACTATTCCGGGCCCGGCAAATCGGGCCGGGTCGAGACCGTGGTACACCAGCTCCACCCGCCCTTCCGGTGCAAGTGCGGCCAGAAATTTCTTGTTCGCTGCCGTGCAGGTTACGAGCCATTCGCATGACGCGAGTTTCTCGCGCAACTCCCATTCCGGCGTGGTCCAGATGTCCTTCGCATGCGCCGATCCGGTCCATCTGATGCCACGCAAGGCCGCTGCATACCGTACAACCGATGCGGGCGTATGCAGAAAGTGGGCATGGAGGTGGGCAATATCCGCTGGGAGTTCGCACGCGAGGACCAGTGCCTGTCCGAATCGCCTCGCACGACTGGCGCTCGGGTCGCGCCGCAAGTCCCGCAACCATTGGCGCAACACCTCGCGGTACGTATCCCAGCGTCGCACCTGCTTCCATGCGCGAAGCACGCGCATGGGCTCATCGTGAAGATACTCAGGCAGGTACTCGACGCGTGCCCGGATTTCCGAATGCACCGGATGAACACGCTGGTCTGTCGGATGGCGCAAGGAAACAATCAGGATCTCGAGCCCGCGCTTCTCAAGCGCGGCAATTTCTTGCGCGATGAATGTTTCGGACAGCCTCGGGTAGCCTTTGAGAACAAAGGCCACCCTGCGACTCGCAGAGGAAACCACCAACTCAGCCGATACGCGTGACGACCTGCATCGGAGACAGGTCTTCCGCAGTCTCCATCCACGGCGCCACCCGCCGCGCGACGTTCGTCAGGCCTTCGAGAAGACCCGGCACCACCACATCGGATGGCCGATTCTGCCGCGGCAGCGCGCGCAGCGCGGCTGCCATGACCGCCGGGTCATAGTTTCCGTCGTCGTTCAGCATGTTCACGAGGCCGAGCCGCGCGGCGCTTGACGCACGGATGAACTGTTCGAGGCGAGGCGTCGTGCGCGGCACGATCAGAGCACGCTTGTCCAGAGACAACACTTCGCAGAACGTGTTGTAACCGCCCATTGCGACCACGCCTGCAGCGCCCGCTACCAGGGTTTCAAGATGATTGTGGAAAGTGATGGCGTCGACCCGCTTCAGGCGCGACGCCCGGTCCATGAACTCCGCCTGCCGCTCCGGCTGCATGAACGGCCCGAGCACCAGCAGCGCCGGATACGGCAGCAAGGCATCGTGCTCGTAGGCGCGCAGCACCCAATCTATGAGGCTCTCTCCGTCGCCACCCCCGCCAGTGGTCACAAGTATGTACGGCCGCTTGGTGATTTCCGGGAGTCGCGGTGGCGCGCCACGTTTCGATACCTCGCGGGGCAGATAGCCGGTGTAGGTAATCTTCTGCCGAACACGCGTCGGCAACGCAATCCCTTCAAGCGGGTCGCAGATCTGCGGCAGGCCGTAGATCCAGATTTCGTCGTACAGATCGCGCAATGCCGGCAGGACGTTCTTGCGCCGCCACTCCGGCACCAGCAGCTTGGGCTCGTCCATCACGTCCCGCAGGCCAAGCACAAGCCGCGTGCCGCGCTGCTTGAGCATTTCCAGCGTCTCGAGTACTTCGCCTCTGAGCCCGAGCGGTTCCTTGTCGACGATGAAGATGTCCGGATCGAACATTTCAGCCGTATGCCGGATGATCGAGGCGCGCATCTTGAGCATCTGCTCAACGTCGATATGCAGGTTGAGCGCCGTGTACTCGCCGTTGCGCAGTTTGACCACGCCGGGCACGCGGACGAAATCGACGCGCGAGCGAAAGTCAAAGCTTCCGATGATCGGTGACCCCGACAGGATCAAC
>JBBQVP010000052.1:0-23949 GCA_038211455.1 Burkholderiales bacterium
CCTCTAGTTTGAACGATTTGCCGTTTCGCGTCCTGAAATTCCGCAAGCGGCGCTTGCGTGCGACACTCTGGATCTGGCCAATTCGCGGCGCTGTTACCACCCACCGCCCCAACCATGAGTAGCGCACCGACAGAAGCGCCCGCGCAGCAGGCGACGCATTCGCCCGCGCAGCGCCCGCTGCAGGGCGTGGAGCGCATGATCGGCGCGATCGCCCTGGCGGCCGGCACCTTCATGACGATCCTCGATACCTCGGTCACCAACGTGTCGATCCCGACGATCTCCGGGGATCTTGGCGTGAGCCCCACCCAGGGCACGTGGATCATCACTTCGTATTCCGTTGCGATCGCCATCTCGCTGCCGCTCACGGGCTGGCTGACCACGCGCTTTGGCCAGGTGCGGCTGTTTCTCGCCTCGGTGGTGCTGTTCACGCTGACCTCGCTTCTGTGCGGCATGGCCAACAGCCTTGAGGCCATGGTGGCCTTTCGCGTGATCCAGGGCCTCGTCGCCGGCCCGATGGTGCCGTTGTCGCAGTCCCTGCTGATGTCGACCTTTCCGCGCGAACGGGCGGGCTTTGCGCTCGCGCTCTGGTCGATGACGGCGCTGGTCGCTCCGGTAATCGGCCCGTTACTGGGAGGCGCGATCTCCGAATACGCCACCTGGCCCTGGATCTTCTATCTCAATGTTCCGGTCGGGATCATGGTTGCCGTGCTCACCTGGACGATCTACCGGGAGCGCGAATCGCCCACACGCAAGGTGCCGGTGGACATCGTGGGAATCGTGCTCCTCGCGCTCTGGGTCGGCGCGCTGCAGATCATGCTCGACAAGGGCAAGGAACTCGACTGGTTCGCTTCCGGCGAGATCGTCGCGCTCGCTTGCGTTGCCGCAGCGAGCTTCGCGGTATTCCTTGCATGGGAGCTGATTGACAATCCGCACCCGGTCGTCGACCTGTCGCTGTTCGCGCTGCGCAATTTCTGGACCGGGACCGTGGCGCAGTCGATGGGTTATGCGCTCTTCTTCGGCTCCATGGTGGCGATGCCGCTCTGGTTGCAGACGGTGATGGGCTATACCCCGATCTGGGCGGGGATTGCCATGGCGCCGGTCGGTCTGCTGTCGATCCTGATTGCGCCGATACTCGGACGCAGCGTGCACGTGCGGGACCCGCGCCCGACGGTGACCGTGGCCTTCCTGATCTACGCCGGCGTGTCGTTCGCGCGCGCCGGCTTCGACATCGAGGCCGATCTGTGGACGATCGTTCTGCCGACGATCATCCAGGGCACGGCCGCGGTGATGTTTTTCATGCCGCTCACCGCGCTTTTGCTCTCCGGCATCGAGCCTGAGCGCATACCTTCAGCAGCGGGGCTGTCGAACTTCGTGCGCTACACGGCGGGCGCCTTCGGCGCATCGATGTCGATCACCCTGTGGGACGAGCGCTCGGCGCTGCACCGCGCGCATCTGGTCGAGCATGTCACGGCACAGGGTCCGGCGAGCGGCGCCGCCATGGACACCCTGCGCTCGCTCGGGTTCAGCGCCGAACAGGCGCTCGCCCTGCTCGAGCGTGGCGTAGATACCCAGGCGAAGATGATGGGCATTGCGGATCTCTTCTGGATTTCCGGAGTACTGTTCCTGTGCCTTGCGGTGCTGGTCTGGATTGCGCGGCGCCCGGTGCGCGCTGCTATGTCAACCGGGTCAACCGGGACAGCCGGGCCGGCGAGTCAGGGTGTAGATTGACGAACATTAGGGATTAACCGAGGAGGACACAATGGGAACAACTGCGGGAATGGCAATCAACTTCAAGCGGCCCGACGGCAAGGACGTCGCCGGCTATCTCGCCGAGCCTGCGCAGGGCGCGGCGGCACCGGGCATGGTGGTGATCCAGGAATGGTGGGGCCTCAACGACCAGATCCGCGGCGTTGCGGACAGGATGGCCAAGGCGGGCTACCGCGCGCTGGTGCCCGATCTGTACCGCGGCAAGGTCGCGCTGCAGGCCAACGAGGCCGAGCACCTCATGAACAGCCTCGATTTCGGCGATGCCGCCGGCCAGGACGTGCGCGGCGCGGTGCAGTACCTGAAGGGTTCCGGCAGCGCGAAGGTCGGCGTGACCGGTTTCTGCATGGGCGGGGCGCTGACGCTGCTGAGCGCCGTGAATGTCCCGGAAGCCGACGCGGGCGTGATCTGGTACGGCTACCCGCCGCTTGCGTATGTTGATGCGACGAAGATCAAGGCGCCGCTGATGGGCCATTGGGCCACGCAGGACGCGGCGTTTCCGATCGCCAAGGTCGACGAGCTCGAGAAGATGCTGACCGCCGCCGGGAAGTCCTACGTGTTCCACCGCTACGACGCGAAACACGCGTTCGCCAACGAGACCGCGGACTCGAAGAACCTGCCCATCCTCAAGTACGACCCGGTCGCGGCAGAGTTGGCCTGGGGGCGGACGATGGATTTTCTCGCCACGCACCTCAAGTAGCCGCGCGCAAAGGAGCAAGGCCGATGAATCCCTATCGCGTGCAGGCGTACAACATCTCGCATGCCTCCGAGAACAAGATCCACGACGACAGCGTCGCACGCAAGCTGGGATTTTCCGGTGGACTGGTGCCGGGCGTGGAGATGTATGCGTACATGATGCACCTGCCCGTGGCGCGCTGGGGCCGCGCGTTTCTCGAGCGCGGAAAGGCGGAGTGCCGCTTCACGCTGCCCGTCTACGATGGCGAAGTCGCAGAAGCCATCGCGCGTGAAGACGGCAATGCGATGACTCTCGAACTGCATTCGCGGGACAAATGCTGCGCCAACGGGTCGGCAAGCTTGCCCGAGGGTGACGCGGTTGCGCCGCCACCCGGAACGCCACCTGGTACGTTCTTGCGCGGCGTTCCGCCCGCGATGGACGAGCGTCCGCCGGCGAGTCCGGACACGCTGCCGGTGGGGCGCAGCCTGCACGCGCGCGAATTCGAAGTCAGTGCGGGCGTGGCTGCAGACTACCTGCGCGATGTGCGCGAAACCGATCCCTTGTACGCGAGCGAGCAGCTGGTCCATCCGGGCCTGGTGCTGCGCATGTGCAACCAGGCGCTGCTGCAGGGCGTGCGGCTCGGCCCGTGGATCCATGTCGGCAGCGTGGTGCAGAACCTCGGCGTCGCGCGGGTCGGCGAAATCTTGCGTGCGGACGCGCGCGTGGTCGCGAACGACGAGCGCAAGGGCCACCTGTTCGTGGAACTCGATGTGCTGGTGTCGAGCGAGGGCGCGCGTCCGGTCGCGCAGGTGCGTCACATCGCGATCTACCGGCCGAGACAGCTGGCCTAGGCAGCGGCGCCCGCATATATTTTTTGACCCCGGTTTTTTGACCCCGTATTCGGAGCACTTCATGCAACAGAACCGCCAGTGGCGCCTGCGTCGCCGCCCTGTGGGCGACATCAGCGAAGGTGATCTTGAACTTGTCTCATCCCCCATGCCCGTTGCGGGGAAGGGCGAGATCCTCGTGCGCAACGTGTACCTGTCGCTCGACCCGACCAACCGCATCTGGATGTCGGACCAGGAGCAGTACATGCCGCCGGTCGGGATCGGCGAGGTCATGCGTGGCGGGACCCTGGGCGTGGTCGAGGCATCCAACCATCCGGATTTCGCCATCGGGGAACGCGTGCGTCCCGGCCTCGGCGGCTGGCAGGACTACACCGTCGCTCACGGCGACGGGCCGTTTGCGGCGAAGAAGCTCCCTGCGATTCCTGGCGTGCCGATGACGACGTTCCTCAGCGCGCTCGGCTCGACCGGTGCAACCGCGTATTTCGGCCTGCTGAAGGTCGGGCAGGCGAAGGCCGGCGAAACCGTCGTGGTCTCCGCGGCTGCGGGCGCCGTGGGCCAGATCGTGGGCCAGATCGGCAAGCTGAAGGGGTGCCGCGTCGTCGGCATCGCAGGTGCCCCCGACAAGTGCAGGTACGTCGTCGACGAACTGGGTTTCGACGCATGCATCGACTACCGCAGGGAGAACGTCGCGGCGGCCCTGAAGAAGCACTGCCCGGACGGAATCGACGTGGATTTCGAGAACGTCGGTGGCGAGATCATGGATGCGGTGATCGCGAACATGAACCGCAACGGGCGCATCGCGCTGTGCGGCCTGATCTCGCAGTACAACGCAAGCGACCGCGTGCCGGGACCGTACAATTTCCCGCTGATCCTGATGAAGCGGCTCAGGGTGCAGGGTTTCATCATCCTCGACTTCCTGCCGCTACTGGCTGAGTTCGCCGCTGAGATGGGTCCCTGGGTGGCTGCGGGAAAGGTGAAGGATCGCGTCACCGTCGTGGAGGGCCTGGAGCGCGCGTTCAAGGCGCTGGGGCTGCTGTTCAGCGGCGGCAACACCGGCAAGCTGCTGGTGAAGATCGGCCCCGAGGCAACGGGCGGCTAAGTTTTTCCAGTCAGGGAGAAACAATCATGGCGGGTACGGTAGAAAAACTCATACGCAGCACCGTAACGAAGGGCGTGATGAAAGTTGCCGCGTACAACCGCGAGCGCCTTTCCGCGCCCGACAAGCCGCACCCGTTCCTGACCGGGCTGCATGCGCCGATGGATCACGAAGTAACGCTGGACGCGCTCGAGGTCAGGGGAACGATCCCGCCTGAACTCGACGGGCGCTACCTGCGCATCGGGCCGAACCCGGTGACACCGCCCAACCCGGCCGCGTACCACTGGTTCACGGGCGACGGCATGGTGCACGGCGTGCGGCTGCAGAGTGGACGCGCGCTCTGGTATCGCAACCGCTGGATCCGCTCGAACGCGGTCAGCGCGGCGCTGGGTGAGCCGCCCGCGCCGGGCACGCGCAACCCGCGCAACGACACGGTCAACACAAACGTTCTCGGGCACGCAGGCAGGACCTGGGCGCTGGTGGAGGCCGGCGCGACGCCGGTCGAACTGGGCGACGAACTGGACACCGTTGCGCACAACCCGTTCGACGGCAGCCTGCGCGGATCGTTCAGCGCGCATCCGCACCTGGACCCGCAAACGGGTGAGCTGCATGCGATCTGCTACAACGGGCCGGACCTCGAAACGATCCGCCACGTCGTGGTCGGGCGCGATGGCCGGGTGCGCCGTGAGGAGCCGATCGCGGTGAGCCACGGGCCCAGTATCCACGACTGCATGCTCACGAAGAACTACGTGCTGGTGTTCGACCTGCCGGTCACGTTCTCGATGAAGACCCTGCTCGCCGGGCACCACTTTCCCTACAGCTGGAATCCCGCGCATCCCGCGCGCGTCGGCCTGTTGCCGCGCGAGGGCCGCGCGAGCGATATCGTCTGGTGCGCGGTCGACCCCTGCTACGTGTTCCATCCGTGCAATGCCTACGAGACGGAAGAAGGCGAAGTAGTCGTCGACGTGGTGGCACACGAAACCATGTTCGCCGAAAGCACGCAGGGCCCGGACTCGAAGACGGTCATGTTCGAGCGCTGGACGATTGATCCGAAAGCGCGCTGCGTGCAGCGGCGCGTGACCGATCCGGTGCCGCAGGAGTTCCCGCGCATGGACGAGCGCCGCATGGGCCGGCCCTATCGCTATGCCTACACCATACCGCTTGCGCGCGAGGATGCTTCGTTCATCTCCGGCGCGCACCTGATCCGTCACGACATGGAAACCGGAGCGCGCGCGGTGCACGCATTCGGTGAACAGCGCTATCCCGGCGAGTTCGTGTTCGTTCCGCGGAGCGCGGATTCAGCCGAAGACGAGGGATGGCTGATGGGCCTGGTGATCAACATGCAAGACCAGGCTACTGATCTCGTGATCATCGACGCGCAGGATTTCAGCGGTCCGCCGTGTGCAACGGTGACCATCCCTCACCGTGTGCCTCCGGGTTTTCACGGCAACTGGGTTCCAGCTTAGCGCACGGCCCCGCGGCGATCACCAAGCGAAAAGGGTAACCCGTGCCACGGTTCCTGCGGGTCGGCGGCCTGCTCCTCTTACTGGGTGCGGCTGCCGCGGTGCCGCTGTTTGCCACCGACTTCCAGCTCTTCCGGTTCACTAACGTCCTGATCTACGCGATTGCGCTGCTCGGGATGAACATCCTCGTGGGATACAACGGCCAGATTTCCCTGGGGCACGCCGCGTTCTACGCGCTCGGGGCGTATGTGACGACCTTGCTCATCGTGCATTCCGGCCTGGCCCAATGGCTCGCGGTGCCCCTCGCCGGGCTGGTCTGCCTGGTGGCCGGTTTTCTGTTCGGATTACCGCTCCTGCGCCTGGCGACCGTGCACCTTGCGATGGCCACCTTTGCCGTGGGCGCCGTGCTGCCGAGTATTGCCAAGGTGAAAGGAATCGAACGTTGGACCGGCGGCGGGCAGGGCCTGGCCATCGACGCACCTGCGGTGCCGTTCGGGCTGCCGCTAAGTTTCGACCAGTGGCTCTACCTTCTGGCGCTGACGTTCATGGCCGTCGCGTTTGTGCTTGCGGCGAATCTGCTCGGCGGGCGCATCGGCCGCGCGGCCATCGCGATCCGTGACCATCCGACCGGCGCGCAGGCCTCGGGCATCGACACCGTGTTCTACAAATCGGCCATCTTCGGCATCAGCGCCATGCTGACCGGCATCGCCGGCGCCTTGGCGGCGTTGTCGATCCGCTACGTCGCGCCCGGCATGTTCGGCATCTTCCTGTCGTTCGGGTTCCTGATCGGTATTGCCGTCGGTGGACTCGCTACCCTGAGCGGGGCGATCTATGGCGCGATCTTCCTGCAGTTCATTTTTCTCGTGGTCGGTGCGACCGTTCGTTCGCTGCACACCTCCAACGCGCCGTTGATCTATGGCGCGGTCCTGATCCTGTTCCTGTGTTTCTTTCCGCACGGCATCGCGGGCCTGGTGAACGGCGCCTGGGACAGGCTGCGCCGCACATGGGCGGTTCAGCGATAGACGATGCGCACGCGCGCGAGGTAATCGGCGTATTCGGCAAGGCAGCGCTCGATCGCGTGGCCGTTGCCAGTCCGGGCGTCGTCCTGGATCTGCTTGCCGAGTGAGCTCACCTGGTCGAATCCGTAGGGTTCGCCCACCCCTTTCATGCGATGCCCGAGCCGGCCGATCTGCTCGAAGTCGCCCGCGGCGAGTGCGGTGCGCAGGGTTTCGATCTCCGCGGCGCGGTTTTTCAGGAAGGTCGGGATCAGGTCCTCGACGCCCCTGGCGACGGGGATGGTAATGTGCTGCTGATCGGACATGCGCGGATTATAAAGATCGACCCCGCGGCAACCGCTGCGGTCATTGTGAAAAATGGTCAGGCTGCCTGCAGGCGCCCGCCAATCAAATGGCTCGCTGCGGTCTTGAAGGGGTCGTTGCCCCGCGCCGCGCTCGACCTCGTGGCCGAATTGCAGCTGGGTTTTGCGGGCGAAGTCCGCTAGCGACTGGGGGAAACACATGTCCGACAGCAACCGCACTGAGGCGCTCGCCGCCGTCGACCGATACCTCGCCGCGCTCAACGCGCGCGACACCGTGGCGATCCGCGCGGCCTTCAATTTCCCGCACCTGCGTATCGGTGCAAAGGGCAACCTGGCGCGATTCGAGAAGCCGGAAGACTACGATTTCAGCCACTTCCTGCGCACCACCAGCGGAGATGGCTGGCACCACACGGGATGGGACAAGACAGAAGTGGTGTTCGCGACCGAGGGTAAGGTGCATGTCGCGGTGGATTTCACCCGCTACCGCGAGGATGGCTCGGTGATCGCGCACTATTTCTCGCTCTACGTGGTGACCTGCCAGGACGGCCACTGGGGGATCCAGGTCGGGTCGGGCAATGGCAGCTGAGCGGCAGCCCGGACCGGTGGCGATTGGTGGCGGATCCCCTACCTGAAGGCTATTCGGCCTAGAATCGATTGCGGAATGCGGGTCGATTGGTTAAATTGGACGCCATGATAAATAGAGTCCGGCTCAGCGAGTGGATGTGGCGTTTCCTTGCTCTGGCCATGCTCGCCACCGTGGGCTGGATGGGGTGGGTCCTGTACCAGCTCAATCCGCCCCAGCTGATTACAAATACGGCGTTCGAAGCGTTCGCCAAGTCCAAAGCCAGCCGTTCATCGCAATCGGGCGCGCAGGGCCAGATCACTTTCCCTGCGGGCACACAGGCGCCGCTCCCGGTGGACGCGGCCTCCGGCGTAAGCGCGAGCGGTGCACCGCCGGCTGTTGTGCCGCCTGTTGCAGGCGCTGCCAGTTGCCCGCCGGACAAGCCGGCGGCCGACAACGCCGCGGTAGAACCCACGGCCGCGGAGAAGGCTGCCATGGCGAAACCGAACCCGGCGGAGATCACCGATACGCTCGAAGCCTGGGCGCGGGCGTGGTCGGCCAAGGACGTCGCCGCCTACCTCGCGTTCTACGCCCCGAACTTCAAGACCCCGGGCGGCGAGCCGCGCGCGGAATGGGAGAAAGTCCGCGCGCAGCGGGTCAGTGCGCCCAAGAGCATCACGCTGACGGTCGAATCGCCCAAGGTCAGCGTGGTCTCCAACGACCAGGTCAAGGTCGCGTTCCGCCAGTCCTACCGCTCGGATATCGTCACCGCCAGCGTGTCGAACAAGATGCTGGTCATGGTCAAGGTCGACGGCCGCTGGCAGATCCAGCAGGAAAACGCGGTCGAGTAAGCACCGCCATTTCCGGCGTCCGCCGGTTGAAATCTGAAAGATTTATTTTAAAAAGGTGAGCACCCGTGCGGCGTTCTAGGGTATTTGTGTATCGATATTGATACAACGCATCACTGTCGTTCGCGTTCCCTGACGATTCGCCCAGGCCGGCCCCGGCGATTGACTTACACTTCGTCCTGAACCGCACCAGCCGAGAGAACCCGCATGCAGATGCCCCTGGAAGACATCACCGTACTTGACCTGAGCCACGCGCTGGCGGGCCCGTTTTGCTCCACCCTGCTTGCAGACTACGGCGCGCGGGTGATCAAGATCGAGCCGCCTGGCGCAGGCGACATCGCGCGCCAGTGGGGCACGCCGATGCCAGGCGGGGAGACCGACTATTTCGTGAGCCTGCATCGCAACAAGAAAGGCATGGTGCTCGATCTCAAGAATCCGCAGGGCAAGGAGGCTTTTCTGCGGATGGTCGAGCGCGCGGACGTGGTGCTGGAGAACCTGCGCCCGGGCGCGCTGGACCGGCTTGGCCTTGACTACGCCACCGCGAAAAAGCACAACAAGGGCATCGTCTATTGCTCGATCTCGGGCTTTGGCAAGGACGGCCCCTACCGCGACCGCGCGGCGCTGGATCTCATCATCCAGGGCGAGAGCGGGATGATCAGTGTGACCGGCGAGGCGGGCAGCCACGGCGCGCGCGCCGGCACTTCGATCGCCGACATGACCGCGGGAACCAACGCTGCGTTCGCAATCATGCTCGCGCTGCGGGTCAAGGAAAAAACCGGCGAAGGGCAGGCGATCGACGTCTCGATGCTCGAGGGCCAGATGGCGCTGCTCGGCACGATGATCGCCAACTACACCACGACCGGCGAGGTGGCCGAGCCGATGGGCACCGCCTACAAGGCACTGCTGCCCTACCAGACCTTTCGCACCATGACGCGCGACCTTGCGCTGGCGGTGGCGAGCGACAAGCTGTGGAAGATCTTCTGCCCCGTGATCGGTTGCCCGGAGCTTACGGACGACCCGCGCTACCGCAGCAACGCCGAGCGCAAGGCCAATCGGGGGACGCTGGTCGCGCGGCTGCAGGAAGTGTTTCTCACCCGCACTTTCGAGGAATGGGAGACCCTGCTGACCGGCAGCGGCATACCGGTGGGTGCGATCAACAACCTCGCTGAGGTTGTCGAGCATCCGCAGGTCAAGGCGCGCGGTTCGATGGTCGAGATGGACCACCCGAGTGCCGGCCGCGTGCGCATCGTCGGCGTGCCGGTGCGTCTCTCGGCCACGCCCGGTTCGGTGCGCACGCCTTCGCCCACGCTCGGTGAGCATACCGACGAGGTGCTGCGTGACCTGGGCTGGAAGGCGGATGAAATTGCAGCGCTGAGGGCGGCGGGTGCGTGCGGCAAGGCGTGACGCGCGAAGGAAAACGATGCGAGTGCTGTGTGAAAGCACGCTTGACGCTGCAATCCCGCGCAGCGTAGCCTCCGCTCTCCCTTTCTTGCATTGAAAATCATGGGCGCCATCGAAAAATTCATCCTCTTCACCCAGCCGGGATGAAGTAGCTGCCTTCGAGCGAAAGAGTTTCTTTCGAAAAAAAGCATCGATTTCGTCGCCGTTGACGTGGCGAACGACGCGGGCGGCCGCGAGCAGCTGCTTGCGCTTGGCCTGCGCACGGTTCCGGTCGTCGCGCGCGGGGAGCAGTATGTGTTCGCGCAGAACCTCGAGGATGTCGCCGAGTTCGTCGGCTTGCAGGGTACCGGGCATACGCCGCTGCCGCCCGAGGAACTGATCGTGAAATGGCAGGTCGCGCTGCGCGCGGTGCAGCGCTACATGCGCCAGATGCCGCAGGCGCGCCTCAACGAGCGCGTGATCGACAACCGCGACCGCTCGATCCGCCTGATGGGCCACCACGTGTTCCGGATTGCAGAGGCATTCCTGGAATCCGTGGTGGACGGCGTGGAATATTCGGCGACGCTCGCGAACCTGGCGCCCGCTGACGGCACCTTTACCCGTGGCGAGGAGATCGCCGCGTATGGCGACGGCGTCATCGTGCGGCTCGAGCGCTGGTGGGTCACGCTGGAAGAGCGCAGCTGCGCGCAGAAGGTGCAGACCTTTTTCGGCCCCCAGCCGGTACACATGCTGTTCGAGCGCTCGACCTGGCATTCGGCGCAGCACGCGCGCCAGCTGATCGCGGTGCTCGAGCGCTTTGGCATCGAACCCGACACCCGCCTGAGCGCGGCCGACCTTGCCGG
Source organism: Burkholderiales bacterium (assembly GCA_038211455.1). Classification (GTDB taxonomy): domain Bacteria; phylum Pseudomonadota; class Gammaproteobacteria; order Burkholderiales; family SG8-39; genus SZAS-79. The sequence goes on from JBBQVP010000052.1 coordinate 10,819, forward strand.
CCTGCCGCTGCCCGAAGGGCTCTGGGAGTAGGAAGCCCGGCCTGCGGGGACTCAGTTCCCGGTGAACTTCGCGTCGCGCTTTTCGAGAAAGGCCTGCACGCCCTCCCTGAAGTCCTTGCTGCGCCCGGCCTCGTTCTGCAGGCGCGCTTCGAGGTCGAGCTGGCCCTCGTAGCTGTTCGACCACGTGGCCCAGTACGCCTTGCGGATCAGCGCGAGGGACTTCGGCCCCTGCGCCAGCCTGCCTGCGATTTCCCACGCACCTGCCATCAGCGTGTCGGTGTCGGCGTACAGGCGGTTCACGATGCCCCACTCGAAGGCCTTTTCCGCGGGCAGGCGCTCGGCGAGCAGCGAGAGTTCGAGCGCGCGTCCCCAGCCCACCATCCGCGGCAAGAGGAAGGTCGAGCCGCCGTCGGGTACCAGGCCGATGCGGCCGAAAGCCTGCAGGAAGAACGCGTTCTTAGATGCGCAGACGATGTCGCCCATCATTGCGAGGCTCATGCCCACGCCGGCCGCCGCGCCGTTCACCGCGGTGACGATCGGCATCTCGAGGTCGCGCAGCGCAAGCAGCAGCGGGTGGTAGCGGGTGCGCAGCGAATCCCCGGCGCCACCCGTCTTGCGTTCACCCTCGGCGCCCCCGCTGCGGCGGTTCACATCGGCGACGTTGGCGCCCGAACAGAAGCCGCGTCCCTCGCCCGTGATCAGCAGGCAGCGCGCGCCTGAGCCCGCGATCTCCGGCACCACGCTGCCGAGTTCTTCAAGCATCTGCGGGCTGACTGCGTTCAGCACGCCCGGGTCGTTGAGTTTCAGGAACCCGATGCTGTCGCGCAGTTCGAGCCGGATTTTTTCGTAGGCCATCGAGGCTGTCTCCCCTTCGCTGTGACGTATTGTGGTTTGCGCGGCTCAGCCCGGCGTTGCAGCCGTGGTCTCGGCCAGCCATTGCGCCACGGCCCGGTTGAATTCCTCGGGCCGCTCGCGCATGACCCAGTGCCCGGTGTCGAATTTCAGCGCCCGGCAGCCGGCCCGTGCGTTCAGCCCATCGACCCATTCCTGCGACTGGAACTGGAACAGTTTGCGGCGCCCGTAAAAGTAAAGCATCGGCCAGGTCGGCCGGAACGGCAGGGCCTTGCGATACGAGCCATGCGCGCCAAACCAGCGGATGTAGTACGGATAGCACATCTGCGCGCCGATGTACTGCGGGTCTGAGGGGCAGCGCGCCCAGCGCGCCATCGCGCGCGTCATGCGATCGCCCAGGGAGTTCGGTGCCAGCCACGCGAGCGCCAGCCAGAACTGGTAGGCGAACACCAGGAACTTGTCCTTCGCGCGCATCGCGCGCAGGTGGTCGCGCGAGCCTGCGTCACCGATATCCACGCCGATGATGCGTTTGATCAGCGCGGGATGGCGCATCGCGAACTGGTAGCCGAACAGGCAGCCCCAGTCGTGCAGCATCAGCGTTACCTGCTCGCCCGGGCAGGTTTCCTCCACCACGCGCTTGAGGAACGCGACCAGCGCGTCAAGCGAATGCGCCTGGCGCGGCTGCGAACTATCGAAGCCGGGCAGCGTGAAGCGAATGCAGCGGTAGCGGTCCTTGAGGAACGCTGCCTGCGCATCCCACAGCCGCCAGGTATCCGGCCAGCCGTGCACCATCACGATCGCCTCGGCGCCCGTGCCTTCCACGCGGATCCCGACGCCGTCGATGGTGTGGATAACGCCCATACCGGATGGTATCGTGCCGGCGTGGATTCCGGTGCCGGGCGGGCCGCGGCCTGAGGCCTGCGGAGGAGCTGAAATGCATCGTTTCGGGCGGTCAGTCGTCGCGGCGGCGCTGTGTCTCACGGCGTCAAGTACGGTGTTTGCGGTTCCGACCGGCGGGGTCTCCTGGACGGCCGCACTGACCTGCGAATTCCGCGCCCTTGCAGCGCAGCACCCCGACCCGGCTTTACGGGGCGGCGACGCACTCGCCGCGCAGTTCTGCAATCCGGTCACGCTGCCACGCGAGTACGAGTATGCCCGCGACGTGATCGATGACAATCCCGAGGCCTATTCCGGATTCTTCTACGTCAATGCGCGCACCCGGCATATTGACGCCGCGCTCGAACAGGCGGTCGCAGACGGCGCGCTGCAGGTGGTGGTGCTCGGCGCGGGGTTTGACAGCCGCGCGTACCGATTCCACGACACCTACCCACAGCTCGCGTTCTTCGAAGTCGATCTCCCCGCGACGAGCGCGGCCAAGCAGGCGGCGGTCAAAAGCGTACCCGGCGCGTTGCACGCGCACGTTCATTACGCGCCGATCGATTTCAATACCCAGACGCTCGAGGGCGTGCTGGCCGCAGTCGGTTACGACGCGGCAAAAAAAACCTTCTTCATCCTCGAGGGTGTGACGATGTATGTCGCCGAGGCGGGCGTGGGTTCGACACTGGATTTTGTGAGTGCGCATTCGGCACCCGGCAGCCGGCTGGTCTACGACTACATCCTGCGCCGCGTCGCCGCGGGTGACACGCAGGGGCTGTATGCGGCGAGCAGCACGGTGGCGGGAGTCGCGCGCCTGGGCGAGCCGTTCGTCACCGGGTGGACGCCGGCCGAAGCCGCAGGGTTTGCAGCGGCGCACGGCCTGCGCGTGGTCGATGACCTTGACGCCGCCGCGTTGACGCGGCGCTACCTGCTCGGCTCCACGGGCAAGCCCGACGGCAGGATTCCCGAGTGGTACCACATCATCGACGCGCGCGTGCCATGAACAGGATGTGCAGCGTGCGACGCGCGCTGTCGGCCTGCGCGGTTGCCGCGCTGCTGCTCGCCGGTTCGACGGCGCTGGCCGAGCCCGACGAAGCGGTGCTCGGGCGCGCGCAGGGATATCCCCTGGGCACCGCGAGCAACTGGTTTCTGAATCCTTATCGCGTGGGTTCCTGGTCGGCACTGGATCGCGTCCCCGGGGTACGAACCCGCAGCGCGCTCTGGCGCGGCGTGCTCGAATCGCTGGGTGGCAACGGCGAGGAATAGCGGCAGCGGCCGCTCCTGCGTGCGGCAGCACCCGCTCCCGCGCGCGGTGCTATCGTGCGACATATGAAAACCGAACACTTCGATGTCCTCATCATCGGCGCGGGCCTCTCCGGGGTCGGCGCCGGGGTACACCTGCAGAAGCACTGCCCCGGCCGGACCTACGCGATCCTCGAGGGCCGCGAGCGCATGGGCGGGACCTGGGACCTGTTCCGCTACCCGGGCGTGCGCTCGGACTCCGACATGTACACGCTGGGCTATTCGTTCAAGCCCTGGGAGGAGGCGAAGGCGATCGCCGACGGCCCGGCGATCCTGAAGTACATCCAAGACACCGCGCGCGACTACCGCATCGACGAGAAGATCCGCTACAGCCATCAGGTGAAGCGCGCGTCGTGGTCGAGCGCGCAGGCCTGCTGGACAGTCGAAGCCGAACACGCTGGTGCGACAGTGCGGATCACCTGCAATTTCCTGTTTTTCTGTGGCGGGTACTACAAATATTCCGAGGGCTACACGCCCGAGTTCCCGGGCATCGAGCGCTTCAAGGGGCGCATCGCGCACCCGCAGAAATGGACCGAAGACATCGAATACGCGGGCAAACGCGTGGTGGTGATCGGCAGCGGCGCCACCGCGGTCACGCTGGTGCCCGAGATGGCGAAGACTGCCGCGCACGTGACCATGCTGCAGCGCTCGCCCACCTATGTGGTTGCGCGCCCGGCCGAGGACGCGATGTCGAACTGGATGCGCCGCCACTTCCCGGCGATGTTCGCCTATGGGATCTCGCGCTGGAAACGGGTTCTGCTGCAGATGTATTTCTTCAACTACTGCCGGCGCAACCCGGAGAAGGCGAAGAAGCTGATCCTCGGCGGGGTGCGTGCCTACCTCGGGCCGGACTACGACGTCGACACCCATTTCACGCCGCGCTACAACCCCTGGGAGCAGCGCCTGTGCCTGGTGCCCGATGCGGACCTGTTCATCGCGATCCGGAAGAAAAAGGCCTCGGTCGTCACGGACGAGATCGAGACCTTCACGCAGAGCGGTATCAGGCTCAAGTCGGGTTTGGAACTGGAAGCCGACCTGATCGTCACCGCAACGGGGCTCAACCTCGAAGTGATGGGCGGTGTGGAGATTGTGGTGGATGGCAAAGCCGTCGAATCCGCGCAGACCTTCAACTACAAGGGCCTGATGTTCAGCGGGGTGCCGAACCTTGCTTCCTCCTTCGGCTACACCAATGCCTCCTGGACGCTCAAGTGCGACCTGACCTGCGAGTACGTGTGTCGTCTCTTGAACCACATGCAAAAGCACGCCGTGGCGATCTGCACGCCGGTGCTCGATGACCCCTCGGTGACGGCGGAGCCGTGGATCGATTTTTCCTCGGGCTACGTGCAGCGCTCGCTGGAGAAATTTCCCAAGCAGGGCTCCAAGGCGCCGTGGAAGCTGCGTCAGAACTACGCGCGCGACATCATGACCCTGCGCTTCGGCCGGATCGATGACGGCACCCTGGTGTTTTCCAATCCACCCGTCACGGCGGTGGAAAAACGGGCTTGATCCCGCGCCACAATTCTTTAACTTTTATTAGGTAAAGCCACCGTCCGGAGCGGGTCTCCCGCCAGTTTGTGTATCGATACTGATACACTTACTTGCGCGGCCTGGCCTTTCCCGCAGGCTCCAACCCCGCCTTGCGCAGGACTTCGAGCAGGCTCTGCATATCCTGCGCCCTGCGGAACGGCACGGTGTCGCCGCTGAACAGGCTGGCGATGAAATCGGGCGCGAACGACTGCAGCCGCTCGAGGTTCGCGCCGAGCAGCGCCGTGTCGCCGGCCTGCGCTGCATAGGCGATCATCAGCACGCGCCGGAACGGGTGCGAGGGCTGGCTCTGGATCGCCAGCGCCGCCCAGTCGTGCAGGCCCTTGAGGTCGTTCTCGAGGAACGCGCAGGCGGCCATCGCCAGGTGGGCGGTGCTGACCCAGCGGTCCTTGGGCGAGAGGCGCGTGGCCTGCGTCGCGACCTGCTTGGCGCGCTCGATCTCGCCTGCCGCGGCTTCGAGATGCGAGAGGAAGAACTGCGGCGGCGCATCGTTCGGGTTGAGCGCCAGCGCGCGGCGCATGTCGGCCACGCTGGCGGAGAATTCTCCGGTCAGCGATTCGACCACACCGCGCAGGTAGTAGGCGCGGCTGTCGTTGGGCGCGAGCTGCATCAGCACGTCGGCGGCGCGCCGCGCGGCGGCGAGGTCGGCCTTGCGGTCGTGGGTCCAGGCAAGGAACACCCGCCAGCTGTGCGCCGAACTCAGCACCGCCCACGCGTGCTGGCAGGCCGGGTTGCTCGCCGCAGCCTGTTCGGCCAGGCGCAGCGCCTCGTCGACCAGCGCGGGGCGGCCCTGGAATTCGCCGTCGGCGAGCGTCTTGGCCGCACGCCAGGCGATGTCGTCGGCCTCCGAGTAGCGGCGCTTGCCGCGCTCGAGCAGGCGCATCTCCTCGGACTCGATCTGCGGCACCATGCTCGCCACCACCTGGTGTGTGATCCGCTCCTGCAGCTCGAACACGTCGCTCAGCACATCTTCGTAGCGTTCGGCCCAGACATGCAGGCCGCTGTCGCCGTTGATCAGCTGCGCGCTCACCCGCACCTTGTCGCCAGACTTGCGCACGCTGCCCTCGAGCACGAAATGCACGCCGAGCTCCTGCGCGACCTTGCGTACATCGACGCTGCGCCCCTTGTAGGTGAAGGAGGTGTTTCGCGCGATCACAAACAGGCGCTGGAAGCGCGACAGCTCGGTGATGATGTCCTCCACCATGCCGTCGGCGAAGTACTCCTGTTCCGGGTCGCCGCTGATGTTGAGGAACGGCAGCACTGCGATCGAGGGGCGGTCGGGCAGCGAGAGGGCCGCCGGGGTGGCGGGAGGCGCGGCGGTGCGCACGGGCTCGCCGGTCTCCAGCGCATATGCGCGCACCGGATGGGCGATGTTCTTGACCAGCTGCTCGCCCTGGTCGATGAAGGTGGCGGCGACCTTGCCGAGCACCGCGCCGCGGATCCCGTCCGACACGGTGATCCCGCCGGGCTGGGCGAGCGCCTCGAGGCGCGCGGCGATGTTCACCCCGTCGCCGTAGATTGTTCCGTCGGGCTTGACCATCACGTCGCCCAGGTTCACGCCGATGCGAAAGCGCATGCGGCGCGCTTCGGGCACGCCGGCGTTCTCCGCCGCGATCTCCTTCTGGATCTCAAGCGCGGCCTGCACCGCGCCGGTCGCTGTCTCGAACAGTGCGAGCGCCGAGTCTCCCGCCATGTCGATCACGCGCCCCTGGTGCGCCTCGACCCGTGCCCGGATCACGCGCCGCGCGCGGTCGAGCGCCGCGACCGTCGCGCGCTCATCGGCCGCCATCAGCCGCGAATAGCCCGTGACATCGGCGACCAGGATCGCGGCGAGCTGCTGCTTGAGCTCGCTGCGCTTGATCGCGCGCACGCGCGTCTGTGTGCTGTCCGGGTCTGTTCCTGACCCCGCCCCCGGTCGCGACCCGCGTGCTGCCATGTGGCGCTGCTCCCTGTGATCCCGGCTACTGGAACACGTTCGGGTCGCCGTGGCAATCCCGCCGGCGGTGGTGCCTCCGCCTTGCGGGATGGGGGGTCAGGCGACGTTGCGCTCCCGCCCGGCCCAGAAGGGCTTGCGCAGCTCGGTCTTGAGGATCTTGCCGGCGCCCGATACCGGCAGGGCGGCGCGGAACTCGACCGTGCGCGGGCACTTGTAGCCGCCGATCAGCCCCTTGCAGTGCGCGGCCAGCTCATCTGCGGTCGCGCTGGCGCCGGGCTTGAGCACCACCACGGCGTGCACCGCCTCGCCCCACTGGTCGCTCGGGATGCCGATCACCGCGCAGGCGCCCACGGCAGCATGCTGGGCGAGCGCGTTCTCGACCTCAGCCGAATACACGTTCTCCCCGCCCGAGACGATCATGTCCTTCATGCGGTCGACGACGAACACGAAGCCGTCGGCGTCCATGTAGGCGCCGTCGCCGGTGTGCAGCCAGCCCTCGCGCACGGTGGCCGCGGTCAGCTGCGGCTTGTTCCAGTAGCCGAGCATCACGCTCGGGCCGCGCACTGCGATTTCACCCACCGTGCCGCGCGGTACTTCGATTCCTTCGGCATCGACGATGCGGATCTCGCAGATCAGCGTGGCCCGGCCCGCGGAACGCAGCTTGCCCGCCTTCTGGCCCTCTGCGGTGTGGTACCAGGTCGGCATCACGGTCGCGATCGGCGAGAGCTCGGTCATGCCGTAGGCCTGCATGAAGCCCGCCGAGGAAAAAAGCTTCATCGCGCGCTTGAGTACCGCATCGCTGATCGCCGAGGCGCCATAGATCAGGACTTCGAGGCTGGAGAGATCGTATTTCGACGCGTCGGGGTGGTCGGCCACCATCTGGATCATGGTCGGCACCAGCAGCACGTGGGTGACCTTGCGGTCCTGGATGATCTGCAGCGCGCCCTGCGGCGTGAACGCCGGCGCGATCACGAAGGTGCCGCCCGCGTAGGCGTGCGCGTTCATCAGCGCGACTGCGGCTACATGGAACATCGGCGTGATCAAGAGGGCCCGCGCCTCCGAATGCGTGAAGCCCTCGGCCAGTCCCGTCAGCGCATTGGCCGAGAGGTTGTCCTGGCTCAGCATCACGCCCTTGGGAAATCCGGTGGTCCCGCCGGTGTACATCACTGCGGCCAGGTCCGTGCCGCTGCAGCCCGCGTCGGCGACCGGCGCGCTGCCTGCGATCAGTGCCTCATAGGACAGCGCGCCCGCCGGGCCTTCGCCCTCGCCGACATAGACCACGGTCTCAAGCGACCGGGATTTCTCGCGCAGTTCGGCGACCACGCCCTTGAACTGCTCGTCGACAAGGAGTATCCGGGTGTCGCAATCATCGAGCGAATACGCGATCTCGGTCGCGCTCCAGCGAAAATTCACCGGGTTGACCGCGCCGCCGCCCCACCAGGTTGCGTAGAAGTATTCCTGGTAGCGATCCGAGTTGAGGGCCAGCATGCCGACCCGATCGCCCCTGCCCATGCCGAGGGATTGCAGCGCGCCGGCCAGCCGCGCCACCCGCTCGCCGTACTGGCGGTAGGTCTGCTCGCGTTCACCGAAGATTGTCGCGATGCGCTCGGGCGTCTGCTGGATCGCGCGGTGCAGTCCCTGGGTCAGGTACATGGACATGGGCTGGCCTCCTATAGGATTCGATCGCCCGCCATCGTACCCCGCAAAAGCAAAGCCCTGCGAGGTCTTCGCAGGGCTTTACAGTTGCCACGCAAGGTGGCGTCACGGATCCGTGACTTATGCCGGCCTGAATTTACCGGCGTCAGGGTCTAGCTGTAGGTGGCCTCATCGATAGCGTCCTCCGTACCCGGCTTGGTAAAACGCCTGACTCTCCCCGCAGGGATGACAGCAGCGCGACTCGCGTCGCGCCTGAGTTGTGCCACGGCAGGCCGGACCGGGAATTCCTCAGACTTTCGTTGAGGTGTATCGCCGCGGGTCCGCTTCAGGTACACCCAAAACGCCGGGCGCGCACAACGGCGAACACCTTGCAGCAACCGGATCAGCTTTGGTTAGTCTGCGAACCTTTCCCGAGCCGAATTACCGTAGCAACTTCAGTGGACTCCTCGAACACGGCGACGTCAAGAAGTTTTTCGTAAAACTTCCGCAGTGCTTTTTGTCTTCGCGCACGCACGGAAATTGCTGTGCGCAGCGCAAATCAGAACATGCTTGCGTAACCTGTGCGCCGATGGCGAAGCGCCCGCTTTCCACATGGGCGACGCGCGAAATCCCGTGCGCCTGCGCAACTGCAGCGTTGACCGTTGCTGATTGCCACGACCACAATCCGGTTCCACGTCTCGCAACGATCCCAGGAGCTTTCATGATCCCCAAGACCTACCGTCGCGTCGTCCTCGTGCGCCGCCCGTCGGCCGAACCCGCCGAATCTGATTTCCGCGTTGAAGAGGCGCCGATGCCCGATCCCGGCCACCGCGAAGTGCTGGTACGAGTGATCTATCTGTCATTGGATCCCTACCAGCGTGGCCGGATGCGCGATGCGGCTTCCTACTCGCCGCCCGTGGGGTTGAACGAGGTGATGACCGGCGGAACCGTGGGCGAGGTGGTGAAGTCGAACCACCCGGATTTTTCCGTCGGCGATATTGTGGAAGACCGCCTGGGCTGGCAGGAGTATGCGATCGGCCGCTCGCCAGGCCTTCGCAAGGTGGATCCTGCGATGGGGCCGATCTCGACTGCCAACGGCGTGCTCGGCATGCCGGGGATGACCGCTTACTTCGGCCTGCTCGAGGTTGGCCGGCCCAAGCCCGGTGAGACTGTGGTCGTGTCAGCGGCCTCCGGGGCGGTGGGGGCCTCCGTAGGCCAGATCGCGAAACTCATGGGCTGCCGTGCGGTGGGGATTGCCGGTGGCCCCGCGAAGTGCGCGTTCGTGGAGGACACGCTGGGGTTCGACGCCTGCATCGACTACAAGGCCGAGAAGGACCTCGATGCCGCCGTGCGCGCGGCGTGTCCTTCAGGGGTCGATGTGTACTTCGACAACGTCGGCGGGGTGGTGTCGGATGCGGTGTTGCGGAATTTGAATTTCTTTGCGCGCGTCGCGCTGTGCGGCTCGATCTCGCAATACAACGCCACTTCGCCCGAGATGGGCCCGCGGCTGATGGGCATGTTCGTGGGAAAACGCGTGTCCATGCGCGGCTTCATCGTCTGGGATTTCAACGACCGCTATGAGCCTGCGAGGAAGCAGATGTCCGAGTGGATCAAGGCCGGCAAGCTCAAGTACCGCGAGGATATTGTGGATGGGCTCGAGAAGGCGCCGCGGGCGTTTATCGGGTTGTTGCGGGGGGAGAATTTCGGGAAGTTGATGGTGAGGGTGGGGAAGGAGCGTTGATCAGACTTGCGTAGCCCCTGGAGAAACCCCGCACCCGCCCACTTGAATCACGTCTGGCAACAGCGCTCAGGGCGTCCCCGCGATGATCTCCGCAAACCCGGCCCTGGCGATTCCCGGCCCGAGTTGCGCCATGCCCGGCGCCTGGTCGACGATCCATGCGCGGCTGGCTTCGATGTCGGGCAGGCTGTCTCTCAGGGTGCGCAGCGCGCGCGCATCCGCGCCGCGACCGGCTTTGATTTCGATCGCCACTTTCCCGCTTCCCCGATCAAGGAGCAGGTCCACTTCGGCGCCGGCCGCGGTTCGCCAGAACCAGGGCGTAGAGGTGGGACGGGCGGCACGTTCGCGCCGCAGAACGTCTTCGATGACGAACCCCTCCCAGCTGGCGCCCCGCGATGGATGATTGGCCAGTTCTTCGGCGTTCGAGATGTTCAGCAGGTGATGAACGAGGCCCGAATCGCGCAGGTAGAGCTTCGGCGATTTTGTCAGCCGCTTTCCCACATTGCGAAACCAGGGCGCCAGACGCCGGACCAGGAATACCGCCTCGAGGACGTCGACATGGCGTTGGATGACGTGATAGGAAACGCCCAGCGCCGCCCCGAGCGATGACGCGTTCAGGAGGCCGCCATGCTGGTGGGCAAGCATGACGAGCAGCCTGCGCATGAAGATCGGGTCGGCGGAGATTCCGTACTGGGGCAGATCGCGTTCGAGCAACATTCGCAGGTAGGCTTCCCACCATGCTCGAAAATCACCCGCGGCCGCGTCCGGGAAGCCGCCTTTGAGCCAGAGCGTGCGCCAATCCTGCGGGCGGCTGCCGGTCAGCGCTTCGCAGGCCGTCAGCGGGTCGAGCTCGACGGTGGCCACCCGTCCGGCGAGCGATTCCGCCACGCCCCGGACCAGGGCGGGTTGGGCCGATCCGAGCAGGATGTACTGGCCGCGATTGTCGCGCTGCGCGTCTACCGCACCCCTGAGCGCCGCAAACACTCCGGGGACCGCCTGCGCCTCGTCCAGGATCAGGCCGTGGCCGCCCTGGCGTTCGAGCGCGTACCGGGCATCGCCGTGAAACCTTTCGGCGGTGCGCGGATCTTCGAGATCGAGGTATTCGTGCTTCGGAAACGTGGCGCGCGCAAGCGTGGTCTTGCCCACCTGCCGGGCGCCGAGGACGACCACGACGGGGAACTGTGCTGCCGCCCGGCGCAGGACCGGGGAAGCGAGGCGTTCGTACATGGATTGCATATTAGATACTTTCCATCTAATTTGCAAGTCTAACAGACGGGCTCAGGCCGCCAGTGTTTGCTAGCTTTGCGCGTCGTCGGGGCCGTAGGGCTGCTGCGGGCCGTCCGGCGGGACTTCTACGTCGTCGTCGTCAACGGCCCAGGGGAAGTCGAAGTAGTGGCGGAGAATCATGGCGGGCGCCCATTCGCACGGGCCGTTTAGGTCAAGCGTGGTCGAGGCGCAGTCGGGCGACCGCTTCCGGCCCGCTGACGGGCGTGGATTCGCCACGCTCGATCTCGGCATCCCGCTTGGCGGTGGGCAGGCTCAGGACCTCCAATTCCAAGACGTCGAGAGGCAGTGTCATGGCAGGAACCTCATGTTGGGCACGTTGTGGGCGCAATGTCACCGAGGGCCTCCGCCAACAACGCCGGGTCGTTCGCTTCGATTGTGTCCGTGAGGTAGGCCGCGACGGCGGCTTCGTCGTCGAGATATCTTGCCGCGTCGAACTCGGGTAACCCGGCCACCTTGGTGCGTTTGGATTTAGCCATCGTCGGAGCCCTGATCGTTGTCCAGTTGTGAAGCCAGGGTTCTTGCCCGTTGGATGTCGGCTTTTTTTGGGTACGTTTCAGCCAGGCGAATAGCGCCTGACCGCGATCGCAGCAGACTTCTGTCGCGTCCTCGCCACATCGTATGCAAGCTGCATTCCAAGCAGGTGATCCATTTCGGGACCGAACGCCTTTTCTATCCGAAGCGCCATTTCAGCCGAGAGCGCGGCCTTGCCGGCGAGCAAGTCCGACAAAGTCGCTCTGCGGACTTTGAGCACGGCGGCCGCCTTGGACACGCTCAGACCCAGCGGCTCGATGACTTCGCTCTTGATGATTTCGCCCGGGTGGGGTGGGTTTTTCATGGCCACAGTGTGTACGGTAACGCCGTACATATCAAGGCAGGCGATGGCTCCAAAATACTCGGGGTACTGGCTCATGCCATGAGCCTGTTCGTCGCGCACAATCGTCACCTTCAGTACGCCAAGCCCTGGGTCCAAGGCGGCGGCTCGCGGTCCCTGCGTTCAAACTACGAGATCAAACGAGTGCCATGAAAGAACCCGACTACTCCTCCCGCGTCCGCGGTTGCCTGCTGGGCGGCGCCATCGGCGACGCGTTCGGCTACGAGGTCGAGTTCGACAGCCTGGCCGCGATCCGCCAGCGCTTCGGGCCGGCCGGTATCACCGAGCCGGTGCGCCATCGCGGCAGGCTCGTCGTGTCGGATGACACGCAGATGACGCTCTTCACGCTCGAAGGCCTGCTGCGCGCGCGGGCCGCCGGGTGCTTCGCGGACTTTGCGGACCTCGACCCCACGCTGGAGCACATCCGCCTCGCCACGCTCGACTGGCACCTCACGCAGTCTTCGGGCGCCTCGCACGCGCGCTACTCCGGCGCACTCGGCCGCTCGCGCGGGATGCAGGCCCGGCGCGCGCCCGGCAACACCTGCATGGCTGCCTGCGCCCGGGGCGCCACGGGCACGCCCGGGCGGCCGATCAACGACAGCAAGGGCTGCGGCGGCGTCATGCGCGTCGCGCCCATTGGCCTGGTGCGCGAGTACACGGTCGCGCAGGCGTTCGAGGTGGGCCTGCGCGCGGCCGCGCAGACGCACGGCCACCCGGAGGGCTACCTGCCGGCCGGCGCGCTGGCGGCGATCGTGCGCGCGCTGGTGGAGGGCCTGCCGCTGCCCTCGGCTGTGTCCGAGGCCGTCGCGCTGTTGCGAGAGCAGCCGCGCTCCGCCCCCACCAACGAGGCGCTGCTGGCCGCCCAGGCCCCCGGCGCCTCGGTGCAGGGCCTGGGCGAAGGCTGGGTCGGGGAGGAGGCGCTTCCGGCGGGGTGGGACGAGGGGCTGGATTGCGAGGAGGAGTTGTCTGAATTAGCAAGCCAATTGGCTTGAACGGCGCTTTTCTATTGGATCGACGTCTATTGAAGTTTGACTTTCGTTGGGAATATCCATCCTCGAGCCGATTCCCCGCGCTCCCCGGCCCTGCTAT
>JBBQVP010000053.1:0-23511 GCA_038211455.1 Burkholderiales bacterium
GTCCCGTCCGGGATCGACAGCGTCACCGTCAGCGTCCCGCTGTCCACATCCGCAAACGGCGTGCCCGTGTACACCAGGTTCCCCGCCACGTCCTCCGTCACCCCAAAGCTCGCCGGCGCACTCAGCGTCGGCGCATCGTTCGTTCCGTTGATCGTGAACGATACGTTTTTCGTCGTCCCGTCCGCAGCCGTCACGGTAAACGTATCGATTGCCGTCTGCCCCGCCCCGAGGTACTGGGTGGCGGCGTTCGACACGGTGTAGGTGTAGCTGCCATCGGACGCCAGCACCAGCGCGCCGAGCGGCGTGCCCACCGGAATTACCGTCGTGCTGAAGGCCGTCTGGTTGGAGTCGACGTCGCTGATCGAGATCGTGCCCGTGGCAGCCAGATTCCCGCCGGTCACGCCCATATCCTCGGTCACCGCGCTCACCGTCGGCGTGCCAATCACCGCCGCATCGTTCGCACCCAAGATCGTGACCGTGAACGTGGCCGTTTTCGTCAACCCCGCCGCATCGCGCACCGTGTAGGTGAACGCGTCGTAGAGCTCGTTTGCCGAAGACCTCAACGCCTGCACCGCAGGATTGCTGTTGTCGACCGTGTAGGTGTAGCTGCCGTTGGCGTTGATCACCACGGTGCCGTAGCTGCCCGCCTTGGCGACCCCCACGGTGCCGCCCGCGATTGCTGACACCGTCAACGTGTCGCCCGGGTCCGGGTCAGTGTCGTTCGCCAGCACATTGCCCGTCGGATCGATCCCTGGCGTGGCGTTGCCCACGTCGCCCGCTTCCATCGCGATGGCCGAGTCGTTTACCCCTACCGGCGCGTCGTTAGTCGCAATGACGTTGATCGTGCTCTTGGCGACGGCACTCTGCATACCCTGGTCGTCACGAAGGAAAATCGAAATTGTCCGCGCACCAGTGCTTGGCGCGTTGCTGGAATTGTTGAAGCGAATCGACTCGAGCGCCGTGACGTAGTTGGCCCTGCTTGAGTTGCCGGAGAGCGTGAGCGTGCCCGTTGCGGCATCGAAGGTCCCGATGATGCCGTTCTGGGTAGCGAACTCGAGTATGTCGGCGCCGCTCTGGTAGTTCCCGGAAATCCGGATCGTCGCGCCTCCCAGCGTGCCGCGGCTACTTGCTACGGCCGTATCCGTGTCCGCGATCAGCACGCCGCCGGCGCCCGGCACGTAGTTGAGCGCTTCGGTGAAGGTTCCCTGATAGTTGTTTCCTGTCGCGCCAGAAGAGTTGTTGCCATCAAGGTCGAGGGTCAACGTGTTGGTGGACACGCTGAGGTTGACGACGTCCTGGTCGAACAATGCGGTGCTGTCGGTAGATCGCAGCGTCAAAGTCGCAGCGCCGGTGTAGTTCGTGGTCGGTGTGTAGGTCAGGCCGTCAAGTGTCGCGTTGATGCTCGCCTGGGTTCCGGAGATTGTCAGCGTGCTGGAGCCGTTTGCACCGGCGCTGATCGTCGCCCCGCCCGCCAGCGTCACGTTCACCACGCCGTTGGTCACCGTCAAGCGCGCGCTGGCGAGGTTGTTCTCGGCATCGGCCACGCTCAACACGTTGCCGTTGGCCGTACTGAACACCAGCGCAACGTTACGCGCGGTTGCCGCGACCGCGGGCACCGTGTTCACCGGCGCATCGTCGACGGCCGTCACCGTCACGTCGATTACGTCGGTCGCGGTAGAAAACGCCTGCGCGCCGCCGCCCGATCCCGTATTGACTTTCTCGCCGGCCGTGCCATTGGTGGTGTCCCAGGCGCGCAGCGTCAGAGCCCCCGGGACGCTGCCGTTATAGTCCGGGGCCGGGCTGAAGTAGAGACGCGTATTGGCGTTCGCGGCGAGCAGCAGCCCATTGGTGTTGCTCACCGTGCCATTCAAACCGTTTACCGCCGTCCAGGTCGTGCCGTTATTGGTCGTGTAGTACCAGGTTCCGTTCGTCTCGTTCGTCGCCGTGATCGCGATGCCCTTCACGGCGCCCGCATTGACGTCGCTGATGCCGGCGGTAAAGGACGAGACGAGCGAACCGACCGCACCCACAGGCATGCCCGCGTCTTCGGCCACCGTCATCGCCAGAGGCGTGTCGGCCAGCACGGGCGCGTCGTTGATGGCGAGTTCCCTGGCCGTCTGATCCGCGATGTCCAGCCCCCCGGCGGTACGCACAGCCCTGACGTCGTACACGCCGGCAGGCAGGGGGTTCGGGATTTCCAGCGTCCAGGTCGTCCCGTTGATCACGAGACCGTTGGAGGTGGTGTAGTCCGTGCCGTTGACCGTCACTTTGAAACTTTCCGCCCCGCCCAAGGGGGCGGCGCCTACCGTGCCGGAAAGGAAGGGGGTCGTGTCGGTAGTCGTGACCAGGTCCGCAGTCGGCGCAGATACCGTCAGCGGGTTTGTGAAGGACACCGCGGAAAAGACCGAACCGAACTGACGCAGGCCCCCGGTGTTACCGGTCGCGCCCATCGAGATCTGCAGCGTGGATACCGCGTCGAAATTGGCCTGCACGCGACCCACGTCGTTGACGATGAGACCGTTGTAAGCCGAGGTGCCGGTGAAGCGCAGCCTGTCCGTGCCTGCCACCGAGGTGACTTGCAGGTCAGTAGGATTGGCCAGCGTATACGACTTGAAGCCGCCGTATTCGACAAACTCCTGGTAAGCCCCGGGATTGCCGGCGCCGTCGATATCGACAGAATTATTGTAGAAGTTGAGCAGGGTCAGGACGTTGCCGTTCGGATCCCTGAAGTTGATCGCAAAATCGACCTTGCCATTTGCGGCGGTAACCGAGACCTCAGGAGCGAACACCCCGGCTGCCGTAGTTCCGGCGGGTGGGGCATACGACGCGGGGGCGTCATTGTCGACGGTCACGAGTGTCGCGTTGGTGATACCCGTGATCGTGACATAGGCGTCGACCTGCGTGCCTGCGATCGTCGCCACGTTCGCGTACTTGTAGACAGCGCCTGTCGTCTTGTCCACGCCAGATAAGAGGGTCCTGTTGGCCCCGTTGAAATTCAGAAAGCTGCCGCCTACGTCGATGGGTGGCGCGGTCAACAGGAAGTCCCATTGATCGTGCATCAGCGAGATCACCGTCGAGGCGTCGATGCGCCCCGTGCTCGCCTCGAGCACCCAGTTGCCGCCCAAATCCACTGCGCCGGTCTTGTCGACGGACGCCGCTATATCGCCGCCGGTCATGTCGGCGATTGTCTCGATGAAGCGTTGGCCCGCGCTGCCATTGCCGATGTCGCAGCCGTACAAGAGAATGTCACCGTCGTCGGTCAGCGCCCGGCCGATGCGCGCCAGATTCATGGCGTAATCCTGCGACAGCGTATCGGCGGTATAGGAAATGCCGGAGAGGATCAACGCGCCGCCGGTACCATGGCTGATGATGTGGATCGCGTCGACGTTGGATTGCGTGTCCAGATAGTCGGCCATCTGGTCGATTGCGTCGCGTGAGCCATCGATCAGGACAATCCGGACGTTTGGATTGCTGACTCCGGCGAGGAGCGTCTGGTAGTCCGGAACCGACGTATCGACGAACACGACTTCGTTGCGCACCGGCGCCGCCTCCAGCGCGATGCCAGCTTCGCGGACATCGGCGCCCGTGAGGTCGGCCAGCCGCGTGGCGGCGGCCTGACCAGCCTCGCCTTTGCCGAAGTCACCACTTTGAACGACGATCGTGGCGTCTTTTGCAAGGTGGCTACCGATCTCGGCAAGTTGCGCCGCGTAGGCTTGCTGCATGGAGTTCGCATCCAGCATGGCGGTTCCGAGCAGGAGCCCCTCCGCGCTGCCGGGCGCGACGATGTAGATCGCATCGACGTTGCTCTCGTCGGCGAGGTAGTCGGCGATCTGCTGCACGCCATCCGTTGTCCCGTCCAGCGGGACGATGCGCGCATCCGGGCTGACCCCGGCCGGCAACACCAGGTAGTTCCCGGCCGACGCGTCGACGAACACCACTTCGTTGCGACCTACGGGCGCGCTGGCGTCACGGCCCGCGGCGACGAGGCTGCGGTCGGCGACCGCCTTGTCCGCCGCAGCCTTGTCCGCGGCAGCCCTGTCGGCAGAGGCGCCGCCCTGCGCGGACCTTCCGTCTACCGCGGTCGCCGTCGGGACGCTTGTCTGCGTCCAGTCGACCGCAGGCAGCGTCCGATCCGAGGCGGCGTCGGTCGCAGTCTTCGTCGCATCACCCGCGACCTGGGCGGTCTTGTCGACAATATCGGCCGCAAGCGCGCCGTCAAAAACGATGCGCGGCTCGAGCGCCATGTAGCGCGTCTTGCGAACCAGGGTCTTGCGCGTGCGCTTCTTCTTGACAGGTGGCTTCTCGCCTCCCGCGTCTGGGTCGCGCGATTTATCGTCTTTGCTCATGTCGGGTTACCAGGATCTGGATCGGTGAAATTGCGCCGAAACACTTAACTTTCAGTCATTTGATCCGGATTGATCCGGACACTTTTGATCTTAGTCAGTGTTCTGCCCATATGAAAGCGGAAAGCGCGCTTTCATAGGGCGTAGTTGGCCTGGAATCGCAAAACATCGTCAGAGAAACGGCCTGAATAAAGAACGGGTTAGCCAGAGAAACCAGAATCTTTGTCGAATGACGACGGCGCGACGGTACGGCAATGCTCAGAAGCCGCTCTCACGCACAATGATCGACAGCGCGCGCGAGACGAAGTTCTGCGCTACCAGGACGAGGCTGGTTTCGATCCGCACGGTGCCCCGTTCTATCGATCTCACCGGCAACATCTGGCTCGTCGGCTCGATCAATACCCGATAAACCGGATCCTGGGACTGCGCCCCGCCGCGACGATCAAGAACCGCGGGGATATCGCCTCCGTGCGGCGCAACAAGCAACGCGCGGCTGATCTGCTTGCTGCCCGTGCTGTCGACAGCGATCACGACGCCACGCACTTCCGGGGCGTCAGCGCGGGAAGAAATGAACTTCACATCCTGCCCCAGCTTCACCGCATCGATCGAAGCTTCCCCGATGTACGCTTCGATCATCGCCGGCGACGACACGGTAATCCGCATCATCAGTTCGCGCGTGCCGATCGTGCGCCCGGGTACGACGGTGTTAGGCAGATCGCGCACAACCCCATGAATAGTCGCCCTGACGGTCAGCCGTTCAGCTTCCTCCTCGACAGATTTCTGCTCCGCCAGCGCTTCAGCGATCTGCTCGAGCAGCACCAAGCGGTTTTCCTGCAGTTTTCCGCTTGCCGCAGAAGTCAGCGATTCGGCGCGCGCGCTGGCGAGCGAGATGGCGGCTTTCTGCGCGCGCACCAGGAGATCTGGCACCTCAAGCTGGACCAGCACCTGGCCAGGCTCGACAACCTGCCCCCGCTTCACCTCCACCGACCGGACCTGCGCCGCCATCGGCGCATAGACGGACTGCTCCTGCCCGGCGCGCAGCACGGCCGGGGCGGTCATCTGGTTGGTCACCGGCACCATCCAGATCAGCAGCAGAAGGAACCCGAATACCGCTGAAATCGGGGTGACCTGCAGTTTGACAAGCGCCCGCTTTCCCCACCGGTAGGCCACTTCGACCCACACTGGCCGGAAAATGAACCACACCAACTCCATCATCATCATGACGATGCCAAGGATTTTGAAAAACAGGTGGTACACCATCAGCGCAATGCCGAAAAAGACAACCAGCCGGTACATCCAGGTCACCCCTGCGAAAACAACCAGACCCACGCGCTGCCAGACGGTAAAAGTTGGTTCGGGGAGCGGCTCGCGCAGACCGAAAAACCTGCGCCGGATCCACCAGCGCGCGCACGCGCCGCTACGCTCGTGCAGGTTGGGGAAATCAAGCGCGTCGGAAACAACGAAATAGCCGTCGAACCGCATGAATGGGCTCGCGTTGACCGCCAGGGTCATGACCCATGTCGTGGTGGCGAGAATGAACAGCACGTGCCTCGTGGGACCATCCGGCGTGATGGTCCACAGCAGGGTCGCAAAGCAGGCGAGCGCGAGCTCGGTCGCCATCCCCGCCGAAGCGATGACAATCTGCTTTTTGCGATCGGCAAGCTTCCACGTCTCGCCTGTATCGGTGTACAGGAATGGCCACATGACGAGAAATGCCACGCCCATCGCCGGCACTCGTGTGCCATAGCGCTTGGCGGCGTACGCATGCCCAAGTTCGTGGAGTACCTTCGAAAAAGTCGCCGCGACTGCGAAATACAATCCGCCCTGAAGGTTGAAGAAGTAAGCGAAAGTCCGGCGCAGTTCGTCCCACTCCCGCTGGACGAGGTACAGGTCCACCAGCAGGACGGCCAGCACGATTGTGAGGAAACCGCGGGTGAAAAAGATTTCGGCGAACGGCAAGGTGCGCTCAAGAAACTTGTCGGGGCGCACAAGCGGGATGCGGAAGAAAAGATAGTTGTGGAAAAGCTGCTCGTACCAGGGCTTGACCCCGCTCATCCAACGCGTGCGCAGCCTGCCGAGCGCCTCCTTGCCGACCGGTACGACAAGCTGATTATTCACCAGGAACTGAATGAACCCCACCACCTCGTCTTCGGTCGGCCGCAGCGGCGTCTCTGCGGAAACGTGCGCAATGAGCCCTTCAACTTTTGTGTGCTCCGCCCAGCGCGACAGCATCTCGAATTCGAGCCAGCCGATCTCGAAAAAGCGGTTGCGCAACGGATCCAGGATTCGCCAGCTAGGTGAACCGTCGCGATGCTGCGGTCCGGGAAAAAGCTTGATGTCCTGGCGCAATTTGGGCACGTCAGGCGGGGAAGGCGGCGGAGCGCTCGCCCGAGCCTCAGACACTCCCGCGACTCCCGCGACTCCCGCGACCTGCGGCTGATTGACGGCCATCTTGCTGGGCTCTATAGGACGCAGCCCGAAATTGCCAAGGCCGCACCCTTGGATTATCGCTCAATCACAGTGTTTGATCCGCCGCTTGAGCAAAAATTCACAATTTATCAATCGCTTGAAGCCGACTTTCTGGGTATCCACCAGCCCCGCTGCAAGGCGCTTGCGCTTAGTCTCGGAAAAATTCAATCAAGGCATCAAGGGTCGCGTCGGGTGCCTCTGCCATCATCGAGTGTCCGGCCGGCTGGATCGAGACAGACGCGGCGCCACCGGGCCCCGAACTCAGGGCCTTGAGAAGCGGTGCCACCGCCTTCGGGGGGGTCATCATGTCGCGCCCACCAATGACTACGAGCGCCGGACAGGCGACCTTTGCAGCACTCTCGAGCCCTGTGGCGTAGTCCTTACAGGCTTTCAGATCAGTGTAGAGCACGTCCGGCGCAAGGCGCGCGAGGCGCGCCAGCGTATCGCCGTACATCCACATCCCGGGATTGGGGTTGCTGCCGAACGGAACCTGGGGTGCGTGACCCCAAATCGTTTCCATATCGAAGGCGCTTTGCTGATTGTCGCGCGCAGCGTCCAGAAAGACGTCCGATACGTTCATCGGAACCGACGTTCCAAGCAGCGCGATTTTCCGTACTCGCGCCGGATTGCGTGCCGCGCATTCGAGCGCGATCAGCGAGCCCATGCTATGGCCAACGACAGAGGCATCCGGAAGCTTTGCAGCGTCGAGCAGGCGCATTACCCAATCGGCCGCCTCACCTACGCTGGCGAGCGGCGGTCCCTTTGAACGACCGTGATCAGGCAGGTCACAGGCAAGCACATTCCAGCCGTGATATCCAAAGTAACGGCTTTGCAGGCCCCACCAGCTGTGGTCGAGCCCTGCGCCGTGAACGAAAACCATCGTCGGTCCGGCAGGATCGAGTTCATGCGCGGCGGTGTACGCGTAGGCTTTCTTTCCATCGACGACGAAATCCATCGCGGTGCGCCTATTTCATCGCGCGCTGCGCATCTTTCAGCGCACGCGACAAGTCTTCGATAAGATCGTCGGCATCTTCAAGCCCGATCGACAGGCGAACCGTACCCGCGGTGATCCCGGCCTTGGCCAGCGCCCCATCATCCATTCGGTAGTGCGTGGTCGAGGCAGGATGGATCACCAGGGACTTCGCATCGCCGACGTTCGCCAGATGCGAAAAAATGCGAAGGCTCTCGATGAAACGCTTGCCCGCCTCCCGGCCGCCCTTCATGTTGAATGAAAATACGGCCCCGCAACCCTTGGGAAGAAGCTTAGCCGCAAGCGCGTGGTCAGGATGGCTCTCCAGCTCGGGATATCCGACCGATTCGACCATGGCATTTTGAGCCAGAAAATGCACCACCTTGCGGGTGTTCTCCACGTGCCGCGGCATCCGCAGATGCAGGGTTTCTATGCCCTGCAGAATCTGGAACGCATTCATAGGCGCCATGCATGCACCGAAATCGCGCAGGCCTTCGCGTCGTGCGCGAAGCAGGAAGGCGCGCGTGCCAGACTCCTCTTCGAAGTCCATGTTGTGGAAACCGGCATAGGGCGACGTCAGTTGCGCGAACTTTCCGGAAGCCTCCCAGTCGAAGCGGCCGGAATCGACGAGCACGCCACCGATCGCAATTCCATGCCCGCCGAGGAATTTTGTTGCCGAATGGTAGAGGAGGTCCGCACCAAGGCTGAACGGCTGCATCAGGTAAGGCGTGGTGAACGTCGAATCCACCAGGAGCGGAACGCCATTCTCGTGCGCGATAACGGAGACCTCGGGAATATCCAGCACGTCTAGCCCCGGATTTCCCAGCGTCTCGCCGAAGAACAATCGTGTTTCCGGGCGAACCGCCTTCCTCCAGGCGTCGAGGTCGCGCGGGTCGATGAACGTGGTCTCGATGCCAAACCGCTTCAACGTATAGCCCAGCAGGTTGTGCGATCCCCCGTAGAGAGAGTTCGAAGCGACGACATGATGGCCGGCATCGAGCAGCGTCGAGACAGCGAGGTGCAGCGCTGCCTGTCCGCTGGCCACCGCGACGGCACCCACCCCACCCTCCAGCGCGGCAACACGCTCTTCCAGCACCGCAACCGTCGGGTTGGATATCCGCGAATAAACGTGCCCTGCCCGCTCCATGTTGAACAGCGAAGCGGCGTGGTCCGAGTCGCGGAACACGTACGACGTGGTCTGGTAGATCGGCACGGCGCGGCTGCCGGTCGTCGGGTCGGGCGACTGGCCGGCATGCAGGGAGAGCGTGTCGAATCCGGGGTACTTCGGGCCAGCCATCGAATCTCCTCAAGGAAGTTTTCGAAAACGCAAACGCCCCCTGCGCGGGAGCGTCGAAAACCGATTCGCGTTAGTGCAGGTTCTTGCGGTTCGGCGTACGCATGTAGGTTTCAAACGCGCGGTCGGCCTTCTTGGGCAGGAGCTCTTTTTCCTTCCAGTCCCGGTCGAAAAGGTCATTGACCACAGCAAGCGCCTCATCGACCCGCGACTTGTCGAACTGGCGGCCCAGCATCGCGGACACATCTTCCAGCATGCAGCGTCGCTGCGCCTCGTGGATAGCTTGCGCAGTCGGCCCGACGAACAGGAGCTGGCCTTCCTGCTCGCCACTATCCTGGTACACGGTCACGTCGACTTCAACCGCTTCCTCCGCGTAGGGCCCGAGGGTCTCCAGCGCCGCCTCCAGCACCTTCTGGAAGCTGCGCCCGATCTCTCCCGTCCAGCAAAAATACAGCATCCGGTTCGGCTCGTCATACTCGATGCCGGGCTCTTCGGGCTCGAGGCTCTTGACGTCGTCCATGCTGTCGGCGTCCAGATACTCGAGCCATGGCGAAAGCGCCATTTCCAGCTGTTTGCGCGCGACTCCTTCGAGTATCGGAATGTCTGCGTGGACGTGGACTTCCATCCGCATAGCGGTGTTCCTCGTAGATCGAGTGAGGGGGCTGGGATTCTAACATGACGCACCTGCACAACGTACGCGTCAACCGCACACTGCGCTTGGCCGTTCAACCGTTAACAGCCAATGTCGGCCTTGAATTCGCATTGATCGGCACAGACATTGCTTGTGCATGGGCAGTTCAACCCTGCAGTAAGCAGGTTCTTCGGCGAACGGGAAGGAGTGCAGCGATGGATGCGATGAACGTTATTTACGATAGCCCGCATTTCTACATGGCCGAGTTCCCGGACCGTGAGGGGATAGAGTTGGTGGACAAGTCGGCCGGTCGCGGCGGGTTCTTCGAAGGCGACGTGGCTGACAAGTTGCGCTCGTCGATGCTGCATCTGTTCTCAGACAACCCGACGGTCGAGTCCGTCGACGAGTTTCTCGAGATTTACGACGCGCTGCTGACCAACCCGGTCGTCTCGCACTGACGCACGGATTGCCGCCCCGGCCTCGGGCCGGTGCGGCTGAACTCGCCTGAGGCGGCGAGCTGATTTCGGTTAGCATGGGCGCCGGTTTACACCGTTCCCATGACGTTGCCCCACACTCCCGCCCGCGCCGAACAGCGCATCTACCCCGACTACCGCGGTGGGGGCCTGCTGAATTTGATTGCGACCTGCGCAAACTCGCGGGGCGCGCAATCATCGCATCCCCGGCTTGAAGCATTTGCGCCCGGCGAACTGCACGCCGCGCGCAATGTCGTGCTGCTGTTGATCGATGGCCTGGGATACAACTACCTTGCCAGCCATGGCGCGGGAAGCGCGATCTCCGCCCGTGTAAGGAGCAGGATGACCTCCGTTTTCCCGTCGACCACGGCGAGCGCAATAACCACTTCGTTCACCGGCCTGTCTCCGGCCGAGCACGGGCTGACTGGATGGTTTACCTGGTTCCCCGAAGCCGGCACCATCGCCGCGCCATTGCCATTCAAGCCGCGCGGCCCCGGCGAATCCCTCGAGCAGCGAGGAATCGCACCGGGTTCACTCTATCGCGGCCTGCCGATGTTCGACGCGCTCGAGACCGAGTCTTTTGTCGTGTCTTTCCGGCCGATTGTGGACTCGATCTATAACCGGAATTTCTGCGGACGAGCCAAGCGACTCGCGTACGACGATCTCGCCGGCCTCGTGGACCAGACGGAAGCGGCAGTCAAGTCGGGCGGCGCCAGAAAGTTCATCTACGCCTACTACCCGGAATTCGACGCCAGCGCGCACCACCATGGCGTCGACAGCCCGGAGACTGCCGCCGTGTTTGCGGCCATCGATGCGGCCTACGCCGATCTTCTGCGACGCCTTTCCGGGACGGATACGGCGATCATCCTGACCGCCGACCACGGTTTCATCGACTGCCCACCAGAGAATGCGCTGGAAATGTCCGCGTGCCCGGGGCTCGAAGAACTGCTCGTGCGTCCCTTGACCGGCGAGCGGCGTGTCGCCTTCTGCCATGTACGCGAGGGAAAGAAGGAAGAATTTGCAGCACGCGCCGCCGAATGGCTGAACGGAAAGGCCGATGTCATCGCCGGGCACGTCCCCCTGGCAGAGAACTGGTTCGGCACGGGCGACCTGCATCCGCGCATTGCAGAGCGTGCCGGCGACTTCGTGCTGATGATGCGCGGCACGTACACGGTGAAGGACTGGCTGCCCGGCGAGCCACGCCACCTTCACATTGGGAATCATGGCGGGATGTCCGCCGACGAGATGTTCATCCCCCTCGCTTACGCAACAACCTGAACAGGAGTCATGCATGAAAGTTACCGTCAACGGAACCGGTATCCAGTACGAAGTGCACGGAACGCAGGGGCCGTGGCTGACCTTCAGTCACTCGCTTGCCTGCAGCAGCGCGATGTGGGCGCCGCAGATCGCCGAGTTCAGCAAGCGCTACCGGGTGCTGGCTTTCGACACGCGCGGCCACGGGCAGAGCGATGCGCCTGAGGGCGCCTACACGCTCGAGCAGCTGGCCGACGACCTCCACGGGCTGCTGCAGCACCTGAGAATCGAGAAAACACACTACTGCGGCCTGTCGATGGGCGGCATGATCGGACAGACCTACGCGCTGAAGCATCCTGGTGTTTTCCTCAGCCTGACGCTCGCGGACACCACCAGCCGATACCCTGCCGAAGGCGCGGCACTGTGGACCGACCGGGTCAAGATCGCGCAGACCCAGGGCATGCAGCCTCTGATGGAGCCGACACTTGCACGCTGGTTCACCGAGCCGTTCCGCAAACAGCGAACCGATATCGTGAGCGCGATCGGTACGCAGATCGCGGCGACGCCGGTCGCGGGCTATGCCGGCTGCTGCCAGGCCATCCCGAAAATCAACCTGACCCATCGTTTGAAGGAAATCACCTGCCCGATCCTCGTCATCGTCGGTGAGCAGGATATGGGCACCCCGCTCGCGATGGCCCGAGAGATCCATGAAAACGCGCCCGGCTCGCAACTAGCCATCCTGTCGCCCGCCGCGCACATCTCCAATCTCGAGCAGCCCGAGGCGTTCAACAAGGCCCTGGCAGGTTTCCTCGCAAAGGCATAACACCCGACGACCCGGGACCGCTCAAGCCGCGATCCCGGCGACGGCCTGGTCAATGAACACCCGCGACTGCGCAAGGACGGCCTCGCGCCATTCTGCTGCGGCCGGATAGAAGGCGTCGACATAGTCTGCGAGGACCTGTTTCGCCAACGAGGGGTGTTCCTTGCCATGGGTGCGCAGCCAGCGCAGCGACATGTTGGCGCGCTGCATGTCCGGCCTGGACCGGGTGCCGAACTCGATTACGACGGCCGTGGTCTCGGCATCAGCCAGCTCGGCCTGGAACGCGTCCACCAGCAGCCCCTGGTACACCGCCAGCGCCTTGTGGGTCGACCCCTGGCGGTTCACCGCGCGCTCGCCCCACCAGGCGCGCGCGCGCTCGTAGGCGGCCGATCCGGGCGGATGAAAGCAGAGGAAAACGTGATCGAGATACGGGCCGATCCCGGTGTGCAGGTCGATCAGCGCCGCGCGTTTCGCGTGCCCGGCGTGCGCGCGCACCACGGCGCGAAACGCGCCGTTCGCCCATTGCGCGCGCTGCCCACCGAAGAAAAAGCCGTCGGGGTGGCTGTACTGTCCGCCGTTGTAGGCGTCGGAGAACGCCTGTTCGCCCCTCTGTTCGCGAAACGATTCGAGCGCAGCGAACGCGCCGCGTACTGCGTCCTCATCCCAGCGCGAAGGTGAGATCCCCGGGTGCAGCACGGCATAGCCGGGGTTGGCCGGATAGGGCCGCGAATGGTCGACGAAGTTGCGGTTGAGGTCGACGTTCTCCTCGGTCACGCGCTGGGCGTGGGCGAACCCCCAGGGATTGTGCGCGTGCAGGAACACGAGCGCCGCATCGTTCGCGATCCGCTTTGCGCCGCCGCCCTGCATCCAGGCAGTTTGCGCAGCCGAGCCCGAATACCCTTCGATCCCATGCGTGCCGCAGCCGACCAGCATCACGTTGGGCGCATCCGGCCGGCCCAGCACGGCGGCATCCAGATACAAAGCCTCGCCTTGCGGGCCCTTGGCCGAGGGGTGCAGGTACGCCGTCAGTTGCGCGCCAGCCGCGCGCGCCGCAGCCAGAAACTTCTCGCGCGCCTCTGCGTAGCTTGAAGAAAACACAGCTTCGACCGACGACTTTTCCGACATTTCCGACATTTCCGACATTTCCATTCTCCTGGCCTGGCCTCAGCCGATGAACTGCAGCGGCAGGGCGGTAGTGTATTTGATCTGCTCCATGGCAAAGCTCGAACTGACGTCCGACAAGCCCGGCGTGCGAATCAGCTGCTTGTATACCGCGTCGTAAGCGGCAATGTCGGGCACGGCCACGCGCAGCATGTAGTCGACATCGCCGCTCATGCGATAGAACTCCATGACCTCGGGGATCGCATTCACGTTCTTCGCGAACGCCTTGAACCAGGCCGCGTTGTGCTGGCTGGTCTTGATTGCGACAAAGACGGTCACACCGGCGTTCAGTGCAGCGGCGTCCAGCAGGGTCACGCGCTTGCGGATCACGCCGTCGGCCTCTAGCCGCTGCACGCGACGCCAGCAGGGATTGGGCGACAGGCCCACCTGGCGCGCTAGTTCCTGCACCGTCAGGGACGCGTCTTCCTGCAGCAGGGAGAGGATTTTTTTGTCGATTGCATCCATAACTGACCCACCCGTATTTTTGTTAATCCTATACCATCCAATACATATTTATTCTATTTTAATACCAATATTTGTCTTATTATTAGAATAATATCACCATTCACGCCACCTTCTCATGCAAACCGCCCTTTCCCGCAGCATGGATTCCGCGCCCGGCGCCGACAACTGGCATGAGGGCACGCAGCCCGATACGTTCGGGGCGTTCGTGGCGGATCTGGCAGGCAGCTTCGAAGACCTCGAACATGCCGACTGGGCCGCGTCCGCCATGGCAGCCCGGGACGTGGTCGGGCGGCATATCGGCAAACCCGATCTGCTCGACGGCATGCGCTATGTGATGCGCTGTACCGGCTACAGCCGGGTGCTGCTGTACGCCGATCCGGCTGGACGCTACAGCGTGCTCGGTCTTGTCTGGCCCCCCGGCAGTCGCACGCCGATCCATGCGCACCACGCCTGGTGCGCGCTCGGCCTGCACAGTGGCGCGCTTGAAGAGGAAACCTTCATGCCATGGCAGGACGCAGAGACGGCGCCGGGCGCCCTCGTCGCCTCGCGCGCGCTGGATCGCGGGCAGGCGTGTTGCGATTCGAGCGCCGGGCGCTTCGTGCACCGTCTGGCCAACCCGTCGGCAGGCCTTGCCATGTCACTCCATGTCTACGGGGTGCCCGAGGCCAGAATCACCGACGGGGTCAACCGCATCCTCTACGCAGGGTAGGATCGGCCGGCGCCGGTTCGCTCCTGAGCCGGACGCGCAATCCCTTTTCCGTTATCTTCGACACACCATGCTGACAAACCTCGGCGATCTTTTCGATCGCAACAAAGACCCGGAACAACTCGCGCTGATCGACTGCCTCGACTGGGACCACCCACGCGAGTACAGCCACGCAAAGGTCGACGCGTTGTCGGACGCCTGCGCGCGCGGCCTTCTCAAACTTGGCCTGCGGCGCCACGACGCGGTGGCGATCCTGTCGGCCAACCGCGCCGAGTTCCTGATCGCCTATTTCGGCATCATGCGCGCGGGTCTGGTGGCCGTGCCGGTGAACCACAAGTTCCCGCGCGACACGATTGATTTCGTGATGCGCGACGCGGACGTGAAACTGGTGTTCTGCGACGCGGAGCGCCGGCCGTTTGTCGCCGCCGATCTTTCGGTTGTCGAATTCGGCGCGGCGTTCGAAGCGCTGCTCGACCCCGGCGCGTTCGAAACCGTCACCCCGGGCGAGACAGAGACCGCGATGGTCCTCTATACCTCAGGCTCCACCGGCCGGCCCAAGGGCGTGCCCCTGTCTCACGCGGGCCACCTCTGGGCGATCAAATCGCGCCTTGCGAGCACCCCGCCCGGGGAACACCGCCTGATCGTCGCGGCGCCGCTGTTCCACATGAACGCGCTGGGCACCTCCAAGTTCGTGTTCGCCGCGCACGCCAGCATGGTGCTGCTGCCGCAGTTCGATGCGCGCCGCTACATCGAGGCGGTGGGACGTTACCGCGTGACCTGGCTGACCTCGGTGCCCACCATGCTCGCAATGATGGTGCGCGAGAAAGCCACACTCGCCAAAACCGACATTGGTTCGGTGCGCACCGTGCGCATGGGCTCGGCACCGACCACGCAGAAGCTGATCGACGACCTGCGCCAGCTGTTTCCGAACGCCACCGTGATGAATGCGTACGGCACCACCGAGGCGGGCCCGGTCGTGTTCGGCCCGCACCCCGACGGGCGCACGCGCCCGGACATGGCGCTCGGCTGGCCTTTGCCGGGTGTGCAGGTGCGCCTGGTCGATGCCGGGGGGCGCGACGCGGACGAGGGCGTGCTGGTGCAAAAGACACCGGCCATAATGAGCGGCTACCTGAACCTGCCCGAGAAAACGCGCGAAGCGCTGACCGCGGATGGCTGGTACGTGTCGGGCGATGTGTTTCGGCGCGACACGGACGGCGCCTACTATTTCATCGGCCGCGCGGACGACATGTTCAACTGCGGCGGGGAAAACATCTACCCGGGCGAGGTCGAGCACATGCTCGAGCGCCATCCGGACATCGCGCAGTCGTGCGTGGTGCCGGTGCCCGACGAACTCAAGGGCGAAAAACCGTTCGCCTTCATCGTGCGCCGGCCAGGCGCCTCGCTCGATGAGGAAACCGTCAAGCAGTACGCGCTCGCCCATGCGCCCGCCTACCAGCATCCGCGCCAGGTCGAATTCATGGAAGTCCTGCCGCTGGCCGGGCCCAACAAGATCGACCGGAAGCTCCTAAAGGCTCGGGCGCGGGAACTCTGGCGCGAGCCGGCCGCCGCAGGGGGCTGAATGGCCGCGACCGACCAGCTTTCCCTCGACCACGCAGGCGCCATTGTGCGCGACCTTGCGGCCGGCGCAACGCGCTGGGAGAAACTGGGTTTCGCGCTTTCGCCGCTCAGCCGCCAGCGCGGCCGGATGCCCGGGCGCGACGCGGAAGGGCCTTGGGCGACCGCAAATCGTTGCGCGATCTTCCGCCAGGGCTACCTTGAACTCATCGGCGTCGTCGACGATGCCGCGTTCAATCCCTGGGAGAAGTTTCTCGGGCGCTTCGATGGCCTGCACTTGCTTGCGCTGCGCGTACCAGACGCCGATGCCGCCTACGCGGGGTTCGCAGCGCGCAGCGAAGCCCTGCGCGCGAACCTGAACCCGCCGGTGCAGCGCGAGCGCAGGCTGGACGTGGACGGCGTCGAGCGGACAATGGGATTTCGCAACATCTTCAGCCGCGACGAGCACTACCCCGAGGGGCGCTACATCGTCCTCGAGCACCAGACGCCGGAGTACCTCTGGCAGCCGCGCTACCTGTCCCACCCGAACGGGGCGCTCGCGCTCGACTCGGTCATGCTCTGCGCAGAGGACCTCCCCGCACAGCGTGCGCGACTCGAAGACATCCTCGGCCAGGCCGGCATCGATGGCCCGGAGGGCGTGCTGGTTTTTTCGCCGCCAGGCGGCGGTTCGATCCAGCTTTACGACGCGAAGAGCTTCGAGGCGCGCTATGCGTGGGCGCCGCCCGCCCTCCCGGCCTTTGCCGGGGTCGGGATCCGTTTCGCCGACCGCGCACGGGCGGCACAAACGATCGAGGACAATGGCGTGCCGGTGCGGCGCGAGGAAGGGAACTGGTTCGTCGCGCCCGAACACACCAACGGCTTCGTGCTCAACATTTCCGAATGAGGACCAGCTTATGAAACGCGAACTTGACCATGTCGGCGTGGGCATCAGGAACCTGGACAGAGGCCGCGATGCCTACGCGCGACTGGGCTTCCAGCTGACCGCCCGCAGCATCCATTCCGGCGCGCGCACCACGGGCGGCCCGGTCGAGCCCTGGGGCTCGGGCAACCATTGCGCGATGTTTCGCGACGGCTACCTCGAGATCCTCGGGCTTACCGACCCGAATATGTACAGTTCGCTAAAGGACATGGTGGCCCGCTACGAGGGCCTGCACATCGTCGCGATCGGCTGCGGACGCGCCGACGAGGCCTACGCCGAGTTCGTCAAGGCGGGCGCCCCGGTCGAGGCGCCCCGCGCGCTTGAGCGCGATGCCGCGTTTGGCAAGGGAGACAAGGAAACGCGGCGCGCGAGGTTCCGCAACATGTACGTCGACCGGCAAAAGTTCATCGAGGCACGCTTCATCTTCATCGAGCACCTGACCCGCGACGTGCTCTGGCAGTCGCACCTGCTCGACCACCCGAACGGCGCGCTGGGCATCGACGCGGTGTATTTTGTGGTCCCCGACCCGGAAGCGACGGCGAGGAAATTCGCGCCGCTGTTCTCCGAGCGCATCGAACGGTTCCCCGGCGTGATCAAGCTTGCGCTCGATCGCGGCGCACTATGGCTCGCCGACGAGGCGCACTGGCGCAGCCGGGTACCCGGGAGTTTCGTTCCGCCCCCGCCGTCACCCGCGGGCTTTGGCATCCGCGTGAAATCGCTCGACGCAACCCGGCAGTATCTCGAATCGAAGGGCGTGCCGGTGCATGCCGGCATGAAAGGCGGCGGTCCGGACAGTCTTTGGGTCGCGCCGGAGGAGGCCTGTGGCGCGGCCATTCAATTTCTGCAAACGGAGGTAAAGGCATGAAGGCAGCGGTCATATACGAGCACGGCGGTCCGGGCAGCATCAAGTACGAAACGGCTTACCCCGACCCGAAACCCGCGGCAGACGAGGTCGTCATGAAAGTCGGCGCCGCGACGCTCAACTACCACGACGTATTCACCCGCAAGGGCATGCCCGGCATCAAGGTGCCGATGCCCTGCATCCCGGGCCTGGATTTCGCTGGCGAGATCGTCGAAGTCGGCGCGTCGGTCAAGGAATGGAAGGTCGGCGACCGTGTGATGGTCGACCCGGTGGATCGCAAGGGGCCGGGCGGACTGCTCGGCGAAATGCGCCCGGGCGGACTGGCGGAGTTCTGCGCCGTGCCGGATCACCACCTGGTCAAGCTGCCCGATGAAGTCTCCTATGAGGCGGCCGCCTGCCTGCCGGTCGCCTACGGCACCGCGCTGCGCATGATGGTCACGATCGGCAAGATCCAGGCGAAGGAAAAGGTCCTGATTCTCGGCGCCTCGGGTGGCGTGGGCACCTGCTGCGTGCAACTCGCCAAGCTGGCCGGCGCCGAAGTCATCGCCGCGGCGTCCACCGAAGACAAGTTGAAGCGCCTCGGCGAACTCGGCGCGGACCACCTGCTCGACTACAAGAAGCACGACTTCATGAAGTGGGTGTTCGAGAAGTTCGGCAAGCCGCACCGCAGGAAATTCGCCGACGGCATGGATGTGGTCGTCAACTTCACGGGCGGTGACACCTGGGTCAAATCGATGCGAGTTTTGCATCGCGGCGGCCGCCTGCTGACCTGCGGCGCCACGGCGGGTTACGATCCCCAGGAAGACCTGCGTTTCATCTGGACCTTCGAGCTGCAGGTGCTCGGCTCGAACGGCTGGATGCGCGAGGACCTGTTCACCCTGCTCGACATGCTCAAGTCAGGAAAACTGAAGCCCGTGATCGACAAGGAATACAAACTGTCGGAGGCGAACGAGGCGTTCCGGATGCTTGAGGATCGCGAGGTGTTCGGCAAAGTCGTGGTGAAGCCATGAGCGAAAAACCCGCCAAGGGCGGCGAAGCCGCCGTCAAGAAGCTTGAAGTCGCCGATATCCAGGCGACCTTCGACCGCTCGCCGTTCATCGGCTTTCTCGGCCTGAAAGTCACGGGCCTCGATCATGCAACCAGCACGTTTTCGGCGCGCATGCCGCTGCGCCCCGAACTCGAGCGTCGCCCGGGAACGAAGCAGTTCCACGGCGGCCCGGTGGCCTCATTCATCGACACGGTTGGCGATTACGCCATCGGCATGCTGGTCGGTGGCGGCGTGCCGACGATCAATCTGCGTATCGATTACCTGCGTCCGTCGATGGGCGATTACATCGATGCCACCGCGGTCGTGCGGCGCGCGGGCAGGTCCACGGCCGTCGTTGACATCGACGTTTTCGGGCCCGACGGCAAGCTCGTCGCGGTCGGGCGCGGCACCTATTCCCCGCAGACAGGCTGAGGCTCGCATGGCCAGGGACATCGCATTCTCATCGGCCGCCGCGCTGGCGGCCAAGCTGCGCACCGGCAAGCTTTCCGCGCTCGAACTGCTCGACCACTACATCGCGCGCATTGAGCGCCACGACCCGGCGTTGAACGCCGTGGTGGTACGCGACTTCGAGCGCGCGAGGGAGAAAGCCCGCGCCGCAGACAGCGCGCGCAGCAGGGGCGAGGTACTCGGCCCCCTGCACGGCCTGCCGATGACGGTGAAGGAATCGTTGAATGTCAGTGGCCTCAAGACCACATGGGGCAATCCTGCCTTCAAGGACAACGTGGCCGGCTACACCGCGGTTGCAGTCGAGCGCCTGCAGAGGGCCGGTGCCATTGTCTTCGGCAAGACCAACGTGCCCCTGCTGCTCCAGGACCTGCAGTCCTACAACGCGATCTACGGCACGACCAGAAACCCATACGACCTCACGCGCACCCCCGGCGGCTCTTCCGGGGGCGGTGCAGCGGCGGTCGCAGCGGGACTCGCCGCAGCGGAATTCGGCAGCGACCTCGCGGGTTCGGTCAGGGTGCCGGCCAGCTTCTGTGGCCTTTACGGCCACAAGCCCAGCTTCGGCGTCGTCCCCACGCGCGGGAACGACTTGTCGCCTGCACTCGCCCTGCCCGATATCTCGGTGCTCGGCCCGATCGCGCGCAGTGCGCGCGACTTGGAACCCCTGCTGCTGGCGACCGCGGGCCCCCTTGAGGACGACGCGGCCGGCTGGACACTGAAGCTGCCCGCTTCTCGAGCGACACAATTGCGCGGCCTGCGCATCGGCCTGCTCATGGACATCGAAACCAGCCCCATCGCCAATTCGGTACGCGAATCCCTCGAGGCGCTGGCCGAATGGCTGCGCGGAGAGGGCGCCACGGTGTCCGGCGCGACGCTGCCGATCGACGCGCCTCGCCACCAGGCCATGTTCATGCAGTTCGTGCGCGCGGTCGGCGCGGCACGCATGAACGATGGCGCGTTTCAGAATACGCTGGCGCAGGCAGCGACGCTTGGCAGCGATGACCGCAGTTCCACTGCACAGACCCTGCGCGGCCTCACCCAGTACCACCGCGACTGGTGCGCGGCACACGAGGCACGCAGCCGATTGCGCGCCCAATGGGCCGACTATTTCCGCGACCACGATCTGCTCCTGATGCCGGGCACCCCGGTTCCCGCCTTTCCGATCGACGAATCGGGTGCGCGGGATTCGCGCATGCTCGACATCGACGGGCGCGCGGTGCCGTACAACGCGCAGGGCTTCTGGCAGG
This sequence comes from Burkholderiales bacterium, assembly GCA_038211455.1. Taxonomy (GTDB): domain Bacteria; phylum Pseudomonadota; class Gammaproteobacteria; order Burkholderiales; family SG8-39; genus SZAS-79. The sequence goes on from JBBQVP010000053.1 coordinate 20,685, forward strand.
GTATCGCCACGGTCAGCTACCTGCCCGCCACCGTCGCTCCGATCGGCCGCACCAAGGCAGGGCTGCCGATTTCGGTACAGATCCTCGGGCCGTATCTCGGCGACCGCACGACGATCGGATTTGCGAAGATCCTCGAGCGCGAGTACGCGAAGTTCAAGGCCCCCGCACGATTCGCCAGCTAGGTCGCGAGAAGGGATCGGATTGGACCGGTTCTTGCTAAGGAGTTATTGCCATTTCCAGACGCGTCGCGTCATGCCGTCCATCACAAAAGGGAAGCCCATGAAACATGCCCTCCGCGCAACCATTGCCATCGCGATGATCTTTGCGCTTTCGCAAGCCTCAGCGCAGACGAAGATCGTGTACGGAAACGTCACGTCGGTGACCCTCTCGCAGACCATCATCGTCGCCGCCAAGGCGCTGGGCTTCTACAAGGAGGAAGGGCTCGACGTGGACATCGTCGAATTCAACGGCACCGGAACCCTGTTGCCGCAGATGACCGCGAAACGGGTGCACGTCGGCTATCCCAACCCCGACGCGCTGATGATTTCGCGCCAGCCCGGGAAAGACCCCCTGCCACTCAAATACTTCTATAACGCAACCCGCGAATCGGCCTGGGAGTTCGTCGTGCTGGCCGACTCGCCTATCAGGGAACTCAAGGATCTCAAAGGCAAGAAGCTCGGCGTCGGCGCCCTGACTTTCGGCAACATCCCCATCACCAAGGCGATGTTCAAGGAGATGGGCCTGGAGACCGGCCGCGACCTGGATCTCCAGCCGGTCGGGATCGGCGCACCGGCCTTCCTCGCGTTCCGCGAGAAGAAGATCGACGGCCTCAACCTGTTCGACTCGCAGCACGCCACACTTGAAGTCCAGGGCACCGCAATCCGGCGGCTGGCGATGCCTAAAAAGTACGCGGACCTGTTTTCCAACGGCTTTGTGGCCCACGAAGACATGATCCGCGACGATCCGAAATCACTGGTCGCGTTCGGGCGCGCGATCGCGAAGACCTCGGTGTACTGCGAAGCGAACCGCGCGGCCTGCGTGAAGGCATTCTGGTCGCTCTACCCGAACCAGAAGCCCACCAGCGGCGACGAGGCCGCCAATATCGCCAACGCCATCAAGATCATGGACGCGCGTTTCAACAAGTACCTCGCATTTGATGACCAGAAGAACCGGCATTGGGGCGAATTCCCGGCGCAATCGTGGAAGGACTTCGCGGTTGCCCTGCACGCCGGCGGACAGTTGTCGACCAGCAACATTCCGGTGGAGACCTGCTACACCAACGCGCTGGTGCCGGAGATGAACAAGTTCGATACGGCCGCCATCGTGGCGCGCGCAAAGGCGGCGAAATGAGGGTGCGCGGGCTACCGATCCTCGGCTGGGTCTGCCTCGCGCTGTGGTGCAGCGTTGCGGGCGCGCAGCAGAAAGTCGTATTCGGACTGGTGAGCCCGCTCACCGTGGTGAACGGCCAGTTGCTGGTCGCCAAACACCTCGGCTACCTCGCCGAAGAAGGCATAGAAGTCGAGACGGTCGTGTTCAACGGAAGCGCGGTGCTGCTGCCGCAGATCGTCGCCAAACGCGTCACGGTCGGCTTCCCCAATCCGGACCCGCTGGTGATTTCCCGCCAGCCTGGCAAGGATCCCCTGCCGCTCAAGTTCTTCTACAACGTGATCCGCGAGAACGTCTGGGAGTTCGCCGTGCTCGCAGGTTCGCCCGTGCGGACACTGGCCGAACTGAAGGGCCGCAAGATCGGCGTGGGTGCGCTTACCTTCGGCAACATTCCCCTCACGCGCGCGATGTTCAGGGAGATGGGCCTCGAAGTTGGGCGCGACCTCGAACTGGTGCCGACCGGCCTGGGAGCGCCCGCCTTTCTCGCGCTCAAGGACGGGCGCGTGGATGCGCTCAACCTGTTCGAGACCATGCATACGCAGCTGGAACTGCAGGGCACGGCGCTGCGGCGCCTGCCGATGCCGCAGAAATACCTCGAGCTGTTCTCCAACGGCATCGTCGCCCACCAGGACACGATCCGCGAGAACCCAAAACTTCTCGTCGCGTTCGGGCGCGCGCTGGCCAAGGCGACCCTCGCCTGCAATGCCAACCGCACCGGCTGCATCAAGGCCGCCTGGAAAGAGCAGCCGTCCCTCAAGCCCCCGGGCGGCGACGAAGCGAAGCTGCTTGCCAGCAATCTCGCCCAGCTGAACGCGCGCTACGGCAAGTACCTCGCGTTCCCGAAGGCCGACCTGCCCCGCTGGGGCAGCTATCCGGAGGGCGCGTGGAAGAACCTGGTCCAGGTCATGGCCGACGGCGGCCAGATCCAGACCACGGCGATCGACCTCGACAGCCTGTATACCAATGAACTCGTCACGGCGATGAACAACTTCGACCGCGCCGCCGTGGTGGCGGATGCGAAGAAGCTGCCCTAGCCGCCCCGCCACGCGCCACGAACCGGAGGAACCCGCATGAACGCCCGTGAACCCCGCTACAAGGTCAACCAGATGACTCCTGATCCAGCGGTGAAGTTCGACCGCGCGATCGCCGAACAGTACGTTCTCTACGCCCACCGCCTTGCCGCCCGCGGGTATGTGCAGGCGGCCGTCGGCAACATGGTGATGCGCGTGCCGCACCCCGATTACCCGGACGGCCTGTGCTACGTCAAGAGCCAGGGCGTGTCGCTGGAGGAGATGGAGATCGAGGACCTGGTCATCACCGACGTGCCCCACGGCCGCATCGTCCATGGCGAGCGCGCGACGACGGTCGGGCACCAGATGAACCGCGAAATGCTGCGCCTGCGCCCGGACGTGCATTGCGTGATCCACCTGCACCACGACGA
>JBBQVP010000054.1:0-23435 GCA_038211455.1 Burkholderiales bacterium
GTACAACTCATGGAGGGCCTGCTGTGAACCCGCTGCTGCAACTCAACGGATTCGGCCAGTCGATCTGGCTGGACTACATCCGCCGCGATTTCGTCACCGGCGACGACCTCGCGAAACTTATCGCAGATGACGGGCTTGCCGGCATGACATCCAACCCGGCGATCTTTGAAAAAGCCATCGGCGGAGGCAACGAGTACGCGCCGGCGATCCGCAAACTCAAGGACAAGGGGCTGGACGCCATGGGCCTGTACGAGGCGCTGGCGATCGAGGACATCCAGACCGCGGCTGACAGGCTGCGCCCCGTGTTTGAGGCGACCGACGGCCGCGACGGATACGTGAGCCTGGAGGTCTCGCCCCACATCGCCGACGACACCGCTGCAACGGTCGCCGAAGCGCGAAGGTTATGGCGCGCGGTGGCGCGGCCGAACCTGATGGTCAAGGTGCCCGCGACGAAGGCGGGGCTGCCTGCCATCGAACTGCTGATCGCGCAGGACCTGAACATCAACGTCACCCTCCTGTTCGCGCGCGGAATGTACGAGCAGGTGGCCGAGCACTACATCGCGGGCCTCGAGCGCCGCGCGGCGGAAGGATCCGACCTCGACCGCATTGCCAGCGTGGTGAGCTTCTTCGTTTCGCGCATCGACGCGGCGGTCGACCCGCTGCTGCCCGAAGCACTGCGCGGCAAGACGGCGATCGCCAACGCGAAGCTGGCCTACGCAAGCTACCAGCGGCTATTCTCGGGAACACGCTGGGAGAACCTCGCCGAGAAAGGCGCGCGTCCGCAGCGCCTTCTGTGGGCGAGCACGAGCACCAAGAACCCGGCCTACCGCGACGTCCTCTATGTGGAGGAACTCATCGGGCAGGACACCGTGAACACCCTTCCCCCGGCGACCCTTGACGCGTTCCGCGACCATGGCCTGCCGCGCGCCAGCCTGGAGCAGGACCTCCCCGCCGCGCACGCGACGCTTGCCGCGGTGGAAAAGCACCTGAAACTGGACGAGGTCACCGACAAGCTACTCGTTGACGGGGTGAAGCTGTTTGCCGACGCGTTCGACAAGCTGCTCGCTGCCGTGGAGGCTGCGGGTAAAGCCGCGTAAGGCTTTCCTAAAGGAGCCGCGTGAGCATTTGCGCTTAGTGCAGGTGGTTCAGCGCGATATCGAAGATGTCGAAATTGCGCAGGCGCCGCCCGAGCGCGATGTCGGCGCGACGATTGATCAGGAAAGGCACCTGCTGCTCCGAGATCCCGCCGTGCGAGCGCAGCGGCTCGCTCAGGCCCGACAGGTCGTGGCGCGCGACGCTGGTACCAAGTACCTTGTGGCGCGCCGACACGACCACCACGTCGCCCATCCGGTCGGCAGGCAATTCGAAACGCGCGCAGGCATCTTCGCGCGACAGAGCCAGTTCGACACCAGGCAGCGCAGCAAGCCGCGATAGCAGCGCGGCCACGGTGCCCGGGTCGTTGACGTAGATTGTCGCAAACGAACCCAGCGCCCCATGGTGCACCACGTAGGGATCGGTGATCGGCAGGATCACGCGCGTCGCGCCTGCACCCAGCCACCCATCGAGCACGTCCTGCAGGTAGATCACGTCGGGCCGGCCCGCCGCATCATGCTTGGCGTTCATGCCGTGATCTGCTGTCAGCGCCAGCGTGCAGCCCATCGCCTCGAGCTCCGCCAGGTAGCCGTCCATCATGCGATAGAAATCGTTCGCCGCCGGCGCGCCGGGCGCGTGCTTGTGCTGCACGTAGTCGGTGGTCGACAGGTAGAGGATGTCGGGTCGGTCGCGCGCCATGAGTTTCACGCCAGCGGCAAACACGAACTCAGAGAGGTCCGCGCTGTACACCGAAGGCAGCGGCCGTCCAACCAGTTCCAGCACGCCCTCGATGCCGTTGACCGCGAGTGTCGCGCGGTCGGCAGCCTCGGCGGAAAACGCGCATGCCAGTTTGGGCCCGAGCGCGAGGCCGTGGCCGAGCAGCGCGCGCAGCTTGTCCTTGGCAGTGATCGCCGCGACCCGCGCACCCGCATCCTGGAAGGCCTTGAACAGCGTCCCGACGCGCAGCAGTTTCGGGTCGTTCATCATGACTTCCGCGTCCGCATCGCGGTCGTAGAAGTAGTTGCCGCAGATGCCGTGCACGCTGGGCGGCACCCCGGTGACGATGGACAGGTTGTTCGGGTTGGTGAAACTGGGCACCACGCACTCGGCGAGACGGCTGGTGCCCTGCGCCAGCATGCGCGCAAGCGTGGGCGCAAGCCCGGCCTCGGCGGCGCACTCGATGTAGCCGGGCTCCGAGCCGTCGACGCAGACCACCACCAGCGGCGCCGACGGCAGGCGATACTGCCTGCCGTTGACGCTGACTTCGGCGTCGCTCACTCTGCGTAGGCCGGCGGCGGAACGAAGGCGTAGTACTCGCGCTCGATGAGTTGCGCGAAGCGGATCGTGGAAAGGTCGCCGTACTGCGGCCCGACGATCTGCACTGACAGTGGCAGGCCTTCGGCGGACAGCCCGATCGGCGCCGCAGTCCCGGGCAGGTGGCACATGCCGGCGATCCCGGCCCACCACATCTGCGTGGTCACCGGCTGCGCCTTGCCGTTCACCCGGATCATGCGCTCCCAGCGCTCTCCGGGCATCGAGTGCGGGAACGCCGCGGTGGCGGCGTTCGGGCAGAGCAGCACGTCCCAGTCCCTGAAGAATTCGGCCCAGGCGTGGCGCATCTGGTGGCGGCGGTTGGATGCGATCAGCCAGTCCTTGTGCGGCTGGGTGGTGGCGCGGACCATCTGCGCGTAGTAGCCCGCATCGCGGGGCTTGAGCCGTGCCTTGGCGGAGAGCAGCCTGGCAAACGACTCGGGCGTCTGGCGTCCTGAAGTCGCGCCGCGCAGCAACTGGATGAACACGCGATGCGCTTCATCCATGTCGAACGCGGGCAGCGCGCGGTCGGAGACTTTCGCGCCCTTGCTGGCGAGGAACTGCGCAAGACGCCGGATCGAATGCTGCACGCTGACATCCGTCTCGGCGGTGGGGTGGGTTTCGAGCACCGCGACGCGCCAGCCACGCAGGGTCTTGCGCTCTGGTTTCGGCAACGAGAGTTTCCAGCCCGAGCCTTCGATTGCGTCGGGTCCGGCCATCACCTTGAAGGCGAGTTCCAGATCGGCCGCGCTGCGCGCAAGCGGCCCGATCACAGAAATATCTGAATGGTGCGCGACCCCCGGCAGCGTCTGGCCCTGCATCGAGCACACGCCATAGGTCGACTTGTGGCCGTACACCCCGCAGTAGTGGGCCGGGTTGCGGATCGAGCCGCCGATGTCGCTGCCGGCATCCAGCCCCGTGAGGCCAGCCGCCAGGGCGGCCGCTGCGCCGCCCGAGGAGCCACCCGGCGTGCGCGCGTGGTTCCAGGGGTTCACCGTCTTGCCGTACACCGGGTTCAGGGTTTCCCAGTCGGCCAGCAGCACGGGCACGTTGGACTTGCCGAAAATATTGGCGCCCGCCCCAAGGAAGCGCGTGACCGCGTCCGAGTGCTCGACGACAGGCGTGTTGCAGTATTCAGCCAGGCCCCAGGTCGTCGGCAGGCCAGCCACATCGTAGGACTCCTTCACCGTCATCGGCAAGCCGGCGAGCGGGCCACCTTTGGCACCCTTGCGATCGAAGGCGCGCGCGCGCTTTCGCGCGGTGTCCATGTCGAGCACCGGCAGCGCGTTCAGCGCGGTGTCGAATTTCTTGATCCGCGCCGCGTAAAGCTCGAGCAATTCGAGGGCGCCGATTTTCTTCGTCTTCAGCGCATGCACAAGTTTGCTTGCCGACCAGAATGCGGTATTCATTTCAGGACTCCTCAGTTTCGTCTGCGGGTTCGCCTGCCGGTCCCAGCACGGCCTGCGCCTGGCTGTCGGACAGTGCTTCCACGGATTTTAGTTTTCTCGCCATCTGCCGCGTGCGCGTTTCAGCCGAGTCGATGGAGTTGGCCACCGTCTGGATCTGCTTCTTCATGCCCGCCAGCACGTCGCCAAAACGGCCAAACTCGACCTTGACTGCACCGAGCACCTGCCAGACTTCCGAGGAACGCTTCTCGATCGCCAGCGTGCGAAACCCCATCTGCAGGCTGTTGAGCAGGGCAGTCAGCGTGGTCGGCCCCACCACGGTCACGCGAAACTCGCGCTGCAGCGTGTCAGCGAGTCCCGGGCGGCGCAGCACCTCGGCGTACAGGCCCTCGGTGGGCAAGAACAGCAGGGCGAAATCGGTGGTGTGCGGTGGTTCAACGTACTTGTCGCGAATCGCGCGCGCTTCCTTCTTGATCTGCGCCTCGATCGCCTTGGCCGATTCCTCCACGCCCGCGGCATCGGCAAGTTCCTGCGCCGCGCGCAGTCTCTGGTAATCCTCGAGGGGAAACTTGGAGTCGACCGGCAGCCAGACCTGGGTACCCTCGTGCGGCCCCGGCAGGCGGATCGCGAACTCGACCACGTCCTTTGAACCCGGTCGGGTGTTTACATTCTTGGCGTACTGCTCCTTGGTGAGGATCTGCTCGAGCAGCGCCTCGAGCTGCACCTCGCCCCAGCCGCCACGGTCCTTGACGTTGGACAGTACGCGCTTCAGGCCACCGACGTCGGCGGCGAGCGACTGCATTTCGCCCAGCCCGCGCTGCACGGCTTCGAGCTTGTCCGACACCAGCTTGAACGATTCTCCGAGTCGCTGTTCGAGCGTCGCATGGAGTTTTTCATCCACGGTCTGGCGCATCTTTTCGAGCTTCTCGCCGTTATCCTTCTGGATCGCCTCCAGCCGCGCTTCCACCATCTGGCGCATCTCGGTCAGGCGCTGGTCGCTGGCCTCGCGCACTACGGCCAGTTGCTGGTTGAGACTTTCGGAAAAGCGTCGCAGCGTTACGGCGCTTTCCTCCCTCCCCTGGCGCGCATCTTCCTTGGCCTCGCCGAGTTTCTTATCCACGGTCTCGCGAAGTTCCTGCAGGCGGCGCTCGTTGGCGGTCGTCAGTTCGACCAGCTGGCGCGAGAACGCGTCGATCTGGTTGTTCTGCACAGTGGCTATCTGTGCCATCTGCCCGGAAACCTGCTGGCTCATGCGGCCGACGCTGTCGGACAGTTCGCCACGCAGGTCTTTCGCCGTAGCCTGGGTTTCGCCGCGGTTGCGGTCGAACTCTTCGCGCAGCGCGGCCGGGACCTGGCCCTTGTCCTGCGCGCTGCGCAGCGAAACGATGCCGAGGATGCTCGCCGCCAGCGCCACGAACAGCGCGAGGAAAAGGACGGCGACGAGGACGGCGTCAGGCATCCGGCATTGTAGCCTCGAGACGCTCGTCGAAGATCGCGACCGCACGCGTCCAGCCCGCCGACGCGCCGCGGATCTTGTGCGGAAAGCAGGAGATGAAATAGCCGTCGGCCGGCAGCGCCTCGAGATTATGGAGCTTTTCGAGGTGGCAGTAGCCGATGTCGCGCCCGGCCTTGTGGCCCTCCCAGATCAGGCTGGCATCCTTCGATGCCGCGTACTTCTCGGCAGTGTGGGAAAACGGCGCGTCCCAGCTCCACGCATCTGTGCCCGTCAGCCGCACGCCGCGCTCGAGCAGGTACATCGTGGCCTCGTAGCCCATGCCGCAGCCGGCATGCACGTAGTCAGGGTTGCCGTAGCGCGAACCGGCGCGCGTGTTCACCACGACGATCTCAAGCGGCTGCAGCGCGTGGCCGATGCGTTTGAGCTCTGCTTCCACATCCCCAGCGCTAACCACATAGCCGTCCGTAAAATGGCGGAAGTCGAGCTTGACCGCAGGCTGGAAGCACCAGTCGAGCGGCACCTCGTGGATCGCGATCGCCCGTTCCACGTGGCCTGTGCTGCGGTTCATGGTCGAGTGGAAATGCCAGGGCGCATCGAGGTGGGTGCCGTTGTGAGTGGACAAGGACACATGCTCGACTGCCCAGCCTTCGCCGTCAGGCAGGTCGGATTTTTCCAGCCCCGGGAAGAACCCGGCAATCTGCTTCGCGGTGTTCTGGTGGGTGAAGTACTCGATCTTCGGCGCGAATGCGGGCGGATCGGAGAGCACGTCGTTTTCGAGGAAGATCGACAGGTCGACGAGTTTTCTTGCCATGGCTGGCTCCGGTCGCGCGCAGCGCGCGCAGCGTTGTTCTGGTTTGCAGCCTACAGCGTGCCGGCGAGGATCAGTTCGCGCAGCTGGCCGCGGTCGACCTTGCCGGTGCGGCCCAGCGGCAGGTCCGTGCCGAAATGCCAGACGTCCGGCAGCTTGTACTTATCCATGCGTTCGCCCAACCAGCGGCGCAGTTCCTCGCCGCTCGGCGCATTGCCGGGCCGCGCAATAATGAGCGCGTGGATGCGCTCCCCGAGCCGCGCATCCGGCACCCCCGTGACCAGCGCCTCCGCCACGCCCGGGTGGCCCTGCAGCGCGCGTTCGACTTCCAGCGGCGCGATCTTATTGCCCCCGCGCGAGATGATCTCCTTGGCGCGACCGACCAGTTCGACGATTTCGCCGGTCCGGCAGCGTGCAAGATCGCCGGTGCGAAAGTAGCCATCCGAAAATGCGTCGCGCGTCAGTTCCTCGGCATCCAGATACCCGTTCATCGCATAGGCAGTGCGGATCTGCAATTCGCCCGATTCATCCCCCGCCGCCGGCCGGCCGGCCTCGGCCATGATGCGAAACTCGACCCCGGGGGCCGCACGTCCGATGCACCCCGGGTAGGCGTCGAGATCGTCCCCCTGCAGCACGAAGTCCGAGGTCGCGGTCTCGGTAAGGCCGTAGATATCGACCAATGCGGCGGTCGGGAACAGCGAGCGGATGCGCGCGCACAGCGGCGCGCCCAGCGACTCTCCGCCGGTCATCAGCAGGCGCAGCGGCGAACCCCGGGTCGGCGATCGACCAGGTTCGCGCTCGAGAAAGGCCAGCAGGGCGCGCAGCATGGTGGGGACATACGCGACCCGTTCGATGGCATGCGTTTCCATCAGGGCCAGCGCCTGCCCGGCTTCGAATTTCTCCATGGCGTACAGGCTGCCGCCTTTGGCCAGCGTCAGCAGCGACACCCAGATGCCGAAACTGAAGGTTATCTGCAGCGCCAGCAGGGTGCGAGATTCGGCGTCGAATCGCAGGTAGCTGTCGTTTGCCGCCAGTTTCCCGCTGAGCGCGCGATGCGAGATCACCGCGCCCTTGGGCAACCCGGTGCTGCCGGAGGTGAATATCACGAACGCCGCGCCGCGCAGGACGGGGCGATCGGGCGGCGCGGTGCGCCCGGTCTCGCGCAGTTCGCCCGCGTCGGCGACGAAACGCGCGCCCGTGCGCTCGACGAGCGCTGCAAGCACGGCCCGCGGCGAACTCTGGTGCGAGGGCACGGCAACGCAACCCGCCCGCCAGATGCCGAGGAAGGCAGCAAAGTCTGCGCCACGATTGCACACCACCACCACGACAGGCTCGTCGGGCGCGACGCCCGCGGCGGTCAGCCGGTCGGCGAACGCCTGGGCACGCGCCGAAAGCACCGCATAGGTCAGCGATTCACGCCCGTCGTCGATCGCCGGGCGCGCGGCGTGCGCCAGGCACGCCGCATCGAGCATCGCGCATAGCTCACCGGGTGCGCCGGGCACCGTGGTCACTTGCCGGTCTTTGGAGCGAAGCGCGCGTCGCGCCAGGTCAGCGCGGCGCGCAGGCCGTCGCGCCGGGCGAGGTCCATGAACTCGCGTTTGTCGGGCGAGCCCTGGCCTTCGATCGCAAGGTCGATGTCGAGCGCCACCTGCAGCGCCTCGTCCATGCCCATGATGCGGTATGCGCGGTTGATCGCCTGCTTGGTCTGCTGCACAAGCACGGGATCAATGACCGCGATGTGCCGCGCCATGGCCATTGCGGCCTCGAGGTCCGTTCCGTTCGGCACGACCCGGTTGACGATGCCCAAACGCAGGGCTTCCTGCGCCGAGACATTATCGAGCCCGTTGAAAATGATCTCCTTCGCCTGCTTGGGTCCGGTGATCCAGGGCAGCATCATCACCACGATGCCCGCGCCGAACTTGAGCTCCGGCTCGCCGAAGATCGCGTCCTCGGCGGCGATGGTGATGTCGCAGCACAGGGCCAGCTCGCACCCGCTGGCGAGGCACGCACCACGCACCGCGGCAATCGTTGGCTTGGACAGTGACCAGAAGCGCGCGACCGGATCGAAGTCGTCGCGAAGAATTTTTCGCCAGACTTCCACACCCTGCGGCCGCGCCTCCATCTGCTCCTTGAGGTCGAAACCGGATGAAAACGCGTTGCCCGCGCCGGTCACCACCAGCACAGCCACCCCGCTATCGGCTTCAACCGCGTCGAGCACCTGCTGGATCTCGCCCAGCATCGTGCGGTTGATCGCGTTGACGCGCTCCGGGCGGCTGAGCGTGAGCACGCCGACGCGGCCGAATTTTTCGTACTTGATCGTTGAATAGGTCACCTGGGTTCTCGAATGATCGCGCCGGCCGGATTGCTCCCCGGGTCGAGGCTACGCGACCCTGCGTTTGATGCTGCATCAAACGCAGGGTCGCGTCAATACCGGTCACCCGCGCTGGTTTCGCATCCAATCCGCGGTCTTCCAGAAGCTACCCATGAGTTGCAGACGCTGCAGTTCGGGCACCTTGCTCTCAGAGAGGGTCCCAGAAACCTGAACGGAGTCTTAAGTGAGGTTCTGCTCAACAAAAGCGTCTGGACGAAGATTCTCAACTTGGAGTGAATTCGGCGTACCTTCGCCAGTTCCGCATTTCACCACCAGCCGCCCCTGCCAGCACCATCGCCCGCCGCAGAAACAGTCCGATATCGCATTCGTCGGCGAATCCGATCGCGCCATGCAGTTGCACACAGTCCTGCACCACCCGCAGCGCGGCGCCGCAGGCGCGCGCGCCGGCAGCAGCCGCGGCCCGGCCCTGCTGCGCCGTGCCGTAAGCACTGCAGGCTTCGTAAAGCAACGCACGTGAAACCGCAACCTCGATATGCATCGTCGCCGCTCGGTGCTGCAGCGCCTGGAAGCTCCCGATCGGCCGGCCGAACTGCTCGCGCGTCTTCAGGTATTCGACCGTGATGCGCAGCGCCTCGCCCGTCAGGCCGACCAATTGCGCCGCGCGTCCGAGGCAGAGCCCATCGGCAAGCGCATCGAATGCAAGCCCGGCGGGGGCACCAGAGAGCAGAATGCGCTCCTGATCCACGATCAAGCCGTCGAATTGCAGCTCGGCTAGTGAACTGCCGTCGACCGCCCGGCTCGTTCGAACGTCGAGCCCGCGGCTGGACGCTTCCAGCTGCACGACGATGAACTCGCCACCGGCCACGACACCGAGCAGGAAATCGCTTGCCCCCTGCGTGTCCGCGATCCGCGGCGCGGTCCCGCTGAGCCGAACCCCGGCCCCGGCGCGCGCCGCATCGAGCGGCGATTCGCCAGGCCACAATCGATCGGCTGAGACGACCGGCACGACCACCTGCTCTCCAACGAGCAGGCCTTGCAGCAGCAGCTTCGCGGCTGGCGCTGCGCTGTGCGCGAGCAGAACAGCGGCGGCGATGCAGGCGGCGAGCGGTTCCGGCGCAATGCGGCTGCCGGCGGCTTCGAGCAGCGCACAGGTTTCGTCCAGCCGCAGTCCAGCGCCGCCCTGCGCTTCCGGCACCAGGCTCCCCGGCCATGCTACCTCCGCCATCGCGCGCCAGGCGGACCGATCGAACATCGGCCAGGCATCGCGCACCCGGCGTGCGCGCGCGATGCCGCCCAGCCCGTCGAGCAGACCGGCGGCGCTCCTGGCGATCAGGCGGCGCTCATCGAGGGCGCTCATGACGGCTTTCTGCGGGCGTCCGCCAACCCGAGAACGCGGCCGGCGATAAGCGAGCGCTGGATTTCGTTCGAACCGCCGTAAATCGACAGCCGCCGCGACTGCAGGAACATTTCGCTGAGATCGATGCTTGCAGCCCGCAGCTGCAACGGACGCAACAGCGCGCGCATGCCGCCCGCAGCTTCCTGCGCCACGTCCAGGATCCGCTGCACCGTTTCCGTCGCGAACACTTTGAGGCAGGCGCTCGCGCTCGCGGCGTCGCCGTCACCCTCGAGTTGTTCGAGCGCATCGAGGTACGCGGCAATCAGCGTCTCGACTTCGATCTCCATGTGTGCAATGCGCTCCTGCATGTACGATTCGCCCGCCGCGCCGGTGAGCCGCGCGACCGCGCGCAACCGCGCGAGCGCCTTCAGCGCAAGCAGCGGACTGCCGATTCGGATGCGCTCCTCGTTCAGCAGCGCCGTGGCGATGCGCCAGCCACTTCCGAGTTCGCCGACCACGTTCGCGACGGGCACGTGAACGTGGTCGAGGAGCACTTCGCAGAATTCTTCATCGCCGGCGATGTTGCGGATCGGACGCCGGGTGACCCCCGCCGCCGCCAGATCGATCAGCACGAAACTGATGCCCTCGTGCCCTCCGCCGGGCTCGCCGCTGCGCACGAGCGCATACATCCAGTGTGCGTGCTGACCCCAGGTGGTCCAGGTCTTGTGCCCGTTGACGATGAGTTCAGCACCCTCAAGGCGCGCGCGCGTGCGCAGGCTGGCGAGGTCCGACCCGGCACCCGGCTCGGAGTAACCTTGGCACCAGATGGACTCGCCCGAGAGTATGCGCGGCAGGTGCAGTGCGCGTTGCGCGTTGCTGCCGAACTTGATCAGCAGCGGACCGATCTGGTTGATGCCCTGCGAAGGAAAGTCCGGCGCGCCAAAGCGCGCCATCTCCTCGAACAGGATCACCTGCTCCGCGGGCGACGCACCCATGCCGCCGTGCTCGCGCGGCCAGTGCGGCGCGATCCAGCCGCGCTCGTACAACTTGCGGTACCAGGGCATGATCGCGCCCGGCACGGGACGAAACGTCAGTTGGCGCAAGGTGTCAGGCGTATTCGCCTGCAGCCAGTCGCTCACCTCCCGGCGCAGGCGCTGCTCGTCGGCGGATTCGGGCCTCAGCATGACGTCAGGATTCGGCGAGCTTTTCGGCAGCGATCCGACGCAAATCGTTCTTCAACGCCTTACCCAGCGCGTTGCGCGGCAGCTCGTCGAGAAAAAAAACGTGACTGGGCTTTTTGTAGCCCGCGATCAGCGTGCGGCAATGTTCGATCAGGGCCTCGGCGCTGGCACGTGCGCCCGGTCTCATTTCGACAAACGCGGCGACCGCCTCGCCGTAGACCGGGTGGGGCACGCCGATGACAGCCGCGTCCGCTACCGCTTCGTGTGCAGCGAGCGCCAGTTCGACCTCCTTGGTGTAGATGTTGTAGCCGCCCGAGACGACCATGTCCTTCTTGCGGTCGACGATGTAGAGATAGCCCTCGGCGTCGCGGCGCGCGAGATCCCCGGTGTGCATCCAGCCGTCGTGTAGCGCGGCTGCGGTCTCCTGCGGACGATTGTAGTAGGCGCGCAAGGTGATGAAGCGTCCCGGCGGCCCGGCGCGCACCAGCAGTTCGCCGACTTCGTCCACCGCCACGTCTTTGCCTGTATCGTCGATCAGCCGGATCTCCACTCCCGGCGTGGGCCGCCCCACCGAGGCGGGATGCGTGAACTGTTCGGCATGGCCAAGACTGGTGACCGAGCCCGCTTCGGTCATGGCGAAGAAGGAGCACAGCTGCGCATCGGGCAGCAGGGCGATCACGCGGCGTTTCAGTTCCACCGGGAATGCTTCGCCGGTGACGATCAGCCGGCGCAGCGAACTGCACTTGCCCGGATCGCGTTCGATGTGCGGTAACAGCATGCGTGTCACCGTGGGCACCATGCCGAGGACGGTAATCCTCTCCTGCCCTATGATCTCGACGGTCTGCGCCGCGTCGAATTTTCCCATCACGACGACAGTGCCGCCCAGGCACAGCGCGTTGGTCAGCCTGCCCAAGCCGGTGCGGTGCGCCAGCGGCGTGGTGACGAGATAGCGATCGTCAGCGCCGATGCCCCACTCGATCGCGTTGATGTAGCCGTGCTGAATCAGCTGGTTTGCATGCGTGATCACTGCACCTTTGGGCTTGCCGGTGGTACCCGAGGTGTACACAATCATGCAGTCATCCGAGTCGAGCGGAACCGGCGGCAGCGGGCCCCCGGCGGCGGCAAGATCACCGAATGCGACTTCGCCCGCAAGTGCGCCACCGGTAACGACTGCGCGGCAGCCAGACAGCTGCGCGAGGACGCCGGCAAGCGCCGCGCGGCTGTCCGCATGAAAGGCAACGACCGCCGGCTGGCTGTCAGCGGCGATGTGTTCGACTTCCTGCCTGGTCAGGCGCGTGTTGACCGGAACCACGATCGCGCCCAGCGTGAACGCCGCATAGGTCAGCTGCACGAACTCGACGCCGTTGGGCAGATAGACGAGGACGCGATCGCCCGCGCGCACGCCAAGGCCCGCCAGCCCGGCGGCGGCGCGGCGGATCGACGCATGCAGCTCGGCGTAGACTACGCGCGCCTCTCCGCAGACCACGGCCTCATGCGCCGGTCGGCGTAGCGCGTGTCCTGCGAGTACATGCTCGAGCCGCATGAGGCTTAGGCCAGTTCGAACGCCGGGTAGTTGTTGTCCTCGTTCAGACTGTCCCAGACAAGCTTTACGCGGGCACCGATTTTCACCTCTTCCGGCGCGCAATTGAGCACGTTGCCGATGAAACGTACACCCTCGTCCAGATCGATCGTAGCCACGCACAGCGGCAGACGACCCTCGAGGCCCGGCCCGGGAATGCGGATCACGGTGCAGGCATAGATCGTCCCCGCGCCCGACACCTCGCGCCACTCGACGTTCCTCTTGCCGGTATAAATGCTGACCGGGCGCGGGTAGTGCTGGAACTGTTTTGTCTCGGGACAATATTGCAGCATGAGTCTGCCCTGCTTCACGCCATCCCAGAATGGCGTGGTATCGATATAGACATTCGGTTTAGGCACCGTGCGACCTGCTGGCCTTTGCTCGCTCATGTCACGCCTCCAGAATCATGGCCGAACTGGTGCTCCAGTTGCGGCCGTAGGGAATCACGCCGATGCCGGTCACCAGCGCATTGCGCGGATCAGAAACCTGGCGTGCGCCGGCCTCGCCGAACATCTGACGCACCGCTTCGACCAGATTGAGCCCGCCGCTCGCGAGCCCCGGCTGCCCCGCCGAAATCTGCCCACCGCCGGTGTTGAGCGGCAGCTTGCCCTGGTACGACAAATCGGTTTCGAGGACGAATTTCGAGCCTTCGCCGCGCCGGCAAAATCCGAGTTGCTCCATCTGCATCAGCACGGCGATGGTGAAATCATCGTAGGGATGGAACATGCGGATGTCCTGCGGCGTGCGCCCCCATTGCGCGAAGATCTGCGGGCCGATCTGCGAAAAACCGGTCTCGGTGATGTCCGGAGAGGCCTGATCACCGTTGAAATTGGTCACCTCAGCGTAGGCGACTGGCGTGACAGTCTTCCTGATGCCCAGGCGCTTCGCGTTCTCGGCGGTGGTGACGAGCACGGCGTTGGCGCCGTCACAAAACATCACGCTGTCGAGCAGGCGCAACGGGTCGGCAATCATGCGCGCCGCCATGTAATCCTCCAGCTTGAGCGGCTTTTTGAACTTGGCGAAGGCGTTGTCGTTCATGAGCGCATGCTCGCGCTGGGTGACCGCGATCTTGCCCAGCGCCTCCGGCTTGAGTTCGTACTGCTGCATGTAACGGCTCATCAGCAGGCCGAACATCGCCGGCGGTCCCTGCAGGCCCACCGGATCCTGAAATTCGCCGCGGTAGGCCCCGTAACTCGCGCGCCAGTCGGAGCTCGGCGCGTCCGCCGACATGACCAGAGCCGCCTTGCACTGGCCCTGGCGAATCGCGGCGACTGCGCGCGCCACGCCTCCGGTGGCCGAGCAACCACCCATGCCGCCCAGATTCAGCCAGGTTGGAACCAGGCCCAGCGCATCGGTCATGTAGACCCCGAAAAACGGATTCCCCGCTTCGGAGAGTGCCACGGTGACCGACAGGCCGTCGATCTCGCGCTTGGCGATGCCGGTCGAGGCGAGCAGCAGCGACAGCGCCTCCCCAGCGAGGTCGTAGGCGCTGCGCCCGGTCTTGAAATCGATTTTTGTCTCGGCGTAGCCGGCGATGACAATGTCTCGGTTCTTCATGTCGTTCCTCACTCTCCCTTGAACTTCGGCGCGCGTTTTTCCCTGAACGCGCCGAGCCCTTCGTTGCGATCCTTGCTGAAATAGAGCATGAACGAGGCATCGCCCTCGGCGGCCATGCCTTCCGCGAATGCCATGTCCAGCCCGCGGTCGATCGCCGCCTTGGTCATCATCACCGACAGCGGGGCGTTGACACAGATTGCGCGCGCGATTTCGCGCGCCTTGTCGAGTGCCCCCCCGGCCTCGGTGACGTGATTGACCAGGCGGTATTCGCGCGCCTCGGCGGCGCTGATGCGGCGTCCGGTCCAGATGAGTTCTTTCGCCAGCGCCTTGCCAATGAGCCGCGGCAGGGTTTGCGTGCCGCCGCCGCCGGGCATGAGACCGAGCCGCGCCTCGGGCAGCCCCAGCTTGGCCTCGGCGCCGGCGACGATCAGGTCTCCGACCATCGCCAACTCCAGGCCCCCGCCCAGCGCGAACCCCTCGACCGCGGTGATCACCGGTTTTGAAAAAGACGGCAACTCGCGGAACAACTGATTCACTTTGCGCTGGCGCTTGCGTTTGCGGTAGAAATCGAAGTATTCGTTCTCGCCGATCTGAAACTCGCTGGTGTCGATGCCGGTGCAAAAGGCCTTGGCGCTTCCCTTGAGGATCACGGCGCCGACCGCGCGGTCGTTCTCCACCTCCGCGAGCACCCCGAGAATCTCCTCGGCAGTGCGTTCGCGCAATGAATTGAGCTTCTCCGGCCGGTTGATGGTGATTTCGACCCAGGATTCCACGTGTTCGACGACAATGTCTTCGTAGTTCATCTATGCCTCGCTTGTTGCAGTTAAGGGTGTCCTTCGCGAGCGCGCGTCGTGCGCTACTCGTCTTGTACTCCGCCCATCGCCCCCGCGATGCGCGCGTGGACCAGGGCGAGAAACGCTGTGTCGTGCCGCTGCTCTGTGGAGATGTGCTCTTCAATCGCCACCCGCGCCGGCGCGGCGAGCACCAGGATGCGGTCGGCCATTTCCAGCGCGTCGTCGATACGGTGCGTCACGAACACGCAGGTCTTTCCGACCTGGCGCACGATCTGGCTGAAGTCGCGGCGCAAGGTCAGCGACGTCACATGGTCGAGCTGGCTGAACGACTCGTCGAGCAGGACGATCTCGGGGTCGACGGCGAGGGCGCGCGCGAGCGAAACGCGCTGGCGCATGCCGCCGGACAGCTCGTGCACGTACTTGTCCTCCGCGTCTTCGAGCTTGACCCGGGCGAGCCACTCGCGCGCGATCTGTCTTGCCTCAACGCGCGTCCGCCCGAGGATCTCCAGGCCAAGCGCGGCGTTGTCGAGCGCCGTGCGCCACGGCAGCAGCCTGTCGGTCTGGAAGCTGACCGCGAGCTTACCCTTGAGCGCGCGAAACTCGCGGAATGGATCGACGCCGGCGACGCGCACGCCACCTTCATCGGGCGCGATGGTGCCCATCAGCATGTTCATCACCGTGCTCTTGCCTGCGCCGGTCTTGCCAAGGAGCGCGACGATCTCGCCCCGGCGCACCTCGAAGCTGAGATTGTCGACCACGAGCTGAGCGCCATAGCGCTTGCTCACGTTCGCGACCTGGATCAATGCCACCGCCTGCGTGTCACTCACCGGACGTTCGCTTCCGGGCGCCATTTCAACACCGCCTTTTCCAGCAGCGCGACGGCACCCTGCACGGCCAGATTGAACACCACCAGGAAAATGGTCCAGGCAAGCACCTGATCGATGTGAAACGTCGATTGCGCCAGGCTCATGCGCGAGCCGATGCCCACGGCAGAGGCGACCAGCTCGGCAAATATCGCCATGCGCACCGCATACCCGATCACCGAGCGCGTGGTGAGAAACACATACGGCACGATATGCGGCCCGACGAGGTAACGCAGGACCTGCAGGCGCGATGGCCGGAAGCTCTCGATCATGTCGACCAGGTCGGTGGACAGGGCGCGCATGCCGTCGTAGACGTTGAGCGCGTAGAACGGCACCAGGATCAGCGTCAGAATGAAAAAAATGCGCACCTCGGGATTCTTGAACCAGAACACCGCGAGCAGCATCCATGAAAGCGCCGGAATCCCGGTGTCGATAATGATGAGCGACCTGAGGTACGGCCTGATTCCGGCATACGTCCCCATGATCAGGCCGAGCAGAATCCCCACCACCATCGAAAACGCGACCGCGACCGCCAGCCGCGCCATGGTGATCCATATGTGCGACTGCTCCGTGCGCAAGGACTCGACCAGACTTTTCAGCACGACCAGCGGCGAGGGCAGGATGTAATCCGGCACGAAACGGCTGGCGATTTCCATCGCCAGGAACAGCGCCGCGACCACGGTGATCATCGCGATCATCTCGCGCCTGCCGCCGCGGCCCACCGCTGTCGGCTCGCCGGCAGCGACGCTGGATCGCGCTAAGGTGGAAACTTCAGGCTTTCCGCCCGTCTCCTGCCGCTGCACGGCGTTCCCGGCGCGGAATCAGGACGTTGCAAAAAACGCGTCGTCGAGCTTTCTCGGCAGCAGGCCGTTGCGCTGCAACAGATCGGCGGACGTGAGGATGGACTTGCGCGCCGCAGGGTCTGTCATGGAGCCGTGCTTGAACACCATGCGTCCAGACGAGACCGCGAGCTTGAGCACATCCGCGGGGATTTTGGTCCCGTCACCGCCGATTTGGACGGCTTCGTCCACGTTGGCCACGATGCCGGCAAGGCAGTCCCCGAATGCCCTGTCGATGTTGCGTGCGGCTTGCGGATTCTTGGCGGCAAGTTCCTTGCGGATGGCGACGGCGAAGAACGGCAGATCGAGCCCGGTCTTCGCGCGATATTGAACACCCGCGTTGTAAATCACCTTTAGCGTCGGCACGCGTTTGATGGCGGAGCTGATGTTCGGCTCCCAGGACAAGCCGGCGTCGGCACGGTCGGCCATCACCAGAGTTACCGCAGCTGCGGGATTGTCGACGTTTTGCACCGTCGCCAGGGTTTCGAGATCGACGCCGTCGTATTCCTTGATCAGGGCCTTGGTCAGACGGTAGGTGCCGCTCGACTGCAGCGCCGCAACGGTCTTTCCGGCGAGTTCCTTGACATTGTTCGGGCCCTTGGCCGAAGCAACGATATTGATCATGTCGCCGGTGGTGATGGTGCAGACCAATTCGAGCGGAACGCCGGCAAGATAGCGCGCCGCAAAAGTATCCCAGGTGCCCATGCACACGTCGAACCGGCCTGCGACGAAATCCTGGTAAAACGTACCAACCGATGTATACGTGGTCGGCGCGCTCAACTGGATGCCGTTCTTTTCGTCGAGTTTTTTCGCCCGCATGTACTGCGTGATCAGGATAGTAAAACCGGGCGCGAGATTCGCCCAGCTGGCCTGAACGTTGGCAGCCCGGGCAGCGCGAATGCCCGCGCCCATGCCCGTCGCTGCCGCCAGGCCGCCTGCCGCAGCAGTCTGAAGAAACCGCCTTCTTGAGTTACCGTCCATGGGAGTTCCTCCGATTGAAAATTCGTCCGTTATACGCTGGCCAGTCCGTGCTTCCACCATACGCGTTGGGCCGCGCTCTTGCATAGGGGGTGAGTAATAGTATCCAAGTCACCGTCGTTCGCATAGAACCCAAATCAGGAACCTCCGGATCAGCCGGGCTTGTTGCGCACCCAGTCAGCGGTCTTCCAGAAGCTACCCATAAGGTGCAGCCGCAGCAACTCCGGCACCGCGCGCTCCTCCATCGCGCGGCGCATGCAGGCAAGCCACTGGTCGCGCTCGGCCTCACCGATCGCGAACGGCAGGTGCCGCGCGCGCAGCATCGGCGCGCCGATCTTCTCGGCATACAGCGCCGGTCCGCCGAGAAAGCCGGAAAGGAACCAGTACAGCTTGTCGGTCGACGCATCGAGCGCAGGCGGGTGCAGTGCTCGGATGCCGGCGAACGCGGCGTCGGTGTCCATCAGCGCGTAGAAGCGCCCTACCAGCGCGCGCACGCCCGCGTCCCCGCCGAGCTGCTGGTAAGGCGTTTCCATTCAGCCTTCCCGCAGCACCAGCGCGGGCGAGGCGCGCGTGACCTTGCGCGAGGACAGCCAGGCGTTCAGCGAGAGCAGCGCCACGCCGGCGAGCGGCCCGTAGAGCCACAGGCCATAGTTCACCGGGAGTTCAAGCTGGAACACGCGCTGCGCGAGCAGCGTGCTGATCAGCGACGCCGCGATCGTCGCAAGCACGCCCGCGATCGCGCCCATGACGAGGAACTCGGCACGCTGCGCGCCCGCCACCTGCGCGGCCGAGGCACCGAACGCACGCATGATCGCGCCCTCGCGGCGCCGCTCGTCCTCGGTAGCAAGCAGCGCCGAGTACAGCACCAGCAGCCCTGCGGCGAGTGCGAACAGGAACACGAACTGCACCGCGAGAATCACCTGGTCGATGATGCCCTGCGCCTGCTTGAGCGCCGCGCTGATGTCGATCACGGTCAGGTTGGGAAAGCGGCCCACGAGACGGTCGAGCAGAGGCTCGGATCCAGGCTCAAGGCGAAATGCAGTGATGAAGCTCGTCGGCGCCTTCTCCAGCACCCAGGTCGGGGTGACGACAAAGAAGTTGACCTTCATCGAATCCCAGCGCAGTTTCCGCAGCGACGTGATGCGCGCGGTAAAGGCTTCGCCGCCGGCGTTGTAGGTCAGGCGATCGCCGAGTTTCAGGCCCAGCGTCTTGGCAATCCCCTCCTCCACCGAGGCTTCTGCCTCGACGCGGCTTCCTGGATCGAACCACCGCCCCGCGGAGATCTGGTTGTGCCCGGGGAGCGCATCCATATAAGACAGGTTGAACTCGCGCTCGATCAGGCGCTTGGCACGTTCGTCGGTGTAGTCGCTTTCACTGATCGGCCGGCCGTTGAGCTCGGTCAGCCGGCCACGCACCATGGGATAAGTCTCAGGCAGCGGCGCACCGGCGCTTTTGAAGAACTCCCGCACCGGGGCGAGTTGCTCGGGCTGGATTCCGATCACGAAGCGGTTCGGTGCGTCCGGAGGGGCGGCCTGCCGCCAGGCGTTGATCAGGTCCGCGCGCGTAATGGTCAGCAGCAGGATCGCGGTCAGCCCCAGCGCAAGGCTGGCGACCTGCACCGCGTTCGAGCGCGCGTGGCGGCGCAGGTTGGCCAGGCCATAGCGAACTGCGGGATTGCGCGCGCCGAACAGGCGCAGCGCGCTCCCCGAACTCGCTCCGCGCAACGCAAGGAGCGCGACACCGATGAACAGCAAGACCGCGGCACTGAAGCCGCCGACCACAGTCAGGCCGAGCTTCAGGTCCCCGGCCTGCCAGAGCAGCAGGGCCACCAGCGCGGCGAAGCCCAGCACGTAAGCGAAGACGGCGCCCCCCCGGGGCGCGCCCGACTCACGGCGGATCACGCGCACTGCCGGAACGTTCTTGAGTTGCAGCAGGGGCGGCAGCGCGAAACCGAGCAGCAGCGTGAGCCCCACCAGCGCCCCCTGAAGCGCCGGCACCGCGGTGGGCTGCGGCAGCGCAGCGCGCAGCACACCCGCGAGCCAGTGCGCGATCGCGAACTGGGCCGCAAAGCCCGCGAGGCAACCGGCGAGGCAGGCGGTGAGGCCGAGCACGAGGAACTCCGTGCCGTAGAGCGCTGTCAGGCGCGACTGCGTGGCGCCGAGGCAGCGCATCACGGCACAGGCGTCGAGCTGGCGTTCGACGAAGCGGCGCGTCGCCAGCGCGATCGCCACCCCGGCGAGGATCGCCGCGAGCAGCGCCGTCA
The DNA here is from genome assembly GCA_038211455.1 of Burkholderiales bacterium. Lineage (GTDB taxonomy): Bacteria > Pseudomonadota > Gammaproteobacteria > Burkholderiales > SG8-39 > SZAS-79. The sequence goes on from JBBQVP010000054.1 coordinate 19,796, forward strand.
GGCCGAGGAAGCTCTGCGCACGATCGAGGGAGGCGCGGATCTCCGGTCGCGCGTTGTCCAGGCTCTCGATGCGCTGCCCGCGTTGCAGGCGGGTCTTCGCCCAGGCCTCGAACGCGTCGACCTCCTTACGTTCGCCCGCTGCCAGCACCTGGTAGGTGACCCGGCTGCCGGTCTGGATCAGGCGCGTCGCGGGAACGTCCTCCTCCGCCATCATCAGTCGCGGCGCGATATTGAAGAAGTTAGCGCCCCGGTCCGGTTCCAGCGTCAGCACAGCCGCGACCCTGAACGTCGCGCTGCCAAGCTTCACCGTATCGCCGACCCCTGCGGCGAGCGCCGATGTCAGGCGTTCATCCAGCCAGACGGTGCCAGGTTCCGGTCCGCGCGCGGCCACACCGTCGGGTGCGTTGAGGCGCGGTGCGATGCGCAGCTTGCCGCGCAACGGGTACAGCGCGGTGATCGCCTTGATGCCGGCCAGCGCGCTCTTGTCGCCGGCCTGCGCCATGCTGATGAAGTTGGTGGACCCGGCCAAGGCGAGTCCGCGACGCTTGATCTCCTTTGCGATCTCCGGATTCCATGGCTGGTCGCCGGCCAGCAGCAAGTCGCCGCCAAGCAGCTGGTGCGCCTCCAGGTTGAGTCCCTGGCGCACGCGGTCGGCGAAGAACGACACGCTGGTCACGCTTGCGACCGCGATCAGCAGCGCAAGCGCAAGCACGCGCAACTCACCCGCGCGCCAGTCTCGAGCGAGCATGCGCAGCGCGAGCCGCCAGGTACTCACCCGACGATCCGGCCTGCGGCGAGCCGCACGGTGCGCCCGCATCGCTTTGCGAGCGTCTCGTCATGGGTCACCAGCAGCAGGGTGGTTCCGGCCTGGGCGTTCAGTTCGAACATCAGACGGATCACGGACTCCCCCGCATCGGCGTCGAGGCTGCCCGTGGGCTCGTCGGCCATCTGTACCTCAGGCTTCACGACAAACGCTCGCGCGTGCGCCTCCCGCTGCTGCTCGCCGCCGGAAAGGTGCTTGGGATAGTGGCCTAGACGCTTGGCGAGCCCGACCTGTCCGAGCATGGCGCGAGCTGCCTCCGCGGCGTCCTGCCGACCAGCCAGTTCGAGGGGCAGCATCACGTTCTCAAGCGCCGAGAGCGCGGGCAACAGCTGGAACGACTGGAACACGAATCCAACCGCGCGTCCGCGCAGTTCGGCGCGCGCATCCTCGTCCAGCGCGAACAAGTCCTTTCCGGCGAGGTGAACCGAACCGGTGCTCGGAGTGTCCAATCCCGCGAGGATCGCCAGAAGCGTCGATTTGCCGGAGCCCGAGGCACCGACAATCGCCACCGCCTCGCCAGGTGTGACCTCAAGGTCGATTTCCCGCAGAATGACGAGGTCATCCGTGCCGCTCTTCACCGTCTTGCCTATGCCACGTGCCGCCAACACCGCCTTCCGCAGCGCAGTTTCCGGACTGTTCATCGTTTTGTTCGCCTTCCTGGTGTCGGGCTGGGCCCCCGCGGCACACGCGGGGAAGATCCTGGTTTTCGGTGACAGCCTGTCAGCCGCCTATGGAATCGCACAGGAGCGGGGCTGGGTGGCGCTGCTCGCGGCGCGCCTCAAGCGCGAGCACTTAAATTATAGCGTCGCCAACGCAAGCATCAGCGGGGAAACCACCCGTGGTGGACTCTCGCGCCTGAAAAACGTTCTCGACCGCGAAAAGCCCTCGCTGATCGTCATCGAACTGGGCGCCAACGACGGGCTGCGCGGCCTGCCGGTGGCGGAGATGCGCCGCAACCTGGCCGGGATGATCGAACTGGCTGCGGCAGCCCGCACTCGCGTGGTGCTGGTGGGGGTAAAAATGCCGCCCAACTACGGCGAGGACTACAACAAGGCGTTCGAGGCGACGTTCACCAGCCTTGCCAGGGAATACAAGTCCGGGCTTGTGCCGTTTTTTTTCGAAGGGTTCGCAGACAAACGCACGTTCTTCCAGAGCGACAACCTGCACCCGACGGTCGCCGCGCAGCCGATACTGCTCGACAATGTCTGGAAGGCGCTCAAGCCGATGCTGAAGTAGCCCGTGGGGCGCGGGGTAAAATGACGCGCATCGAGTCCCCCGCCACTCTTCGAATCCGGTGAAACCCGCCCCGAAACCGCTTGTCGCCATGACCCCCGGCCTCCTGCGGGAGTTTGACGCGGTCATCGACGTGCGCTCGCCAGCGGAGTTTTCCGAAGACCATGTGCCCGGGGCAATTTCGTGCCCGGTGCTCGAGGACACGGAGCGCGCCCGGGTCGGCACGCTCTACAAGCAGGTCTCGCCATTCGACGCAAAAAAACTCGGCGCGGCCCTGGTGGCGAAGAACATCGCGCGCCACATCGAGGAGCGATTCATCAACATGCCCCGCGAGTGGAAGCCGCTGGTCTACTGCTGGCGCGGCGGCAAGCGCTCAGGCGCCATGGCCCACATCCTGCGCGAGATCGGCTGGGATGCCTGGAGCATTGAAGGCGGCTACAAGGCCTACCGGCATTTCATTGTCGATACGCTGTCTTCGCTGCCGCTCGAGTATCGCTTCCGCGTGATCCATGGAACGACGGGCAGCGGCAAGAGCCGGCTGCTGCGGGCGCTGGAAAGCGCTGGCGCACAGGTCCTCGACCTGGAAGATCTCGCCGCCCACCGCGGCTCGGTGCTGGGCAACCTGCCCGATCGCCCACAGCCCTCGCAGAAGATGTTCGAGACCCTGCTCTGGGACGCCCTGCGCCGCTGCGACGCGACGCGTCCGGTGTTCGTCGAGGGCGAATCCAAGAAAATCGGGCAGCTGCAGGTGCCGGAGGCGCTGATGCACGCGATGCGCGGCAGCGAATGCGTCCTTCTCCAGGCCGGCCGCGCGACGCGTATCGCGCTGCTGTCGGACGAATACCGCCATTTTTTCACCGATCCGCAGAGCCTTTACGCCCAGCTCGACTGCCTGCGGGGACTCTACGGGGAGAGGACGATCGACGACTGGAAGCGCCTCGCGGCGGAGGGTGCCTGGGATACGCTGGTGGGCAGCCTGCTCGAGGACCACTACGATCCGGCCTACCAGCGCTCGGCGTCGCGCAACTACGCGCGGCTTGACGCAGCGGTGGAACTGCGCCTCGAGTCCCCGGACGAGGCTGCCTTCGCTCGCCTGGCACAACGCCTGGCCGACGAAGCGCAACTGGAAACAGCCTGAGGAAGACAATGCGCGGCAACAAGGCCATTCTTGTCGTCGGTGCAGGCGACGCCACCGGCGGAGCGATCGCTCGCCGCTTCGCGCGCGAGGGGTACATCGCCTGCGTGACTCGCCGCAGCGCAGAGAAGCTTGCGCCGCTGGTCGCGCAGATCGCGGCTGAAGGCGGCCGTGCGGTGCCGTTCGGCTCGGATGCGCGCATCGAAAGTGCAGTGGTTTCCCTTGTCGCCCGGATCGAGCGCGAGGTGGCGCCAATCGAAGTCGCCGTGTTCAACGTCGGCGGCAACGTGCGATTCGGCATCACCGAGACTACGACACGCGTCTATACAAAGGTGTGGGAGATGGCCGCGCTGGCGGGATTCCTGATGGGGCGCGAAGTCACGAAGGTGATGCTGCCGCGCGGACGCGGCTCGATCTTCTTCACCGGTGCCACCGCGAGCCTGCGCGGC
>JBBQVP010000055.1:0-23381 GCA_038211455.1 Burkholderiales bacterium
CCGAGGTCGAAGAGCTGCCTGGCGCTCTTTCCGGGTGTCGCGCCCACCGCCATCAGTTCACCCATCAGGATGCGGTAGCTGCGATTGGCAAAGATCACGTTCACAACGTCGAGATTCTCGCGCGCCTGAGTCCACAGGGACTGAACCGTGTACATGCCGCCACCGTCTGATTGCAGGCAGACCGTCTTGCGGTCCGGGCAGGCGATAGCGGCGCCGGTCGCGATCGGCAGGCCATTTCCAATCGCACCTCCGGTGATCTGTATCCAGTCGTTCGGCGCTGCGGCGAACGTCGGCCCAAACAACTGGCGCCCGGAGGTGACGGCATCTTCGGCAACGATGGCATTTTCCGGAATCAGTGCGGCGATCGTTCCGGCGAATGCTTCGGGAGAAAACGGGCCGGTCGCAAGCGTGGGCGTCGGCGCTTCGGGGATCGCAATGTCGCGCGCAGCGCCGAGCTCATCCGCGAGCGCTTCCAAAGCCGCCACGGAATCCTCTTCCTGGCGGGCTAGCACGTGGAGCGTGCAGTCCTTTGGCCACATTTCGCTGGGTTTTCCGGGGTAGGCGAAAAATCCGACCGGAGGTTTTGCGCCGACGAGAACGAGATGGGTGAGGCCGCCGAGCACTTCCAGCGCGCGGTCGACCGCGTAGGGTATGCGGTCGATCTGGGGGCGCCCGCGACCGCGGGCCATGCGACCGACCTGAGTGGGTACGCGAAGTTTCGCCCCGGTCTTTACCGAAATCCGGTGTGCTGCACGCAACCCCGCCTCGGACAGCGCAGCGCCGGAAAGCAGAAGCATCGCTGGCGCGCCACCTCTCAGGACCCGGGCGATGGTTGCCAGGGTGTCCGGCGCAACGCCGGGTCGCGCAGGTACCGGCAAGGGCGCCGCAGGCCCGCTGCTTTCGTTCCACGCGGTGTCCGCAGGCAGGATCAGGGTCGCGATCTGGCCCGGTGAAGTGCGCGCCGCCTGCACTGCGGCTGCCCCGGCGCCAGGCACCTCTTCAGCGGTCGTACAGGTGCGAACCCAGTGGGACACGGCACGTGCAAGGCCTTCCGTGTCCGCCGTCAGCGGCGCGTCATACGGCCGATGGTAGGTCGCCTGGTCGCCCACTACGTTGACGATCGGGGAGTACGCGCGCCTCGCGTTGTGCAGGTTGGCAATGCCGTTTGCGAACCCCGGCCCGCAATGCAGAAGTGTCGCCGCAGGCTTGCCGGTCATGCGCGCATACCCGTCCGCACAGCCCGTCACCACCGTTTCGGCCAGGCCGAGCACGCAGCGAAGGCCGGCGACCCGGTCCAGTGCAGCGACAAAATGCATCTCTGACGTGCCGGGGTTTGCAAAACAGACTTCCACGCCGCTTGCGAGAAGGGTGCGCGCCAGGCTTTCTGCGCCGTTCATGGCCATGTTATTTCCTCAGGTGCCAGACATTTCGCGCAGCGTGACAAACTCCTCCGCTGCGGTGGGGTGAATCCCGATCGTGGAGTCAAACTGTTCCTTGGTTGCACCGCACTTCAGCGCGATCGCAATTCCCTGGATGATCTCGCCGGCATCCGGGCCGATCATGTGCGCGCCGACCACGCGCCGGCTCGCCGTATCGACGACTAGTTTCATGAAGGTTTTCTCTTCACTGCCCGAAAGCGTGTGCCTGAGTGGTCGAAAACCAGTCTTGTAGATTTCCACGGCGCCACGCTTCCTTGCGGCCTCCTCGGACAGGCCGACCGTTGCTACGTTCGGGATGGCAAACACCGCGGTGGGGATGTTTTCGTAGTCGAGAGATGTCGGCTTGTCCTGGAAAAGTGTCCTGGCAAGCGCCATGCCTTCTGCCGTAGCGACCGGCGTCAGGTTGATGCGGTCGGTGACGTCTCCGATCGCATGGATGGAATCCACTGAAGTCTTCAGGAAACGATCCACCACGATGGCGCCGCCGGAGCCCAGGCGAACGCCGGCCGATTCGAGTCCGAGGCTGTGTGTGTTCGGCTTCCTGCCGGTAGCGAACATCACCGCCCCGGTTTCGCCGCGACTGCCGTCCTTGTAGGTCACGGCAATCGATCCCGGTGCCTTCTCTTCCAGTGCGGCGATGTCGCTCTCGAAGCGGATCGAAACGCCTTTCTTTGTCATTTCCTCCGCCAGCTTCAAGCCGAGGTCGGCGTCGAACGTCCGCAGCAGCCGCGCACCCCGGTACACGAGGGTGGTGGGGACGCCGAGGCCGTTGAATATCGACGCGAACTCAACGGCAATGTACCCGCCACCGACTACAACGATCGAAGCAGGCAGGGCAGGCAGGAAAAATGCCTCGTTGGACGTAATGGCGAGTTCGCGGCCCGGAATCTCGGGCACCGTCGGCCAAGAGCCGGTGGCCACGAGGATGTGCCTGGCGGAGTAGGTCTTTCCGCCGCATTCAACATGCTGGGAATCAAGAATCGTCGCGCGGCTTTTCAGAATCGTAACGCCCGCGTTTTCGAGTACACGCTCGTAGATCCCGTTCAGCCGGGATATTTCCTTGTCCTTGTTCGCAACGAGGGTCGGCCAGTGCAGCGACGGTGGCGGCGCGTTCCAGCCGAAGCCCGTCGCATCGTGGAAGTCCTCGCGGTAATGGGCGGCGTAGCTAAAGAGCTTCTTCGGGATGCAGCCCACGTTGACGCAGGTTCCGCCGAAGTAGCGCTCCTCGGCGACCGCCACTTTCGCCCCGTAACCCGCGCAGACGCGACTCGCCCGGACGCCGCCGGAGCCGGCGCCGATGGTGAATAGGTCGAAGTCGAAGCGAGACACGGCCGCCAGTCCCGCTAATCGCTAACTATCAGAGGTTGCGAAGATTGAGCTCGATCATCTCGAGCTGCGCGGTGATCGCCATGTGCTCAGGCTTATCGGCAAGCCACTTGAGCGCATTGCCGATTCGCTGCTCAATCTGCGCGCGCGGCATCCCATCTACACCGTTGAACAGCGACGCGAGTTCGGGGAGGTTCTTCGCCTGTGCCAAACTCCGCGCCTCGACCAGCGCCTGTTCAATGCCGGCCCGGTCAAGGTTCGTCACGATCTTCATTGTCTTGTCGTCACTCATGCCGTCTCCTTGCGTGTCGCCGTGCTGGGGGGGCGGTTGCGCGAATCGCCTGCACCGTCTGACGAATCTTAGCACCCGTCGGGACGTTTTCCATCGGTCATGACGCGAGGCGCCAGTGTCCCGCTTCTTCGACGATCCGGCGGTCGGACGCGAGCTTTTCAAGATGCGCAGTCAGCGATCGCGCAGCGACCGGATACAGTTTTTCGGAAACGTCCTCGTATACCGCGGGTACCAGTTGCTGCAGGGTTGCCACGCCGAGTTTGCGCATCGCGGCGAGAACTTTTCCCTCCCGCGCCAGGCGGTGCGCGATGAGGCGCCGAATCTCGTGGAGGGGACGCCCGATCAGGAAGCCGTGCGCCGGCGCCAGAATGGCGGGATCTTCGCTGAGCAGCATTTCCAGAGTCCTGAGATAGTCTCTCATGTTGCCGTCGGGCGGGTTGATGACAACGGTCGAACCCTGCATGACATGGTCGCCGGTGAACAGCATGCGTGTTTGTTCCAGCATGAAGCACAAGTGATTGGATGCGTGCCCGGGGGTATGAATCGCCCGTAGGGTGAGGGGACCACACTGCACGCGCTCGCCGTCTTCCAGGATGCGGTCGGGAGCGAACGCCTGATCCTGGTTTTTCCCTGCGGGAGCCGGGCGTCCCATGACTGTCGCGCCGGTGGCGTCCTTGATGCGTCGCGCGGCGGGGGAATGGTCAAGGTGAGTGTGGGTGCAGAGCACCCATCGGATCCTGCCGGCGCCTGCTTCCAGCAGCGCTTCGATATGACTGTCGATCTCCGGGCCCGGGTCGATCAGGGCCAGCTCGTCGCCTCCGACCAGATAGGCATTGGTGCCACGCCCGGTCATGACACCCGGGTTCGGTGCGATGATCCGGGTCACGTGCGTATCGAGCCGTTTCGGGACCCCATGCAACAGGTCATAGGTGGTATCCCCGGCTTCTTCCGGATCGCTCCAGTGAATTTCAGCGTACGGGGGATCGGCGCGGCGAAAAAGCTTTCGGCCTTCGTTGCCCAGGGCCCAGCAAGAGGCATCGGCTTCGATCTCGATCCGGCTACCGGCGAATTCGAAAGCACGTTGCGCATCATCGAATTCCGCGAGCTCTGTCAGCGAGACACGGGTGGGATGCACAAGCTCGATCTCTCCCTTGGCGCAGCGCTCCAGCGCGAGGCCCGGCCGCACCCATTCGCTCGCGACCGTCTCCGTGTCGTCGTGCGAGCCGTGTTGCCCAAGCGGTGCCCGCGCAACGAAGAAGCGCGCAGAAAAGCGTCGCGGACGCCCAGGCGCGGTGATCCAGTGGCTGTAGTACGCAATGGTCTCGGCTGGAATCGCAAGTCGCTCGCGCGCGAGAAGTTCGCCAAACTGCAGCGTGCCCGCGTTGACCGCTTCCCTGTGCACGTTCAACGCAAGCGTCCGCTCCGGGTCGAGCGGTGCGCCCGACTCGTCCACGGCGAGAAGAATGCCTGCCTCCTCGAAGCATTCGCGTACCGCAGCCACCCAGTAGGCCAGGCCGCCGGCATCGACACCGAGCCGGCGGTTCGCTTCGGTCTCGGTCAGGCCACGGACGCGATCAAGCGCCTGGTGGTCGGCCGCGTCCAGGCCCCCCCCGGGAAACACGTACGCGTTTGCCACAAACGCTGCCGAAGGGCTCCGCTTGAGCATGAAGATTTCCGGTCCTGCCGAGCCATCGCGCAGGAGGATCAGCGTTGCTGCAGGCCGTGGGATCACTCTAGTCATGTTTGCAGTTACCTTCAGGTCGTGCGGGCGGAACGATCCTTGTCGTTCTGGGCCTTGATCAGGTTGCGCATGCGCTCCCAGTCCGCGTCGGACAGTTTGTCGAGTTCGGTGAACGAGCTGCCATTTGCCAGATAGCCGCCGCCGTCGATCGCGATGGTCTCGCCCGTGAGCCATTCGCACCCATCGGCCATCAGGAAGGTCGCAAGGTTCTGCAGTTCCGGCATACGGCCGATCCGGCGCATCGGATTCCTGTCATTGCCGTCCTCAAACTTTCCCTCTGGGCGCAGGCGCTTGGATGCGCCCTCCGTTGGAAATGCGCCCGGGGCGACAGCATTCAGACGGATACCGTAGCGGCCCCATTCCACCGCGAGCGACTTCGTCATGATGTGCAGCCCGGCCTTCGACATGGCCGACGGAACCACGTACGGCGAGCCGGTCCATACCCAGGTGACAAGAATGGTAAGAACTGAGCCCTTGTGGCCGCCCGCAATCCAGCGTTTGCCTACGGCGTGAGTGACATAGAAGGTACCGTGGAAAACGGTATTGGCGATTGCGTTGAACCCGTTGACTGTGAGGTCCTTGGTCGGGCTGATGAAATTGCCTGCGGCGTTGTTAACCAGTCCGGTGAGTGGCCCGGATTCGTTCCAGATGTGCTCGATCATGGCGTCGACCGCCTGCGAATCGCGAATGTCCACCACATGCGTCCTGACCACGCCGCCATGCGCCGCCATCAACTCTTTCGCGGCCCCCGCCAGTGCCTGCCCGCGACGCCCGGCGATCCACACTTCGGCGCCCAGGGACAGGTAGCGCTCCGCGATCTCGCGACCCAGGCCAGTGCCGCCCCCGGTGACCAGAATCCGTTTGTCTTTGAGCAGGCCGTCCTTGAACATGCACTCTCCGTTGCCGACGATGCTGGAAAGCGGTCATTGTAGTGGACGTGTGCAGGTGCCGTCCGCGGATGGCGAACTCTGGTTCGCGTCAGGCGATGGAAAGCGCCGCGGGTCGTAGCGCCTGTACCAGCGTGAGCCCTGCGCCCTTGAGGCGTACGCACGCTCCGGCCTCGAGCACGATGTCGCGCGTTTGATTCTGCTCAGTGACCCAGACGGTGCCTTCGTTGCAGCAGACCGTGCCGCCGGCGCCGTCGACCACCCGAAGCGTCTGCCCGTCCGCCAGGCGGATCGCACCCGATTTCATTTCGATATGCATTGCATGCTCCTTGCGATTCGGATGAAAAAGCCGCATGCTTTCCGCATCCGTGTGATGCAGCATGAGTCATTGCTGCGACGCCGTAAAACGTCAAATCGGAAGGATATGCATGAGTAAGTGGAATGCTAATCCACCGCCCAGGCTACCGTCGCTCGACCTTCTTCGCGGATTCGAGGTATCGGCAAGGCTGCTGTCGTTCACGCGCGCGGGAGAGGAGCTTCATCTGACCCAATCAGCGGTCAGCCGCCAGATGAAGGAACTCGAAGAGCAGCTGGGCACGCCTTTGTTCGAGCGCAGGCATCGCGCGCTGGCGCTTACCGAGGCGGGGCAGCAGTTCTACCCTGTGGCTGCCCAAGTCCTCGCGATGATGCGCGCGGCGACCGATCGCCTGCGTGCGTCCGCGGGAAACAGGACCCTGCACGTGTGCACGACTGCCGGCTTCGCCTCCCTCTGGCTGATACCCCGGCTCGCTGGTTTTGCGCGCACACACCCAGGCGTCGAGGTGCGCATTTCCGCCGATGTCCGGCTGCAGGACCTGGAACGCGACGGTGTGGATGTGGCCATCCGTTACTGCCCGCCAGCGCTGGCCGGGGCAGACGCCGTGCGCCTGCTGTTTGGCGAACGCGTTTTCCCGGTCTGCAGTCCGAAACTGCTTGCGGACCGGAAGCGCCCGCTGCGGGAAGTCGGCGATCTTCGCAACCATGTACTCCTGCACGTCGACGACCCGGACGGGCGCTGGCCCTGGCTCCACTGGCGGGTCTGGCTGGAAGTGGCGGGCATGCAGGATCTGCGCCCAGCGGGAAGCCTGCGATTTTCAGGCTATGACCAGGTGATACCCGCGGCGATCGCGGGACACGGAGTTGCCCTCGGACGCACGCCGCTCGTGAGCGAAGGACTTGCCTCCGGGGAGTTGGTCGCGCCGTTCAAGCGGGTCGCGCAAAGCGCCCGCGCCTATTTCGTCAAGGTCTCACGCAATGCCACCGGCCGACCCGAGGTCGCGGATTTCGTCGCCTGGCTCAGGCACGAGGCTGCTGAAAGCGAACGGCTTGCCACACCGAAACGTGCTAGACGGTAAGCACGATCTTGCCGATGTGCTGCGAGGTCTCCATCAGCCTGTGCGCATCGGAAGCCTGTTCCAGCGGGAAGGTTTTGAACAGCACCGGCTTGATCCGGCCGGATTCGATCAGCGGCCAGACGCGCTCGCGCAGGGACACCGCGACGCGACCCTTGAACTCGACCGTGCGCGGACGCAACGTCGAGCCCGTGATTTGCAAACGCTTACGCATGACCTCGTTCAGGTCCAATTCGGTCTTTGCGCCGCGCAGAAACGCAATCATGACCAGGCGTCCTTCGTCGGACAGGCTCTTCAGCTCGGCCGGGACGTAGTCACCCCCGACCATGTCGAGGATGACGTTCACGCCTTTTCCCCCGGTCGCCGCCTTGAGTTCCGCTGCCCAGTCCTGCGTCCTGTAGTTGAAGGCCTTTTCGGCGCCGAGCCTGACGCAGGCCGCGCACTTTTCGTCGCTGCCGGCCGTCGCGTAAACACGGTTTCCCATGGCAGCCACCATCTGGATTGCAGTCACCCCGATCCCTGAGGAGCCGCCTTGCACCAGAAACGTTTCGCCGGGCTTCAATCCACCCCGGTCGAACACGTTGCTGTACACCGTGAAAAAGGTTTCCGGGAGAGAAGCCGCCTCGACCAGCGAGAGTCCTGCGGGAACAGGCAACGCCTGCACCTCGGGTACCACGCAGTACTCGGCGTAGCCGCCGCCATGGGCCAGAGCACAGACCTGGTCACCTTCCTTCCACAATTTCACTGCCGCGCCGACGGCGGCGACGGTGCCTGCAATCTCCAGCCCGGGCAGGTCAGACGCATCGGGCGGCACCGCGTACAGTCCCTGGCGCTGGAGCATGTCGGGGCGGTTCACACCTGCGGCGGCCACCTTGACGAGGATTTCATTCGGTTTCGGCTGAGGCAGGGGACGCTCGGTCGGCTTGAGGACTTCGGGGCCGCCGGGCTGGGAAATTTCGACGGCGCGCATCTTCGAGGGCAGGCTCATGGGGAATGAATTCCGGGAAATTGGAGTCAGGCACCCGATCATAGCGTACGGTACGATCGCTGAAAATGTTCGCGGCGTGAGCCCTGTACCCTCTACATCGTTTGTTCCTGTATCTGCATGCCGTGCTTGTCCCGGGTCACGCGCCTGCCTGAGTTTCCACGAGCTGCCGCGCAGCCCAGCGCAGGTCGACATTGCCTCCGGAAACGATGACGCCGACGCGCGCCCCCTGCGCCGGCAACTTTCCCTCCAGCAGCGCGGTGGCCGCAAGTGCGCCGGTCGGCTCGACGACCATTTTCATCCGCTCCCAAAGCCAGAACATCGTCTTGAGGAGTTCGGGGTCGCTTACCGTGAGCATGTCGTTCACATAGCGCATGACCAGCGGGAAAGTGACCTTGCCCAGCGAATGGGTGCGCGCCCCGTCGGCAATCGTCTCCGGGTTGTGGCAACTTTGCAGGGTGCCTGTCCGGAACGAACGCGTTGCGTCGTCGCCCAGTTCCGGCTCCACGCCGATGACCTTGCAGTCCGGCGAAAGCGCGTTTGCGGCGATCGCGCAGCCAGATAGCAATCCGCCCCCGCCACAGCAGACCAGCAGGTAGTCAAGCGCGCCGACCTCTTCAAACAGTTCCTTGGCAGATGTGCCTTGGCCTGCGACCACGTGCGGGTGGTCGAACGGCGGTATCACGGCCAGGCCGCGTTGCTCCGCGAGTTCGCGGGCGTACGCCTCGCGATCCACCGTGTGTTTGTCGTACAACACCACCTCGGCGCCATAGCCGCGTGTCGCCTCGACCTTCACCGCGGGCGCGTCCATTGGCATGACGATGACGGTCTGCACGGCGAGTATTCGACCGGCCAGTGCCACGGCCTGGGCATGGTTTCCGGAGGAGTAAGCGAGAACGCCGCGTTTCCTTTCAGCGGCGGGCAGCAGGGACATCGCGTTGTAGGCGCCGCGAAATTTGAAAGCCCCCATGCGCTGGAAGTTCTCGCATTTGAAAAACGCGCTGGCGCCGGTGCGTTCATCCACGGTGCTCGAGGTCAGGACCGGCGTGCGCCGCGCGTGGCCCGCGAGGCGCCCGGCGGCACCCGCCACGTCATCGTAGCTGACCAGCAGCGGACCAAAAGAGTTCGAGTTCATTGATTTTTCTTCCGGTAAGCGAGGGCCGAGGCGCTCATGCAGAGAAATGCGTGAGGGCCCTGCGCGCAATCTCCTCGCCCCATTCCTGCGCAAAGTGCCCGGCTTCAGGATGCAGCCAGGGCTCGGGACAGCCGCGAATCCAGCCACGCAGCCGGTTCATCACCGGCGGCCCAAGCACCGGGTCCTTCGCGCCCACCGCCATGAAGGATTCACCCTGCCATGAATTCGACCACCAGTCGCGCGCCTGGCGCGACAGTGCCGCGCCCGGTGCGCCCGGGCCTTCGGGGACCAGGGCAGGGAAGCGGCGTGCACCGCCTTTGTAGCGCGTATCTGGATACGGCGCTTCGTACGCCGCAGCTTCGGCGGGCGACAGGTGCGCACAGCTGCGGGCGAGAAGCTTGCCGCAGTCGAGATCAGGGTTCTTCGCCACCCAGTCACGCCAGGCGCGGAATCCATCGCTCAGGGGTTCGTCGCCGGTCGCGAGCATGGTGTTCATCACCAGCAGGCGGGAAAACCGAGCGGGCATTTCCATCGGCAGCGTCAGGCCAAGCAGCCCGCCCCAATCCTGCACGACCAGCGTGATGTTCTTGAGGTCCAGATGTCCGATGAAGGCGAGCAGGAACGCGCGGTGGAAATCGAAAGTATAGACAGCCTCGTCTTCCGGCTTGTCCGAGCGGCCGAAGCCAAACATGTCTGGGGCGACGGCGCGATACCCTGCCGCCGTGAATACCGGAATCATCCGACGGTAGAGGTAGCTCCAGGTCGGCTCCCCATGCAGGCACAGGAACACCTGGTCAGCGCCGGCGGGGCCTTCATCGACATAGTGCGCGCGCAGCCCGGAAAAACCGGCGATGTTCTCCAGATAGTGCGGCGAGAAGGCGAAGCCGGGCAGGTCCGCAAAGCGCGCTTCAGGTGTTCGCAGAATGGAATTCATCCACATATTGTAGGGTAAAGGCGTGCCGCCCTGCGGCGTACAATCCTGCGCACCACAGAGGAGGGATCGCCATGGATTACTCGCACTACAAGGACCTGCATATCCGCACCATTGAGCCCGGGATACTCGAGATCGTCATGGGCAGCGAGGACGGGAAGCTTTCCACGGCAAGCCACCGGATGCACGCGGAGCTGGCGGACGTGTGGCGCGACATCGACCGCGACCCCGACACGCGGGTGGCGATCATTCGTGGCGCCGGGCGCGGGTTCTCCGGCGGCGGGGACCTTTCGCTGGTCCAGGACATCGCCGACGATCCGGCCGTGCGCGCACGCACCTGGCGCGAGGCGCGCGACATCGTCTACAACGTGATCAACTGCTCCAAGCTGGTTGTCTCGGCGATGCATGGGCCGGCAGTCGGCGCGGGGCTGGTTGTCGGCCTGCTCGCCGACGTCTCCATCGCAGCAAAGAATGCGCGCATCATCGACGGGCATACCCGGCTCGGGGTTGCGGCGGGGGACCATGCGGCGATCGTGTGGCCGCTTTTGTGTGGCATGGCGAAGGCCAAGTACTACCTGCTGACCTGCGAGCAGGTCAGCGGTGAAGAGGCGGAGCGGATCGGACTCGTATCGCTTTGCTGCGAGGAGGCTGAGCTGCAGGCCAAGGCCCTGGAGGTCGCGCGCAAGCTTGCCGGAGGTGCGCAGACAGCGCTGCGCTGGACCAAGTACAGCCTGAACAACTGGCTGCGCATGGCGGGACCAACGTTCGATGCGTCGCTGGCACTCGAATTCCTCGGCTTCTCAGGGCAGGAAGTGCAGGAAGGGATCGCGTCCCACCGGGAAAAGCGCAAGCCGGCGTTTCCCCCGCCGCCGGCTGACTTCTAGCCGATCTTGCTGAAATCCAGCGGCTCGTCTCCGCCCGCTGCGGGGGCACTTGCGCCACCGCACAGGCGCTCGAGGTCGCGCGCAATCGCGGCAACGTCCGGACCCACCCGGCTCTGGTAGGAAAGCAGCACCCGCACCGGCAGGTCAGTGAGCGTGGGCTGCGGGTGATCGCGCAGGTGTGCGGCGTTCTGCAGTGCCGGGAGAATATGCTGGCTCCTGGTGCCTGCCATGGCGCTTTCGATCCCGCTCATGATGGCGAATTGCGCCCGGGCGATGCCCGAAAGCAGTTCGGCGAGTTGCTCCGCGGAAATTTGCAGCATGGCGGTCCCCCGTGGGTGATGTCGGTTGTTGAGGCGATGTTAACATCGGCCGATTCAGCCCGGATAGCGCGCGAGAGCGGCTCGAATGAATGCTCAGGAACGCGAAGATCGCGAAGAACTTATGGCGAGCTGTTGCGCTCGTCGCCGCAGGGATGGTTGCAGGTGTCGCCCTGCATACTGCGTTCACCCGAGGTGACACCGTGTTTGCATGGACCAGGCCGGAAAATCTGGGTGTCTCCGAGGGGCGGCTCGCGCCCCCAAGGCAGACGCCGAACTGCGTGTCCAGCCAGGCCGAACCGGCAGATGCGTTGCACGTAATCGCACCGATCGCGTTTACAGGGAACACGCAACGCGCGATGGAAACCCTCACGCGGATCGTGGACGGCATGCAGGGCAGCTCCATCGTCAGGCAGGACGCCAGCTACCTGTATGCGGAGTACCGCTCGAAGCTGATGGGGTTCGTGGATGACGTTGAATTCAGCGTTGCGGAAAAAGCCGGCGTAATCCACGTGCGCTCGGCATCGCGACTCGGGCGAAGGGACTACGGAGTGAACCGCGCGCGCGTCGAATCGATCCGAAGGCGGTTTGCCGCTGCTCAGGCGGCGGCCGGTCGCTGAAACGCTCGTCCGCCGATACCGTCAGGCAAGTCCACGCCGGCGCAGAAGGCCGCGGCGCAATGCGGATGTTAGCGGTTGGCGCGACCCCAGCGCGAGCCGCAGCGCTAACAGTTGCGCCTCACCGGGCTCTGGATTAAAGGGTTTGGCAGGTCTAAAGTGTGCCGGACGATGCCTGCGTCCTGACGGAAGGATCCTATGAACCCAGTCGTGACACTGCTGTTGTGCCTGCTGGTCGCGACCATTGCGCCCGCCCGGGCCGCAGATCCGGCGAAAGAGGCCGCGCCCGCGGCATTCGTAACGGGGCCGCTCTCGGCCATCGTGCGCATAAAGACCCGCGCCTTGCCCAACGCGCGTTCTGCCGAGTCATTGGGGACGCTGCGCGAAGGAAATGGCGTGCTGATCCGGGACGGTCTGGTCCTTACCATGGGTTATCTCGTCATTGAGGCCGACGCGATCGAGGTGCTTTCCGGTGAAGGCAAGGTCGTGCCGGCCACCCTTGCGGGCTACGACCATTCAAGCGGCTTCGGGTTGCTCAGGCTGCTGGCCCCGATCGAGGCGAAGCCCCTGCCGCTGGGCGACGCGGCGGGGCTTTCCGAGCGCGACCCCGTGATGGTCGCGGCCTACGGGGGGCGCGATGGCGTGAGCCTGGCCTACGTGGTGTCGCGCCGCCCGTTTTCGGGGAGCTGGGAATACTTGCTTGAGTCGGCCATCTTCACCTATCCGCCGGTGATGAATTGGTCCGGTGCAGCGCTGATCGGACCCAAGGGAGACCTGCTTGGCATCGGTTCGCTCGTCGTCGCCGATGCAATGAGCCCGGGAACCCGTTCTCCTGGAAACATGTTCGTACCCGTGGACCTGCTCAAGCCGATCCTGGACGACCTGGTCGAAAAAGGCCACGCGGGACCTGTCCGGCCATGGCTGGGGATGTCCACCGAAGAAGTGCGCGGCCGGCTGTTTGTGTCGCGCGTGTCGCCTGACGGGCCGGCGGCGCGCGCCGGCCTGCACCGCGGTGACATCCTGATCCGCGTCGCAGGGGCGGAAGTCTCGTCGCTGGCGGATTTTTACAGGAAGGTCTGGGCGCAGGGAGCGGCCGGCGTTGAAATTCAACTCAGGGTCCTGCAGGGTACGCAGGTGAAAGACTTCGGCGTCCGCACGATGGACCGCGCCGAGTACCTGCGCGCCAAGCCGATGCTGTAGTCCCGATGCTGTAGTCTTGGGTCAGTCATGGGCATCAAGTCGCTTACCGAGGAAGAACGCGCGGAAATCGAGCAACGCATCCGCGAGCTCGAGGTCGAGCACGGTGACCTTGACGACATCATCGACCGGCTGGCACACATGCCCGCGCAGGACCAGCTGCAGCTGCGCAGGCTGAAGAAGCGCAGGCTGTTTCTCAAGGACACGCTTGCCCGCCTTCGCGACCGGTTGATCCCGGACATCATTGCCTGATCCGGTGGCGGGATGATTGCACTGATCCAGCGAGTCACCGAGGCATGGGTCGTTGTCGATGGCGTGCCGATCGGTTCGATCGGGGAAGGCATACTTGCCCTGGTCGGCGTGCAGAAAGGCGATACGGAAGAACGGGCGACGCGGCTCCTTGAACGGGTCCTCGGGTATCGCATCTTTCCCGACGATCAAGGGCGGATGAACCGCTCGCTTGCGCAAACTGGCGGTGGCCTGCTGCTGGTGCCGCAATTTACCCTCGCCGCGGACACGCGCAGTGGTACCCGGCCGGGATTTTCAACCGCCGCGCCGCCGGACGCGGGCGCACAGCTGTTCGACTTCTTTGTCCGGCGTGCCAGTGAGTCCCACCCGGCGGTCGAAACCGGCCGCTTCGGCGCCGACATGAAGGTCCACCTCGTCAACGACGGGCCCGTTACCTTCTGGATCGAGGTGTGATGCAGGCCGCCGGCCTGGCGTGGCGGCGAACCGCATTGGCAGCGTGGTGCGAAACGGCGTAAGCTTTCCGGACAGTAATCAATCGTACGCACCACTCCCCAATGTTCGATCAGTTCGTCGGCACCAAGCCGGTCGAAGAGCGGCACCGGTTCGACACCGCGCAGCTGGACGCCTACATGCGTTCGCACGTCGAGGGCTATTCCGGGACGCTCGAAGTGGCCCAGTTCAGGGGCGGGCAATCCAACCCGACCTATCGGCTGTCGGCCGGCGGCACACACTATGTGCTGCGCCGCAAGCCCCCGGGAAAACTGCTGCCCTCGGCCCACGCGGTCGACCGGGAATACCGCGTGATCTCGGCGCTGCACGGCGCCGGGTTCCCGGTGCCGCGCACCTACGCGCTGTGCGAGGACGAGTCGGTCATCGGCACGGCGTTCTACATCATGGGCTGCGTCGAGGGGCGCGTGCTCTGGGACCAGGCGCTCCCGGGGATGGGCAAGACGGAGCGGTTCGCGATCTGGGACGAGCTCAACCGGGTGATGGCGCAGTTGCACGCGATTGACTACAAGGCCGTCGGGCTCGAATCCTTCGGCAAGCCTGGCAGCTACCTCGAACGCCAGATCGGACGCTGGACCAAGCAGTACCTGGCCTCGGAGACACAGAAGATCGAGGCGATGGACAAGCTCATCGCGTGGCTGCCGAAGAACATCCCCCCGGGCGACGAGACGACCGTGGTGCACGGCGACTTCCGGCTGGATAACACGATCTTCCACCCGACCGAGCCGCGGATCCTTGCGGTGCTCGACTGGGAGCTGTCCACGCTCGGCCACCCGATCGCCGATTTTTCGTATCACTGCATGAGCTGGCATATCCCGCCGGGCAAGTTTCGCGGCATTCAAGGGCTGCCCTTCGCGGAACTGGGCATCCCGGACGAGCAGGCCTATATCGACATGTACTGCAGGCGCACCGGTCGCGCCGGAATCGACCCGACGACCTGGGATTTCAACATGGCGTACAACCTGTTCCGCATCGCCGGGATTACGCAGGGCATCGCCAAGCGCGTGCTCGACGGCACGGCCGCGAGCGCGCATGCCGTCGAGGCGGGTTCGAAGGCGCCGCTGCTGGCCGAACTCGGCTGGCAGCAGGTGGAAAAAATCTTGAAGAGAAGCGGCCGCGCCGCATAGGAGAAGGACATGGATTTCGAATACACCCCGAAGGTACAGAAGATGCGCAAGCGGCTCATCGCGTTCATGGATGAGCATATCTATCCGAACGAGGGCGAGTACTACGCCCATGTGCGCGGCAAGAAACGCTGGGAGCCTGTGCCTGTCATCGAGAAGCTCAAACCGCTGGCGAGGAAGGCGGGCCTCTGGAACCTGTTCCTGCCGCATTCGAAGCGCGCGCCGGAAGGCCTGTCGAACCTCGAGTACGCGCCGCTGTGCGAGATCATGGGCCGCGTAAGCTGGGCGCCGGAAGTGTTCAACTGCTCGGCGCCGGATACCGGCAATATGGAGACGATCGAGCGCTACGGCTCCGAAGCACACAAGAAGCAGTGGCTGGAGCCGCTGCTAGCGGGCAAGATCCGCTCGGCGTTCCTGATGACCGAGCCGGACGTGGCGAGTTCGGATGCGACCAACATCCAGTTGCGCATCAAGCGCGAAGGCAACAACTACGTCATCAACGGCACCAAGTGGTGGTCTTCGGGCGCCGGCGACTCACGTTGCAAGATTTACATCGTGATGGGCAAGACCGATCCGGACAACGCTTCGCGCCACAGCCAGCAGTCGATGATCCTGGTGCCGGCCGACACGCCCGGGATCAAGATCCTGCGCCACCTGCCGGTGTTCGGCTACGACGACGCGCCGCACGGCCACATGGAGATCGAACTCAAGAACGTGAAGGTGCCCGCTTCCAACATTCTGCTGGGCGAAGGGCGCGGTTTCGAGATCGCGCAGGGCCGCCTCGGACCCGGCCGCATCCACCACTGCATGCGCCTCATCGGCCAGGCCGAGCGCGCGCTGGAGAAGATGTGCAAGCGGGCGTCCTCGCGCGTCGCCTTTGGCCGCACCGTGGCCGAGCAGGGCGTGACGCGTGAGCGCATCGCCGAGTCGCGCATCATGATCGATTCGACCCGCCTGATGGTCCTGCACGCCGCGTGGAAGATGGACGTAGCCGGCAACAAGGTCGCAAAGCAGGAAATCGCGATGATCAAGGTGCTGGCGCCAACCATGGCCTGCCAGGTGATCGATTGGGCCATGCAGGTGCACGGCGGCGGCGGGGTGTCGGACGACTACGGCCTTGCGAACGCCTACGCCCACGCGCGCACCTTGCGGTTTGCCGACGGCCCGGACGAAGTGCACCGCAACGCGATCGCCAAGCAGGAACTGGCGAGTCACACCTCGATCGCCGAAGCACTGGCGACGAAGAAGCGCTGAAGCGGGGAGGACGCCCTTGGACATCCGCGGGAAAGTAGCGGTCATCACCGGCGCGGCCAGCGGCATCGGGCGCGCCACGGCGCGCCGGTTTGCCGCGGGCGGTGCGGCCGGCGTAGTCGTGGCCGATCTGAATCTGGAGGGCGCCCGCGCCGTCGCAGCTGAAGTCGGCGGCCACGCAGTGCGTTGCGACGTCAGCGTCGAAGAAGACATCAAGGCGCTGGTCGCGGCGGCTGAGTCGCACTACGGCCGGGTCGACGTGTATTTTTCCAACGCCGGCATCGTCGTGCGCGGCGGGATCGAGACGCCGGACGAGATCTGGGAGAAGAACTGGAAGATCCACTGCATGGCCCACGTGTGGGCGGCGCGTGCGGTGGCCGACAAGATGGCTGCGCGCGGCGAGGGCTACTTCCTCGTAACCGCATCAGCCGCGGGCCTGCTGAACATCGTCGAGTCGGCGTCATACGGCGTGACGAAGCACGGTGCGGTGGCGTTCGCCGAATGGATGGCGATCGCCTATGGGCGCAAGGGCATCCATGTGTCCTGTCTTTGCCCTCAAGCCGTGATCACCGGGATGTACACCGGCCAGGGAGGCTCGGCCGGCGTGGACGGCGCGCTAACGGCCGAGCAGGTGGCCGAGGAAATCGTGAAAGTCATGCAGGCCGAGACTTTCCTCGTCCTGCCGCACGCGACCGTGCTCGACTACATGCGCGCCAAGACGACGAATTACGACCGCTGGATCGGCGGCATGCAGAAGCTCTACCTCAAGCACCAGGAGCATGGCTGATCGCTTGCGCAAGATGCGGGCGCGCCGCGCCGCTGTGCCTTGATAATTCGACAACTCCGGGAGACACCAATGCTCAAGCTGTGCGGATTCCATATCAGCAACTACCACAACAAGGTGCGCCTGGCGCTGCTTGAAAAAGGCGTCGCCTTCGACGAGGACCCCAACTGCCGCCCGTCGCAGAAAGACGACTGGCTGGCGCGCTCGCCCGTGGGCAAGGTGCCGATCATCGAAACCGACGGCGGCAGCCTGGCCGAATCGCAGGTCATCTGCGACTACATCGAGGATGCTTATCCCCAGGTTCCACTCTACCCGAAGGACGCGATGGCCAAGGCCAAGGTGCGCGAACTGATCACGGTGATGGAGTTGCATATGGAACTGGTTGCGCGCCGCCTGTACGGCGAGGCCTTCTTCGGCGGGAAAGCTTCGGACGAGACGAAAAAGGAGGTCGAGCGCGACCTCGCCAAGGGCGTGCGGGCGTTTGCAAAGCTGGCGAAGTTCGGGCCGTTTGTCGCCGGCAAGGAGTTCACGCTGGCAGACTGCTCTGCATTCGTGAACCTGCCGCTGATCTCAAGGGCGACCAAGATCGTCTACGGCAAAGATGCGCTGGAGGGACTCCAGCAGTTGAAGCCCTATCTCGCCATGCTCAGGGAGCGGCCGCATTTCAAGAAGGTCGACGACGACCGCAAGGCGGCTGGCGAGGCCGCAGTTGCCGCTGCGAAGGCGAAAGCGGCGGGCTGAACCCCGCGTGAAGCTGCATACCCTGGGTACCGGCGGGCCGCGGCCCGACCCGGCCCGCACCTCTGCCTGCCATGTGCTCGAGCTCAGCTCTGCGCGGCTGATGTTCGACATCGGCCGCGGCGCGATCCAGCACGTGGCACAGAAGGGCTTCCCCATGGCGGGGATCGGACCGCTGTTCGTGTCGCACCTGCATGTCGACCACATCGGCGAACTTGCGAACTACCTGATCACAAGCTGGCTCGCGGGGAGGAGAACCCCTCTTCGCGTCTTCGGCCCGCCGGGGCTCGCCGGCATCGTCGATGTGCTGATCAAGTCGGTCTACGAACTCGACATCGCGTTTCGCACCCAGGGCGAGACTGCGTTCGGTCCGTTTATCGGCGCCGAGGTCACCGAGGTCCGCACCGGACCTGTGCACGCGACTGATGCGTACCGGGTAAGTTGCGCTGAGATCGAGCACGGCCACGGCCTACCGTTCGGCCCGCTGTTCCGGCAGCGCTGGATCTGCCTTGCCTACCGCGTCGAGGCCGAAGGCAAGGTGTTCAGTTTCAGCGGCGATGCGGTGATGTGCGACCCGCTGGTATCGATCGCGCGGGATTCGGACCTGCACCTGCAATGCTGCTACATGGCATCGTCCGAGTTGGCGTCCGGGCATTTCCAGGGCGTCGGAAAGTACACCCTTGCGTGCTCCGACACCGCAGGCAAGATCGCGGCCCGCGCCGGCGCGAAGCGCCTGATCCTCACGCATTTTCGCGAAACCACGCCAGCGCTGATCGGGGAGATGCGCGCCGACATCGCGCGCGACTATGGCGGGCCGTTCGAGTTCGCCGAGGACCTCGCCGAGTTCTCAGTCTAGCTTCGCGCCGCTGGAGACCACGAGCTTCTTCCACTTGGCGGTTTCGTCCCGCATGAAGCGGCCGAATTCCTGCGGCGTCATCCCGCCGGGCTCCGCGCCCAAAGTCATGAGCTTGGCCGCAACATCGGGTTGCCTCAGCGCCCTGACGATTTCGCCGTTGAGCTTGTCGACGATCTCGGCCGGCATGCCGGCCGGCCCGACGATCCCGCCCCAACCGTACAGGTCGTAGCCCTTCAGGCCCGATTCCTCAAGCGTGGGCAGCTCGGGCAGCAGGCGCGAGCGATTGCGGGTGGTGACCGCCAGGGCCCGCGTGCGGCCCGACTTGACATGCGGGATCGCGGAGACGGCCGTATCGAACATCATCTGCACCTGCCCGCCGATCAGGTCGGTCTGGGCCGGCGCGGACCCTTTGTAGGGCACGTGCACCAGCTTGACGCCCGCAATCTGGTTGAACAGTTCGCCGGCCAGGTGCGGCGGGCTCGCGCTGCCGATCGAGGCGAAATTGAGCACGCCGGGTTTGGCTTTCGCGAGGGCGATCACCTCGGCCACCGAGTTGACCGGGACCGCAGGATTTACGACCAGCACCAGCGGGAACGTGCCGAGCAGCGCAACCGGGGAAAAATCCTTGTCGAGGTCATAGGGGACCTTGGGGAACAGGCTGGGATTGACCACCAGCGCGGCGGGGAAATACTGCAGCGTGTAGCCGTCCGCGGGCGACTTCACGAGCAGTTCGGTGGCGATGTTGCCGCTCGCGCCCGGGCGCGCCTCGACGATGATCGGCTGACCCCAGGCTTCGGTGAGCTTCTGGCCCACCAGCCGCACCTGGGTCTCGCCGCCCGAGCCGGGAGGAAAGCCGATGATGATCTTGATCGGCTTGTTGGGGTAGCCCTGCGCCGACGCGACAAGCGCGCAGGCGGCGAAGATCAGTCCGGCCATGGTGCGAAGCAGGGTCATCACATGTTCTCCATTG
The DNA here is from genome assembly GCA_038211455.1 of Burkholderiales bacterium. Lineage (GTDB taxonomy): Bacteria > Pseudomonadota > Gammaproteobacteria > Burkholderiales > SG8-39 > SZAS-79. Next base: position 19,622 of record JBBQVP010000055.1, read on the forward strand.
GATTGCGGCGCAAGTGTAGTTCAGCCATGCAAGCCCTGTGCCAGAATGCAGCATATGCATGAGCTTGCCGAACTGCGCGACTACGTCCGCTTCATCGTCACCTTGCTGGCGGTGCTCGATCCGTTTCTCGCAGTGCCGATCTACGTCAGCGCGACCGCCGCGCGTGGCGAGGGCGCAAGGCGCGCCCTGGCGCGGGTGGTTACGCTGACGGTGCTCGCGGTGCTCGTCGTCAGCGCGTTTGCCGGGGAGCAACTGCTGACCCTGATGGGCGCGAGTCTGCCGGCGTTTCGCGTGGGTGGCGGGCTCGTGCTGCTGCTGATGGCGCTGGCGATGCTCAACGCGCAAGTGGGCGGCGTGCGCCAGTCGGAAGCGGAGGCCGAAGAACTCGAGCAGGGCAGCCTCTCCGGTGTCGTGCCGCTGGCCGTGCCGCTTCTCGCCGGGCCGGGCGCGATCAGCACGACCATCATTGCGGCCCAATCCGGCGGGCTCTTCCATCGGCTGGCAATTATGCTGTGCATCGTCTCGGTCTGCCTGCTGCTCTGGGGGATGCTCCGGGCGGCGCACTGGATCTCACCCAAGATCGGACAGACCGGGCTGAACATTGCCACCCGGCTCCTGGGGCTGTTGCTAGCGGCGATCGCCATCCAGACGATGGCCGAAGGGATGAAGGGCCTGTTCCCGGCGCTGGCCGGGTAGATGCGGCCGTGGGCGGCGGCGGGTTGTGCGGGCGCCTAAGCCGCGCCCCAGGGCCTGACCGCCTGCACCCTGACTTGCAGCCCAAGCCGCACCGCGGCCTCCACCAGCCGGTCGAATGAAAAAATATCCTCGCCTGAGGTAAGGCGCCACATCTGTTGCCGGTCGAAACCCATCAGCGTGGCCGCAAGCTTGTGGTCGAGTCCGAGTTCCTCGATGCGCCCGAGCATGCGCGCACGCAGGGCGTTTCGCAGTTTCCGGCTTGCTGTCGCGGTTGCCATCCCGGTTCCCTTTTCTCGACTGTTGTTAAATCAAACAACAAGGCTGTCATGCAAGCCGCTTGAATACTAGACAATACAAAAATAAACATCAACTTTCTTACGGATTCCGGGGGCGACTTGTTGGTTGCGGTGCACCACGCACTCCGGCGCTTGCGTGCGTCCTTTCCAGTGTAGGATTCGCTCCGACCCAGCCAGGAGCCGTGCATGCAGATCTCGAAAACCGACAAGATGATTGCCGAAAAGGATGGCGCGATCGGCTGGATCACGTTCAACAATCCCGCGCGCCGCAACGCCGTGTCGATGGCGATGTGGGAGGCGCTCGGGGACATCGTTGCCAATTACGCCGCGGACGACGCGATTCGCGTGATCGTCCTGAAGGGTGCGGGCGACAAGGCCTTCGTCTCGGGCGCGGACATCTCCGAGTTCGAGGAAAAGCGCTCCACGCCCGAGGCCGTTGAGGCCTACCACGCGGTCTCCGCGAAGGCCAACGGGGCGCTGCGCCATGTGGGCAAGCCGACGATCGCGATGATCCGCGGGTTCTGCGTGGGTGGCGGGGTGTCGGTGGCGCTGGGCTGCGACCTGCGCTTCGCGTCGGACAACTCCAGGTTCGGCGTGCCGGCGGCAAAGCTCGGCCTGGGTTACGAGTACGACGGCGTGAAGCGGCTGGTCAACGTGGTCGGCCCGGCATTTGCCAAGGAGATTTTCTACACCGCGCGCCAGTTCAGCGCCGCAGAGGCGCTCGACATGGGGCTGGTCAACCGCATGCTGCCGGACGCGGAGCTTGAGGCGTTCGTGCGCAATATGGCGGCGAGCATCGCAGCCAATGCCCCGCTGACGGTCGGTTCGATCAAGACCCTGGTCGATGAGGCCGTGAAGGACGAGTCGGCGCGTGACATGGCGCTGTGCCAGCAGGTCGTGGACCGCTGCTTTGCCAGCGAGGACTACGTCGAAGGCCGCACGGCGTTCATGCAGAAGCGAGTCCCGGCATTCAAGGGTCGTTGAGTTTCCATAATTCTTAGCACAGCACAGTCTTCAGGAGGAGGAATCATGAACCAGTCCACATCGGGAACCGCTGCGCGCTTTGTTGCGCGCGGCATGGCCGCGGCGCTCGGCGCCGTCTTGATCAGCGCAGCATTGCCCGCCGCTGCGGAAATGGCCGCCTGGGAAAAGGCCCTGTACGAAGCGGCGAAGAAGGAAAAGCAGTTCACCGTGTACACCGCGCACTACAACACCGAATCGATCGCCAACATATGCGCTGCCTTCGACAAGAAATACCCCGGGGTGAAGTGCAACTTCGTGCGTACCACGGCACAGGTGGCTTTCCAGCGCTTCCAGCAGGATCTCAAGGCCAACATTGCCGTGGCCTCGGTGTTCAGCAGCACCGACGTCAGCCATTATCCCGACCTGAAGAAGAACGGCCTCTTGACGCCTTACACGCCGCACAACCTGTCGAAGATGGTGGATTCGTTGAAGCAATACAACGACAAGGACGGGCAGTACTGGGTGACCGCGGCGGCCCTGGTGGTGATCACCTATAACGAAAGCCTGGTCAAGGAAGCGGACGCGCCAAAGAACTGGCCCGACCTGCTCAACCCGAAATGGAAGGACAAGGTCTCGATCGGCCACCCCGCGTTCAGCGGTTACGTGGGCACCTGGACCGTGCTGATGAGCAAGCTCTATGGCTGGGATTATTTCGTCAAGCTGGAGAAAAACAGTCCGCAGATCGGCCGCTCGATCAACGATACGGTGACCATGCTGAACGCCAAGGAGCGCTGGGTTGCGGCGGGGCCGGAGGCGACGACGCTGCTGTCGCGCGATAAGGGCAATCCGCTGGCCGTGATCTACCCGACCGACGGCTCGCTGTTGATGGTCTCGCCCACGGGCATCCCGAAGAACGCGCCCTCGCCGAATGCGGCCAAGCTGTTCGTCGAGTTCCTGCTCGACCGCAAAGCCGCCGAGGTGCAGGTCAAGGACCACTCCCTGTCGGTGATCAAGGGCATCAAGCCCGCGCCGGGCGCCAAGCCGGTTGAGGAGATCAAGCTGATCCGGCCGACCGAGGAAGAGATCACGAAAGGCATTCCCGAACTGAAGGAGAAATTCCGCAATCTGTTCGGCGTCTGATTCGTGAGCGAAGCGGCGGAGCGCGCCGCCGGCGCGCCCTCCAGGGCGGGCCAGTGGTGGCGGCACCTGGACAAGTCGGCATGGGTCTGGTTGCTGGCCATCGCGGTGCTGGTGTTCCTGGTCGTCAATCCCTTGTTGCGCCTGCTGGTGGTCAGCTTCCAGCAGCCCGACGGCGCGTTCACGCTGGCCAACTACGTCGCGGCGTACAGCCGTTCGCGCTATGTGGACGCCCTGCTCAATTCGCTTGTGCTGGGCGTGTCTGCCGCGAGCCTGTGCGTCGCCTTCGGCGTGCCGCTTGCCTGGGCGGTCTCGCGCACCGACATGCCGGCCAAGGGGTTGATCTGGATCTCGATCCTCGGCACGTTCATCATCCCGCCTTACCTCGGCGCGGTCGGCTGGATCCTGCTCGCCGGGCCGAACGCCGGCTGGCTCAACCGCCTGGCGGTCGAGCTCTTCAGCACGCAAAAGGGGCCGTTCAACATTTACTCGATGCCAGGTCTCGTGCTGGTCACGGCGCTGTACAGCTTTCCCTACGTTTTCGTGTTCACCAAGTCGGCGCTCGACCTCGTGTCTTCCGAAATGGAAGACGCCGCCAACATCCTCGGCGCGGGCAACCTGCGCACGACATTCTCGATCACGCTGCCGCTCGCGCTGCCGGCGATCCT
>JBBQVP010000056.1:0-23298 GCA_038211455.1 Burkholderiales bacterium
GACCGGCGAGCGCATCGGGCAGGCGTTCAGCGGCGTGTCGCTGGGGTCGATCCTGCTGCTTGCGGCGCTCGGCCTGGCCATCACCTACGGGCTGATGGGCGTCATCAACATGGCGCACGGCGAACTGATCATGATCGGCGCGTATACCACCTACGTCGTGCAGAAGCTGGTGCGCACGAACGCGCCGGACCTGTTTGACTGGTATCTGCTCCTCGCGGTGCCGGCTTCGTTCATGGTCGCAGCTGCTGTCGGCATGATCCTCGAGCGCGGCGTGATCCGCTTCCTCTACGGCCGGCCGCTTGAGACACTGCTGGCCACCTGGGGCATCAGCCTGGTCCTGATCCAGTCGGTGCGCACAATCTTCGGCGCGCAGAACGTGCAGGTGGAAAACCCGGTCTGGATGTCGGGCGGGGTCGAGCTGCTGTCCAACGTCGTGCTGCCCTACAGCCGTATCGTGATCATCGGGTTTTCGGCGTTCGTGCTGATTCTGGTCTGGCTCGCGCTGACCCGCACGCGGCTGGGCCTGTTCGTGCGCGGCGTCACGCAGAACCGCGCGATGGCCTCGTGCACCGGGGTAAACACCGGCCGCATCGATACCTGGTGCTTCGGCCTGGGCTCCGGCATCGCCGGGCTGGCCGGCTGCGCGCTGTCGCAGATCGGCAACGTCGGGCCGGACCTGGGCCAGAGCTACATCGTCGATTCGTTCATGGTCGTGGTGCTCGGCGGGGTCGGCCAGCTCGCCGGCACGGTCTATGCGGCGATGGGGCTCGGGATCGTGAACAAGTTCCTCGAGGGCATTTCGGGTGCCGTGCTGGCCAAGATCATCGTGCTGGTGTTCATCATCATCTTCATCCAGAAGCGCCCGCAGGGCATGTTCGCGCTCAAGGGGCGGTTTGCCGATGCATAGCCCGTCTCGAGGCGCGTTATTCGGGCCCTCGGGCTGGGGCGGGATCGCCGCGGCGCTGGCGCTGATCTGCGCGGTCGCGCCGCTCGCCAACCTCGTGGTGCCCGCGGGCAGCGTGTTCCACCTGTCGGACTTCAGCGTCTCGCTGATCGGCAAACTCATGTGCTACGCCATCGTGGCGCTGGCGATGGACCTGATCTGGGGCTATACGGGGATCCTGTCGCTCGGGCATGGTCTTTTCTTTGCGCTGGGGGGCTACGCGTTCGGCATGTACCTCATGCGCTCGATCGGCCTGGACGGCGTCTACAAGAGCCCGCTTCCGGACTTCATGGTGTTCCTCGACTGGAAGGCCTACCCCTGGTACTGGAGCTTCACCGACCATTTCTGGTACGCGGCGATCCTGGTGGTCCTGGTTCCGGGGCTGCTGGCGTTCGTGTTCGGCTACTTCGCGTTCCGCTCGCGCATCAAGGGCGTGTACTTTTCGATCATCACCCAGGCGATGACCTTCGCCTTCATGCTCCTTTTCTTTCGCAACGACACCGGGTTCGGGGGCAACAACGGGTTCACCGACTTCAAGCGCATCCTGGATTTTCCGATCTTCACGCCGGGCATGCGCATGACGCTGTTCATTCTCTCCGGGCTCACGCTGGTCGGCACGCTGGTGCTCGCGCGCTGGATCGTCACCTCGAAGCTTGGGCGCGTGCTGACCGCGATCCGCGATGCGGAATCGCGCGTCATGTTCTCAGGCTACGACCCGCTCTGGTACAAGGTGTTCATCTGGACCCTGTCGGCGGTGCTGTGCGGCATTGCCGGCGCGCTGTACGTGCCGCAGGTGGGCATCATCAATCCCGGTGAGATGTCCCCGGCCAACTCGATCGAGATCGCGATCTGGGTCGCGGTGGGCGGCCGTGGCACCCTCGTCGGCGCGATCCTCGGCGCGTTCATCGTCAACGGCGCGCGCAGCTGGTTCACGGTAGCGTTCCCTGAATACTGGCTGTTTTTCCTCGGCGCCATCTTCATCTTCGTCACCCTGTTCCTGCCCAATGGCGTGGTCGGCCTGATCGCGCAGCTGAAGGAAAGACTGACGCGGCAGAAAATCAAGGCGCGCACCGCATGAATCCGGCCGTGGAAAACGAAGAGCAGGGAACCAGCGGCCCGGCTGCTGTCGGCAGCGGCCGCGTCATTACCGACACGCTCGACGTCAGCCACGGGCCGATCATCTACCTCGATGACATCACGGTCAGTTTCGACGGCTTCAAGGCCCTGAACAACCTGACGCTCACGGTGGAAGCCGGCGAACTGCGCTGCATCATCGGGCCGAATGGCGCGGGCAAGACGACGATGATGGACGTGATCACCGGCAAGACCCGCCCAGATTCCGGCACCGCGTTCTTCGGCCAGACGATCGACCTGCTGCGCATGACCGAGCCGCAGATCGCGCACGCAGGGATCGGCCGCAAGTTCCAGAAGCCCACCGTGTTCGAGCGGCATACGGTGTTCGAGAACCTCGAGCTCGCAATGAAGACCGACAAGCGCGTGCGCGCCAGCCTGCGCGCGAAGCTCGATTCGGTGCAGGGCGACTTGATTGCGGAAACCCTCGCGCTGATCCGGCTCGCCGATGCGCCGGACCGCGTAGCGGGACTGCTGTCGCACGGCCAGAAGCAATGGCTGGAGATCGGCATGCTGCTGATGCAGGAGCCGCGCCTGCTGCTGCTGGATGAGCCGGTCGCCGGCATGACCGACGCCGAAACCGAGCGCACCGCGGAGCTGTTCAACACGCTCGCCGGGAAGCATTCGCTGATCGTGGTGGAGCACGACATGGATTTCGTCGGCGCGATCGCGCGGACGGTGACCGTGCTGCACGAAGGCAGCGTGTTGGCCGAAGGCCCGATGGACGTCGTGCAGAACAACGAGCGCGTCATCGAAGTGTACTTAGGCAGATAGGAAGCAGGGGGAGGCTCAGGTCGCCTCCCCTCGCACCCTCCACCACATACTTAAACCACGATGCTGACGATCTCCAACCTCAACCAGTTCTACGGCGGCAGCCATATCCTGCGCGACGTGAGCTTCGAGATCCCCAAGGGGGCCTGCACCACGATCCTCGGGCGCAACGGCGTGGGCAAGACCACGCTGCTCAAGTGCCTGGTCGGCCTGGTGCCGATCCGCTCGGGCAGCCTGACGCTCGAGGGTGTCGACATCGCCAAGCTGCCCCCCTATGAGCGCGCGCGGCTCGGCGTGGGTTACGTGCCGCAGGGTCGCGAAATCTTTCCGCGTCTCACCGTCGAGGAAAACCTCCTGATGGGCCTTGCGACGAAATCGGGCGCCGCGAAGATCCCGGCGCGCATCTTCGAGATGTTCCCGGTGCTGAAAGACATGCTGCGCCGGCGCGGCGGCGACCTCTCGGGCGGCCAGCAGCAGCAACTCGCGATCGGGCGCGCGCTGGCCTCCGACCCGAAGCTGCTGATCCTCGATGAGCCCACCGAAGGCATCCAGCCCTCGATCATCAAGGACATCGGCAACGTGATTGCCTCGCTTGCCAAGGGCGGGGAGATGGCGATCCTGCTGGTCGAGCAGTACTACGACTTCGCGCAGGCGCTCGCCGACCACTATGTCGTGATGTCGCGCGGCGAGGTCGTCAAGGCCGGGCGCGGCGCGGACATGGAACGCGACAACGTGCGCTCGATGCTCGCCATATAATGGCCGGCCATGATTCCCGCCGAAGCGATTCTGCTCCAAGCGCCCTTCCATGCGCCGCAGCACGCGTTGTGTGCTCCTCATTGGGAGGCGCGTCTCGCGCTGGAATACCGGCGGCGAGCTGAACGCACCGTGCTGGCGCGGCGCAGCCACAGCGGGCCGTTGCGCGTGCAGCGCGACCTGTATCCCGAGGGCGAGGGAACCTGCCACACCATCGTGGTCCACCCGCCGGGCGGCATCGCGGGAGGCGACACTCTGCAGGTGAACGCAGTGCTCGGCCCGCAGAGCGCCGCGTTGCTGACCACGCCAGGCGCAGGAAAGTGGTACCGCACGCAAGGCTCGCCCGCGCGCCAGGACCTGGAATTCACGCTTGAGGCCGGCGCCTCGCTCGAATGGCTGCCGCAGGAAACCATACTGTTCGACGGCGCGGTCGCGCAGATGAAAACCCGCGTACATCTGGAAGGCGATGCGGCCTACACCGGCTGGGAGATCCTGTGTTTCGGCCGCGCCGCCTCCGGGCAGCGATTTGCCAGCGGGATGCTCACGCAGAACACCGAGATCCGGGCCGACGGCGAACGGCTCTGGGCCGAGCAGGCGCAGGTTGCGGGCGATGATCCGCTGTTCGCCTCGCCGGTGGGCCTGGACGGCCACGCGGTGTGCGGCACGCTGCTCGCCGCAGGGCGCGAGATCTCCAACGATGTGCTGGCGGCGTGCCGCGCGGTGCCGGCGGGCGAGGGCGCGATCGCAGGGGTGACGCGCCTGCCGCGTGTGCTGATTGCGCGCTGGCTGGGCGATGCGGGTGAGGACGCGCGCCGCTACTTCTTCGCGTTATGGGCGCAGTTGCGTCCGGCGATGAAGGGATGCGCGGCGATCGAGCCGCGCATCTGGAGCACCTGAATGCGTATCGACCCGCACGCCATCGCCACGCTGTTCGCAGACGCCTGGGCCGCGCACAGACAGATCGGGTTTGCCGAGGGGTTGCAGACCGCCGAGGAGGCCTATCGCATCCAGGACCTGGTGTTCGCCGCGCGTCATCCGGGGCTCCGGGCGAGCGTATGGAAGGCTGGCGCGCCGGGCCCGGAGGTCGAGCCGACCGCGGCGCCGATCGGCAAGGTGCTTGCCAGTCCGGCAGTTGTGCCGGCAGGCGCGTTCCATATGCTCGGCATCGAGGCGGAAGTGGCGTTCCGGCTGGGCAAGGATCTGCCCCTGCGCGCGAGGGCGATGGAGGAGGACGAACTGGCCGACGCGATCGACGAGGTGCTGGTGACCATCGAGCTGTGCGACACGCGCCTTGCCGACTGGACCGGCGCCTCGGCCCTCGCCCGCCTCGCGGACTTCCAACTGAATGGCGCGCTGGTCACGGGCACCGGAATACGCGACTGGCGCGCGGTCGACTTTGCGGCCCAGCATGCGCAACTGTGGGTTAACGGCGTGAAGAAACTCGAGCGCGTCGGCACGCATTCGCTGGGCAGCCCGTTCAGGATCATGCCCTGGGCGGTTCAACATTGTGCGCGACGCGGCCGCGCGCTGCGCAGTGGAGACCTGGTGACGACCGGATCCTGGACCGGGATGGAATTCGTGGCGCCGGGGGACGCGGTGCTGGTGCGGTTTCCGGGCATCGGCGAAGCCATACTAAACATCGGCTGAACATCAGCTGAACGAGGAAAAGTCACATGGAACTGACGCCAAGAGAAAAAGACAAGCTGCTGATTTTCACTGCCGGGCTGGTGGCCGAACGCCGCAAGGCACGCGGCGTGAAGCTCAACTACCCCGAGGCGATCGCCTATATTTCGGCGGCGATCCTCGAGGCCGCGCGCGACGGGCGCTCGGTGGCAGAGTTGATGGGCTACGGCACCACGCTGCTGTCGCGCGAAGATGTCATGGAAGGTGTGCCGGAGATGATTCCCGAGATCCAGGTCGAGGCGACGTTTCCCGACGGCACCAAGCTGGTCACCGTCCACCATCCCATTCCTTAAGAGGCCGTCATGATCCCAGGTGAAATGCAGGTCATGGAAGGCACGATCGAGCTCAACAAGGGCCGTCGCACGGTGACGCTGAAGGTCGCGAATACCGCCGACCGGCCGATCCAGGTCGGCTCGCACTACCATTTCTTCGAGACCAACGACGCCTTGTCCTTCGATCGCAAGGCCGCCTACGGCATGCGCCTGAACATCGCCGCCGGCACCGCGGTGCGTTTCGAGCCGGGCCAGACGCGCACGGTCGAGCTAGTCGACTACGCGGGCGATCGCAAGGCCTACGGGTTCCAGGGCAAGGTCATGGGCCGGCTGGATGCCGCTCCGCCCAAGGCAAGCCGGGCGCCGACCGCGCCACGTGCCAAACCGGCCAAGCGCGCGGCGAAGAAAGGAGGTGCGAAATGAAGATCGGGCGCCAGGCATATGCGGAAATGTTCGGCCCCACGGTTGGCGACCGGCTGCGGCTGGCCGACACCGAGCTGTGGATCGAAGTCGAGAAGGACTACACGATTTACGGCGAGGAGGTGAAGTTCGGCGGCGGCAAGGTGATCCGCGACGGCATGGGGCAGAGCCAGCGCACCTCGAAGGAGGTGGCCGACACGGTGATCACCAACGCGCTGATCGTCGACCACTGGGGCATCGTCAAGGCAGACATCGCAATCAAGAGCGGGAGAATTGCCGGCATCGGCAAGGCCGGCAACCCCGACGTGCAGCCGGGAATCACGATCATCATCGGGCCGGGAACCGAGATCATCGCGGGTGAAGGCATGATCGTCACCGCCGGCGGAATCGACGCGCACATCCACTTCATCTGCCCGCAGCAGATCGAGGAGGCGCTGATGAGCGGCATCACGACCATGCTGGGCGGTGGCACGGGGCCCGCGACCGGCACCTATGCGACCACCTGCACGCCGGGACCCTGGCATATCTTCAGCATGCTGCAGTCGGCCGAGGCCTTCCCGATGAATCTCGGATTCCAGGGCAAGGGCAATGCAAGCACTCCCGCAGGACTTGCGGAGCAGGTCGAGGCGGGCGCGTACGGACTCAAGCTGCACGAGGACTGGGGCACCACGCCCGCGGCGATCGACAACTGCCTCGCCGTGGCCGACAAGTACGATGTGCAGGTCACCATCCACACCGACACCATCAACGAGTCGGGGTTCGTGGAGAACACGATCGCAGCCTTCAAGGGGCGCACGATTGCGACCTTCCACACGGAAGGTGCGGGGGGTGGGCATGCGCCCGACATCATCAAGGCCTGCGGCGAGCCAAACGTGCTGCCCTCGTCAACCAATCCCACCATGCCCTACACGGTCAACACCGTGGACGAGCATCTGGACATGCTGATGGTCTGCCACCACCTGGATCCCTCGATCGCCGAGGACGTCGCATTCGCCGAGTCGCGCATCCGGCGCGAAACGATCGCCGCGGAAGACATCCTGCATGACCTCGGCGCGTTTTCGATGATGTCCTCCGATAGCCAGGCCATGGGCCGCGTGGGCGAGGTGATCCTGCGCACCTGGCAGACGGCGCACAAGATGAAGGTGCAGCGCGGCACGCTCAAGGGCGACAGCGCTAAATCGGACAACGCGCGCGTCAAGCGCTACATCGCGAAATACACGATCAACCCCGCGATTGCGCAGGGGATCTCCCACGTGGTCGGGTCGATCGAAGTCGGCAAGCTGGCCGATCTGGTCATCTGGCGGCCCGCGTTCTTCGGGGTCAAGCCCTCGCTGATCCTCAAGGGCGGGATGATCGCCGCGGCTGCGATGGGCGACCCCAATGCGTCCATCCCGACGCCACAGCCGGTGCACTACCGGCCGATGTTCGGCGCGTTCGGCGGCGCACTCGCGACCTCGGTGACCTTTGTCTCGCAGGCAGCACTGAAGAACCCGCTGGTGGCGGGGCTGGGACTGAAGAAGCCCCTGATGGCGGTGAAGGACTGCCGCAATATCGGCAAGAAAGACATGGTGCACAACGACTACACGCCGAAAGTCGATGTCGATCCGGAGAACTACCTCGTCCGGGCCGACGGTGAGTTGCTGATGTGCGAGCCCGCAAAAGTGCTGCCGATGGCGCAGCGCTACTTCCTTTTCTGATCAGCGGACACGCGATGCTTGAAATCAAGGCCAAGCTCAAGATCCCGCGCGGGGCGTACCGGCTCGAAGTGAAAGGCCGGCTGGAGTTGCCGTTCGATGCGCGCCAGAAAAGCCGGCTGCGCACCCGGCTTGCATCGGGCGAGGAAGTGGCCCTGATGCTGCCGCGTGGCGAGATCCTGCGCGGTGGCGACCTCGTCGTGGTGAGCGATGGTCGCGTGGTCGAGGTGGTCGCGCAATCCGAGCGGGTCCTGCATATCACCTGCGCGACCCCGCAGGACCTCACCCGGGCCGCGTACCACCTGGGCAACCGGCACGTGCCCGTGCAGGTTGGGGAGGGGTTCCTGCGAATCGCGGCGGACCACGTGCTCGAGGAGATGCTCAGGGGCCTGGGGGCGGCCATCGAGGCGATGGACTCGGCCTTCGAGCCAGAAGCCGGGGCCTATGGTGGCGCGCACCGGCACAGCGATGACGAGCAGGGACACGGCGGGAAGATCCATCAGTACGGAGCGCATGAAGATCACGATCACGACCACGATCACGCGCACGACCACGATCACGATCACGCGCATGGGCACGATCACGGGCACGACCATCACGACGATCACGATCACGCCCACGGACACAAGCCGAAGTGAGCGCCACGGCGCAGCGCGGGCTCGCGCGCCTGCTGCAGCTCGCCAGCCCAGCCCTGCCGGTCGGTGCGTACAGCTATTCGCAGGGCCTGGAGTCGGCGGTTGAGGCAGGAACGATTGCGGATGCGGCGACAGCATCGCTGTGGATCGGAGACGCCCTGTCATTAAACCTTGCGCGGTTCGAGGCGCCGCTCTGGTGCCGGCTGCACGCTGCCTGGCGAGCCGGCGATCACGCCAGCGTGCGCGAACTCGACGACTGGTTTCTCGCCGCGCGCGAAACGGCGGAGTTGCGCGCCGAGACATTGCAGATGGGCTATTCGATGCGCCGCCTGATGGCCGAACTCGGTGCTGACGCGTGCGGATTCGACGCGCAGGCGTTGCGCGAGCTCAAGGACATGGGCGAGATCTCCTTTCCGGCCGCGTTCACCTTCGCGGTGGCGCAATGGGATCTCCCGGCGCGCGAGGCGCTCGTCGCCTATCTCTGGTCGTGGCTGGAAAACCAGGTGATGGCGGCGCTGAAGGCGGTCCCGCTGGGCCAGACCGACGGGCAGCGGATGCTCCTGGCCCTCGGCGATCGGTTGCCGGCGATCGCCGACCAGGCGCTTCTCGCGGAACCTTCGGCCTTCGCCAACTTTTCACCCGGCCTCGCGATCGCATCCTCCCGCCACGAGATCCAGTATTCGCGGCTGTTCAGGTCGTAGCGGCCAAACCGGGACTTACTGACATTTTTTTCGAAAAGCCCGCTCCTGTAGCGGCATACAGAGGAACTTGCTGACATGGACAAGACGCAACCGCTGCGCGTGGGGATCGGCGGACCGGTGGGTTCGGGCAAGACCGCGCTGACCCTCGCGCTATGCCGCAGCCTGCGCGGCAAGTACAACCTCGGCGTGGTCACCAACGACATCTACACCGAGGAGGACGCGCAGTTCCTGGTGAAAAACGAGGCGCTCGCGCCCGAGCGCATCATCGGTGTTGAGACCGGCGGCTGCCCGCACACCGCGATCCGCGAGGACGCATCGATCAACCTCGAAGCGGTCGCGCGGCTCAACCGTGCCTTCACCGACCTTGAGATCATCTTCATCGAATCCGGTGGCGACAACCTCGCCGCGACCTTCAGCCCGGAGCTCTCGGACCTGACGCTCTACGTGATCGACGTGGCTGCCGGGGACAAGATCCCGCGCAAGGGCGGGCCGGGGATCATGAAGTCCGACCTGCTGATCATCAACAAGATCGATCTCGCGCCGATGGTCGGCGCCTCGCTTGAGGTGATGGACCGGGATGCGAAGAAAATGCGCGGCGAGCGGCCTTTCGTGTTCTCCAACCTCAAGACCGGGCAGGGGCTGGATGTGATCGTCGGCTTCATCGAGAAGCAGGGGCTGATGAAGTAGCTGCGCCCGGCAGCGCAGCCCTCACGCAGCGAGGGCGCCCTTGCGCGAAAGCAGCCGGTTGAAATTGTCGAGCGAGACCAGGTGCGTGTAGATCCTGCCGAGCACGCCTTTCCTCACCAGGTTCTTCAGCTGGCTCGCGTTGAGATGCTCAATTTTCGTTTCGTCGACCCGGTACATTCCTGTGAGTTGCAGGGGCGCGCCCGAGGCCGGGGTCGCCTGCATGGTGAACGGTTCAAGCAAACCGTAGTCGGACACGATCTCGCACAATTCCCGGCTGCGCTCGAGGTCCTTCTCGTATTCCGAGAGGAGCTTCTCAATCTCCTTCCACTTCGGCAGTGGCTCTCCCTTGTCGTCGAACATCGCTTCGCCCTCCGTCCCGGAGAACTCCTGTTCCACGCAGATCAGCCGGTCCTTCTGTTCGACCTTGTCCATCGTCACGCGCGCCATGCAGAACGGAAAGCGGCGCGCATAGGCGGGCACATACACGCGCTCGGCCCACACCCCATCCTTGACGAACAGGTTCTCGCCACCGGTCATGCCGAGGATGGCGACCGGGGCATACGTCTTGCCGTTGTCGCCGCTGGTGAACACGATCGGGTAGTCGTGCGACACGACCCCGAACTCGCTGTAGCTGATCGGGATGGCATTCAGGTCGCGCGCAAACGGCGGCACCTCGCCGGGGGCGAGCAGGCGAACCTTCTGGTTCTTGTAGAGCGGAACCACGTTCTTGTAGCCGAAGGGCGGCGAAATCTCCATCTGACTTCTCCAAAGTGAAGCGCCCGTTGTCAGGCAGGCGGCAATGATAGCCGCGCGGGAAGGGCGGCGACAAACCGGTCATGGGGGGTGGGGCAGGGTTTGTCGGCTTTCGCCGCATGGGTTACAATCCGCGCCCTCTCAGTGGGGTGGTAGCTCAGTTGGGAGAGCGTCGCGTTCGCAATGCGAAGGTCGAGGGTTCGATCCCCTTCCACTCCACCACTAATCTCAATGACTTGCGGCCTATCTGGCATGGGCCGCGCGCCCGCTAACCGGCGCCGCGTCCCTGCTGGCTCGCGAAATAGACCACCTTCCTTGCTCGCTGGACGTCACCCAACGGGCGATGCGCGGCTAGTCCCTGCCAGGGGTCGAAAACGCCTGCGGCCACTTCCTTCGCCAGTGCCTGACCCTCTGCGGAGCCGGTGTCCTGAATCGGCAAGGTAAGCCGGGCGACGCTGGTGTAGGGCGATGGCCAACTGACTGATGCGTCCTCGACCGGCGTGAGCGACTCGCTGACGAAGGGCTGGAGTTGCAGGTCCCAGGCCAGTTGTTTTTTCGCCAGGCGCCGCGAGAAATCCGCTCCCCAGTCGTTCCTGGCCGCCGGGTCGGCGATGCCGTTGGCGGCATCCGGCACGAGCCGCACCCGGACCGCGTACGCGCCGTTTGCAATTGGCACAGCGCTGAACAATTGCTCGACGGCAAATCCGCCGAACGCGCGCCCCATCGCCTTTGCCATCTTCACCAGGCGCGCGGGTGCGCCGAACAGCCCGTAGCGCTTGAAGAGAAACCCGAGCAGGGCGCCGTGCCCATTCGAGGCGGCTTGCGCGAACGCCACGAATTCGTCGCTTTTGGGAAACGCAAAGCTCTCCTGGTTGATGAGCAGGAAGTCCTGGCTCTTTGCCGGGCCATTGCCCAGCGCCGAGTCTCCCTTCACGCCGAGGATCCGCAGCGCAAAGCCGCGGATGTCCGGCACGCGGTCGGGCGCGGCATCAAAACCGCCGTTGGAAAGGCGCACCTGAACCCGGAATTTTCCCGCGGCGGAAAAAATGCCCTGGCGTGCGAACTCCGGCAAATCCGCGGCGATCTCCAGCGTCCCGTGCGCTGCCGTCAGCTGCTTGCGATGCAGCGCGCGCCCGGGTCCGTACTTCTTCGACTTGCGGGACTGGATCTCCGCGAATACCTGGCCGTACTCGGCAAACCGTCGCGCTTCGTCGGCAGTGATTTGCTCTTTCCATCCAGTACCGGGAGTCATCGCTTCGTCCATGGCCATCACAGTCTCGGGTTCGCGGTAGCAGATCGTAAGTGCCGCCTGAACGCAAGGTCAAGGACGCGCGGGAAAAAAGCGGTTTGTGATTCGATGCGGCGCGCGCCCGAGTGGCGAAATCAGAGGACAATCCGCTCCCACATGGAAAGCGAAACCGAAAATCCAGGCAATCCCGCGCAAGCTCAGATACTGATCGTCGACGATCAGGCGCTGACGCGCGAGCTCATGACCCTGGTCGTGCAGACCCAGGGACACAAGACACTGGTCGCAACCGGGGGCGAAGAGGCGCTTGCGATCGCTGCCGAGCATCCGCTGGACCTGGTGATCCTTGACGTCCTCATGCCGGGCATGGATGGCTTTGAGGTCGCGCGCCGCCTGAAGGCGCTCGAACGCACGCGCAACGTGCCGATCGTGATCGTCTCGTCGCTGGAAGACAAGGGTTCGCGCATCAAGGGACTTGCCGCCGGGGCGGATGATTTCCTCAGCCGGCCGGTGGACCGGCTCGAACTAAAAGTCAGGGTCCAGAACCTGCTGCGCATGAAACGCATCCAGGACCAGCTCGCAGGGCAGAACGCGGTCCTGGAGCGTCGGGTCGAATTGCGCACCGTCGAACTGGAGCGCAGCAACCGGGAAACGATCCGCACGCTGATCCGCGCGGCGGCGTACCGGGACGACGAAACCGGCGCGCACGTCAAGCGCATGGGACTGTACGCGACGCACCTCTCGCAGCGTCTGGGCCTGGACGCGGAATTCTGCACTGCGATCGGGTATGCGAGCCAGCTGCACGACATCGGCAAGATCGGCATCCCGGACCGGATCCTGAACAAACCCGCCGCGCTCGCTCCGGACGAATGGACGGAGATGAAGACGCACACCGAAATCGGCGGCCAGATGCTCGCCCTGAATTCCTCACCCTACCTGGCGATGGCCGCGGACATCGCGCGGGCTCACCACGAGCACTGGGACGGCAGCGGCTACCCGAAGGCGCTGAAGGCGGAGTCGATCCCGCTGGCGGCACGCATTACCAAGCTGTGCGATACCTACGATACCCAGCGCTGCCACCGGCCCTACAAGCCGGCACTCGATCACGCCGGGGCGGCGAGCAGCATCCTGGTCGGGGACAGCAAGGCGCGTCCCGCGCACTTTGATCCAGCGCTACTCGCCGCGTTCAGCGAGTGCGTCGTGGATTTCCGCGACATCTTCGAAACCCTGCGCGACTGAGACTGACAGTCGGTCCCTAGGTATCTGTGCCGCCGGTTTTCTCGAGCCGGCGCGCGAACACCGTCATTTCCTTCTCGGCCTGCTTGTCGCCTTTCCTGCGCGCGGCTTCGATGCCGTTGCGGTAGGCCTCCAGCGCTTCGGGTGCGCGCCCCGCTTCCGCGAGCGCGCGTCCGAGCAGCTTCCATGCGGCCGAGTAGCCGGGGTCGCGCGTCACGGCCTCGCGAAGGTGGTTTGCCGCGGTCGCCGCGTCCCCGCCCTTCAGGTACTCGTTGCCCAGGGAAAAACGCAGCAGGGCGCCGTCCCGCGGAGTCCCGAGCAGCTTTTCCAGGCCGGCGATCAGGGTCGTGTTCACTTGGGCTAAGATAGGCGCGTCATCACGGAACGATTCTACCTGTCGAATGAAAAACGCAATCCACTCGAAGGAAGCGCCCGCAGCGATCGGAACCTACTCCCAGGCGATCCGTGCAGGCGACACACTCTACATTTCCGGCCAGATCGGCTTCGATCCGGCGACGATGCAGCTGGTGGAGGGCATCGATGCGCAGATCGACCGTGTGTTCCGCAACCTTGCCGCAATCGCACTCGCTGCGGACCTGAGCCTGGAAAATACCGTGCGCATGACGGTCTACCTGACCGATCTCGCGCACTTCGCGCGCGTGAACGAGGTTATGGCGCGCTACCTGCGGGAGCCCTACCCGGCGCGCGCCGCGATCGGGGTGGCGAGCCTGCCGCGCGGCGCACTGGTCGAGATCGACGCGATCCTGTACGCGGGGTGAGCGCAGCAAAGCCCGGGTCCAAGCCGGCACCGCGCCGCGCAGCCAGGGCTGCGGGCGGGTTTGCGAAGAAACTCGAGAAGCTGGGTATTCGCTCGCGCTTCGACCTGGTGCTGCACCTGCCGATGCGCTATGAGGACGAAACCGCGCTCACTCCCCCCGACCTTGCGCCACCCGGCATGCCGGTCGCGGTCGAGGCTGCGCTGCGCGACGTGGAGATCACCTACCGCCCGCGCCGCCAGTTGATGGTGCGCGCCGAGGCCGGCGAAGTGCCGCTGGCGCTGAGGTTCTTCAATTTTTATCCCAGCCAGCAAAAGCAGTTCGAGCGCGCAATTGCCGATGGATTGCATGTGCGCGCGTTCGGCGAAGTGCGGATTGGCCGCATGGGCGCCGAAATGTCGCACCCGCGCTACCAGCTGGTGGCGCCGGGGACGCCGCTGCCCGCAACGCTCACGCCGGTCTATCCGGCAACGGCCGGCGTTTCGCAGCCTGCGCTGCGCGCGGCCGCGCTCGACGCACTGGCGACCGAGCCGCTGGGGGACTCGATCCCGCCCGCGCTGCGCGCCCGCTATCGATTGCACGATTTCGCCGCCGCCGTGCGCCTGCTGCACCTGCCGCCGCCGGGCATCGATCCGGCGGCGCTCACCGAGCGCACGCATCCGGCCTGGCAACGCGTGAAGTTCGACGAGCTGCTCGCGCAGCAGTTGTCGATGCGCATGCACTATCTCGCCCGCCGCAGCCGCACCGCACCCGCGCTCGATACCGGCGGGCCGCTCCTGAAACGCTTCCTCGGTGCGCTGCCGTTCCGCCTCACGGGCGCGCAGCAGCGCTGCCTGGGCGAAATCAATGCTGACATCGCAGAGCGCCATCCAATGCAGCGGCTCCTGCAGGGCGACGTCGGCAGCGGCAAGACGATCCTCGCCGCGCTGGCCGCGCTGGCTGCGGTGGACAGCGGATGGCAGGCGGCCGTGATGGCGCCCACCGAAATCCTCGCCGAACAGCACTACCGCAAGTTCAGCGAATGGCTGGGCCCGCTGGGTGTGAAGATCGCCTGGCTGCACGGGGGCCTGGGAAAGAAGGACAAGCGCGCGGCGCTGGCTTCGGTGGCGGCATCCGACACCGGGATTGCGATCGGCACGCATGCGCTGTTCCAGGAGGGCGTGGATTTCGCCCGTCTGGGCCTGGCCGTGGTCGACGAGCAGCATCGCTTTGGCGTGCAGCAGAGGCTCGCGCTGAGGAAGAAGGCCGACGCCGAAGGCGTGGTCCCGCACCAGCTGATGATGAGCGCGACTCCGATCCCGCGCACCCTCTCGATGAGCTATTACGCGGACCTGGACGTCTCGGTGATCGACGAACTGCCGCCAGGCCGCACGCCGGTGAAGACCCGGCTGGTCGCCAATGCCCGCCGCGGCGAGGTGCTCGCGCGCATCCGTGCCGCGTGCGCCGCGGGGCAGCAGGCCTACTGGGTGTGCCCGCTGATCGAGCAGAGCGAGGGCGGCGGCGTGCAGGGCGGCGGGGCGCGCGGGCCGGCCATGGAACTCCAGACCGCGCTGGATGCGCACGCGGAACTGTGCGCCGAGTTTCCCGAGCTTGCGGTCGGCCTGCTTCACGGCCGCATGCCCTCCGTCGACAAGGCCGCGACCATGGCTGCGTTCAAGGACAATGCGCTGCAACTGCTGGTCTGTACCACGGTGATAGAAGTCGGTGTGGACGTGCCGAATGCCTCCCTGATGGTGATCGAGCATGCCGAGCGTTTCGGCCTTGCCCAGCTGCACCAGCTGCGCGGGCGCGTCGGGCGCGGCAGCCAGGCGAGCGACTGCGTGCTGCTGTATGCCGATCCGCTGTCGCAGATGGCGCGCGCGCGCCTGAAGGTGATCTACGAGAACGCCGACGGGTTCGAGGTGGCGCGCGCAGACTTGCATCTGCGCGGCCCGGGCGAATACCTTGGCGAGAGGCAGAGCGGCGCGCCGCTACTGCGCTTTGCGGACCTGGAAAAGGACGAGCCGATGATCGCGCTTGCGCGCGAGGGCGCCGAAGAAATGCTCGCGCAGTTTCCTGCGGAGGCACGCGCGCATGTCGAGCGCTGGCTGGGCAGCCGGCAGGAGTTCGCGCGGGTGTGATAATCCGCCCATGAACCGCGCAGCGATCTTCGCCCGGCTCGACGCCTATATGCGGCTGATCCGGCTCGACAAGCCGATCGGCACGCTGCTCCTGCTGTGGCCCACGCTATGGGCCGTGTGGCTCGCCTCGGAGGGGCGGCCACAGGTGCATATCGTGCTCATCTTCGCGTTCGGCACGCTCCTCATGCGCTCTGCCGGCTGCGCGATCAACGACTATGCCGACCGGAATTTCGATGCGCATGTCGAGCGCACGCGCAGGCGGCCCATCGTCGCGGGCGAGATCCGCCCGCGCGAGGCGCTCGCCGTGGCCGCCGTACTTGCGCTGGTCGCGTTCGGGCTGGTCCTGTTCCTCTCGCCGCTTGCGATCGGGCTCTCCTTCGTCGCGCTGTTCATTGCCGCGACCTATCCGTTCACCAAGCGGTTCTTCTGGCTGCCGCAGGCCTACCTCGGTGTGGCGTTCGGCTTCGGCATCCCAATGGCCTACGCCGCCGTCACCGATGCGCTTCCTCCCGTGTGCTGGCTGCTGCTCGTCGCCAACATCTTCTGGGCGCTTGCCTACGACACCGAGTACGCGATGGTCGACCGCGACGACGACCTGCGCATCGGCATTCGCACCGCGGCGATCGCGCTGGGGCGCTTCGATGTGGCCGGCGTAATGTCCTTCTATGCCGCGATGCTCGCCTCACTCGCTGCGGCAGGCGTGCTGCTGGGGATGGGCGTTGCCTACTACGCGGGGCTCGGCGTGGCTGCGATACTCATGGGCTATCATTGGTCCCTGATTCGCAACCGCTCGCGCGAGCGCTGCTTCAAGGCCTTCATGCACAACAACTGGGTGGGCGCCGTCATCTTTTGCGGGATCTTGCTGTCCTACCCGACTCCGGGGTTGCGGTGAGCCCGCCCGCGCCCGGCCGCCCGGCCGGCGATTCGGCGCTGGCGACGTTCGAGTTCCGGCGCGGCGAGCTGCGTGGCTCGCACCTTGCGCTGTTCGCAACGCGGCTCGAGCACCGCGCGGGCGATTTCTTCGAGGTGATGCCGCTGGACCGGCTGGGCGCGCTGCGCGCCGGGTTCGAGCGCGATGCGGGACGCCTGCGCTGGGGAGGGATCCTGCTCTTCATCGCGCTGGTCGTGGTGGGGTCGTACTGGCCGATGCACTCGCTGGTCGCCCTGGGATTCTCCGAAATCAACACGCAGTCGCAGGGTGGCGGGGCGTTTCTTCCGGCGGCGCTTGAGGCACTGGATTTTTGTGTCCGGCTGCTCCCGGTGCTGGGCTTGGTGGTCGGCCTGCGCGGTGTTTCCTGGATGATCCCCGGATGGATCGGCAATACCGTGTTGACGGTTTCTTCCGGGGCGGCCGAGCGGACATTCGCTTCGCGCGGACGCGACCCTGACCTGTTCGAATTCGCCGAGTCGGTCGCTGCGCATCTGGCCAGGGGACGCTAGCGCATGCATTACACCGACCTGCGCGACTTCATCACCCAGCTCGAAGCGCGAGGGGAGTTGAGACGCGTGCCCGTCGAAGTGTCGCCGAAATACGAGATGACCGAGATCTGCGACCGGGTGCTGCGCGCGGGCGGGCCGGCGATCCTGTTCGAGAAGCCGGCCGGACACACGATACCGGTGCTTTGCAACCTGTTCGGCAGCGTGCGGCGGGTGGCCCTCGCCATGGGCGTCGAGCCCGGCGCCGATGGGGCGGACGGTGATGCGCGCTCACTGCGCGACATCGGACGTCTGCTTGCGTCAATGAAGGAGCCGCAGCCGCCCAAGGGCTTCAAGGACCTCTGGGAGCGTCTGCCCGAGCTCGGGCAGCTGGCGAAAAAAGTATTCGATATGGCGCCAAAGGTCGTGTCCTCGGCACCCTGCCAGGAAGAGGTGCGCGAAGGCCGCGACGTAGACCTGTCGCAACTGCCGATCCAGACCTGCTGGCCGGGCGATGCGGGGCCGCTGATTACCTGGGGCCTCAGCGTAACGCGCGGGCCGCAGGGCCTGCCGGATTCGAAGCTGCGCCAGAACCTCGGCATCTACCGGCAGCAGGTCATCGGGCCGAACCGGTTGATCATGCGCTGGCTCGCGCACCGGGGCGGCGCGCTTGATTTTCGCGATCACCAGCGCGCGCATCCGGGTGAGCCATTCCCGGTGGCGGTGGTGCTCGGCGCGGATCCGGCCACGTTGCTGGCGGCGGTCACGCCGGTGCCGGATGCGCTGGGTGAGTACCAGTTTGCCGGGCTGCTGCGCGGCGCGCGCACCACGCTGGTCAAGTGCATCGGCAGCGACCTGCAGGTGCCGGCCAGCGCCGAAGTCGTGCTCGAGGGTGCGATCCATCCGGGCGACACGGCGCCCGAAGGCCCGTTCGGCGACCACACCGGCTACTACAACGAAGTCGACACGTTCCCGGTGCTGACCATTGAGCGCATGACCCTGCGCCGCGCGCCGCTCTATCACAGCACCTACACCGGCAAGCCGCCGGACGAGCCGGCGATGCTCGGAGTGGCGCTGAACGAAGTGTTCGTGCCGCTGCTCGTCAAGCAATTCCCCGAGATCGTCGACTTCTACCTGCCGCCCGAGGGATGCTCGTACCGGATGGCGATCGTGAGCATGAAAAAGCAGTACCCGGGCCACGCGAAGCGCGTGATGTTCGGGGTATGGAGCTTCCTGCGCCAGTTCATGTACACCAAGTTCATCGTAGTCACCGACGACGACGTGAACGTGCGCGACTGGAAGGAGGTGATCTGGGCGATCACCACCCGCGTCGACCCGGCGCGCGACACGCTGATCGCGGAGAACACGCCGATCGACTACCTCGACTTCGCCAGCCCCGTGTCCGGGCTCGGCTCGAAGATGGGGATCGACGCGACGAACAAGTGGCCGGGTGAAACCACGCGTGCCTGGGGCACGCCGATCGCAATGGATACGGTGGTCAAAAAGCGCGTGGATGCCCTGTGGAAGGATCTCGGCCTGTGAACGGCGAGGACCCACTGGAAGGCCTCAAGGCCTGGACGCATGTGATTTACGCGCTGCATGCGTTTTCGGTCCTCGCAGGGATCATCACGCCGATGTTCGTAGTAACCGCGTTCCTGCTCGGCTGGCCCTCGATCATTGCAGTGATCCTGAATTACGTGAAGCGCTCCGAGGCAGCGGGGACATTCCTCGAATCGCATTTCCGCTGGCAGATACGCACATTCTGGTTCGCGGCG
Source organism: Burkholderiales bacterium (assembly GCA_038211455.1). Lineage (GTDB taxonomy): Bacteria > Pseudomonadota > Gammaproteobacteria > Burkholderiales > SG8-39 > SZAS-79. The sequence goes on from JBBQVP010000056.1 coordinate 19,013, forward strand.
CTGTGGTGCCTGGTTGGCGTGGCGCTGTGGATCACGTTGATCGGGATACTGTTTGCGCTCGCGCTCTGGGTCGCCACGGGCATCTGGGTCGCCTATCGCGTGATCCGCGGATGGCTGGCTCTGGGTGGCGAAAAACCGCTACCGGCCTAGTTCAACTCGTAGACCCAGTTGAGCAGTGCGTCCTGTGCCGGCTGGGCGAGCGCTGCGTTCGGGTGGTTGACGATCATGCTCACGGCATGGCGGCGCCCGGCGCGGTCGAGTACGTAGCCCGCGACCGCGCGCGCGTCGGCGAGTGTTCCGGTCTTGATGTGCGCATGACCGGCGATCGCCGCGTTCTTCATGCGCCGCCGCATGGTGCCATCCACCGCCACTAGTGGAAGGGAAGCGACCAGTTCCGGCATCACCGGGCTCCGGAATGCGGCGACCAGCAACGCGGTCAGACTCCTGGCGCTGATCCGGTCGACACGCGAGAGCCCGGCGCCGTTTTCGATCACGAGTTCCGGGATTGCCAGCCCTTTCGCCGCCAGCCACGCCTTGATCGCGCGCTGCCCGTTGGACTCGGTGCCGGGCGCACCGCCGTTCTCGGCGGCGATCGTGAGGTAGAGCTGGCGCGCCATCACGTTGTTGCTGAACTTGTTGATGTCGCGCACGACTTCGGCGAGGGAGGGCGATTCCAGCGAGGCAAGGGGCTTCGCGTCCGGTGGCGCCGTGCCGTCCCGCGTCGCACCGGAGAACGTACCGCCGAGTTGTTCCCAGAGGCGGCGGAAGAGGCCGTCCGCGTAGGCATTCGGGTCAAGCAGCGCGACGTGCCAGTGGTGCTCCCCGCAGCTCGCCGCATAGCCGCCGGTGAATACGGCCCTTGGGCCGGAGGCGGGTGCCTGGAAGCTTGCATTCAGGCGCTCTCGCCAGTCGCCGCAGCCACCTGCCGTGATCCGCACCACGTTCACCACATCCACGATCGGCGGTTCCGCGGAAATGCGTAGCGCACCCTGCTGCGGATCGGCGGAGAACTGGAACCGCACCGACTTGAAATTAAGCAGCAGCGCGTCGGCACCGACGTTGTAGGGGCGCAGCGCTTCCCCGTCGAAGCGGGCCGGGTCGTGCGGCCCGGTTGCGAAGTAGCTGCGGTCGAGAAGCAGGTTCCCGCGGATATCCTTCAGCCCGTGTGCGCGCAGGTCGCGCAACAACAGCCAGAACGCCTCGAGTGTGAGCTTGGGGTCGCCGTAACCCTTGAGGACCAGGTCGCCCTCCACAACGCCCTCTTTCAGCGGTCCGTTCAGGAAAGCATCGGTACGCCACCGATAGGCCGGGCCAAGCAGCTCAAGCCCTGCAAAAGTGGTCACTAACTTCATTGTCGAGGCCGGATTCATCGGCTGGTCGCCGTTGACGCTCAGGAGCGGGTACGCACCGTCAACGGTTTGTACGGCGATCGATACGCTGGCCTCCGGGATGCCTGCAGCACGCAGGGCCTTGCTTACCTGCGCTGGCAGGGATTTGCCTCCCTGCGCCGCAGCGCCCATTGATATGCTGGTGCAGAGGATGGCGAGAAGTCGGATAAACCATTGAATATTCATGAGGTGGGATTCTACGGGAGCGGCGGCAGTAGCAATTTTTGCTCGCTTAGTCTTGTAATTTTGGCTGAACGGCCTTATTATTAGCACTCAAGAGGGATGAGTGCTAACAATCCTCTCGCCTCTTTCAGTTGAGTCCCTGTCTGTCGATAGGAACTTTTATCTCGTTGATTTATATATAAATGGAGACACGAATGAAAATTCGTCCCCTGCATGACCGCGTGATCGTCAAGCGCATCGAAGAAGAGCGCAAAACCGCGTCCGGTATCGTTATCCCCGACACAGCAGCCGAAAAGCCCGATCAGGGCGAAATCGTTGCCGTCGGCAAAGGCAAGAAGAACGACGACGGCAAGCTCTCGCCGCTCGACGTCAAAGTTGGTGACCGCGTCCTGTTCGGCAAGTACAGCGGCCAGACCGTCAAGGTCAAGGGCGAGGAACTGCTCGTGATGCGCGAAGAAGACATCATGGGCGTGGTCGAAGGCGCGTAATCGCGCGTTGATCCGTTCCGCTCAAACGTTTAACCCCCTATTCAAGATTCAGGAGAAGTAACAATGCCTGCAAAAGAAGTACGATTCCACGAAAGTGCGCGCGTCAAGATGGTCCATGGACTCAACATCCTGGCCGACGCGGTCAAAGTCACGCTGGGCCCCAAGGGCCGCAACGTGGTCCTCGAGCGCTCCTACGGCGCCCCCACGGTGACCAAGGACGGTGTCTCGGTCGCCAAGGAAATCGAACTGAAGGACAAGTTCGAGAACATGGGCGCGCAGATGGTGAAGGAAGTCGCCTCCAAAACCTCGGATGTCGCCGGTGACGGCACGACGACCGCCACGGTGCTGGCCCAGGCCATCGTCCGCGAAGGCATGAAGTACGTTGCCTCCGGCATGAACCCGATGGACCTCAAGCGCGGCATCGACAAGGCCGTGATCGCGGTGGTCGAGGAACTGAAGAAAGTCTCCAAGCCCTGCACGACGTCCAAGGAAATCGCCCAGGTCGGTTCGATCTCGGCGAACTCGGATGCCGACATCGGCAAGAACATTGCCGACGCGATGGACAAGGTTGGCAAGGAAGGCGTGATTACCGTCGAAGACGGCAAATCGCTCGACAACGAGCTCGAAGTCGTTGAAGGCATGCAGTTCGATCGCGGCTACCTGTCGCCCTACTTCATCAACAATCCGGAAAAGCAGATCGCGCTGCTGGAAGACCCGTTCATCCTGCTGCACGACAAGAAGATCTCGTCGATCCGCGAACTGCTGCCGCTGCTGGAGCAGGTTGCCAAGGCCGGACGGCCCCTCTTGATCATCGCCGAGGAACTCGAAGGCGAGGCGCTTGCCACGCTGGTGGTTAACAACATCCGCGGCATCCTCAAGACCTGCGCCGTCAAGGCCCCGGGCTTCGGTGATCGTCGCAAGGCGATGCTGGAAGACATGGCCATCCTGACGGGCGGCACGGTCATCAGCGAGGAGCTCGGCCTCAAGCTGGAGAACGCCACGCTGAAGGACCTCGGCCACGCCAAGAAGGTCGAGTGCGGCAAGGAAAACACCACGATCATCGACGGTGCCGGCGAGAAGAAAGGCATCGAGGCGCGCGTCAAGCAGATCCGCGTGCAGATCGAAGAAGCGACCAGCGACTATGACCGCGAGAAACTGCAGGAACGCGTGGCCAAGCTGGCCGGCGGCGTTGCGGTGATCAAAGTCGGCGCCGCGACCGAAGTCGAGATGAAAGAGAAGAAGGCCCGTGTCGAGGACGCGCTGCATGCGACCCGCGCCGCGGTGGAAGAAGGCGTTGTCCCTGGCGGCGGTGTGGCACTGATCCGCGCCCGCTCGACCCTGGGCAAGCTGAAGGGCGACAACCACGACCAGGAAGCCGGCATCAAGATCGTGCTGCGCGCCCTGGAAGAGCCGCTGCGCCAGATCGTTGCCAACGCGGGTGCAGAGCCCTCGGTGGTGATGAACAAGGTTGCCGAAGGCAAGGGTAACTTTGGCTACAACGCGCAGACCGGTGAGTACGGTGACATGGTCGAGATGGGCGTTATCGATCCGACCAAAGTCGCGCGCACCGCGCTGCAGAACGCCGCTTCAGTCGCCGGCCTGATGCTCACGACCGATGCAATGGTCGCCGAGCTGGTCGAAGACAAGAAGGGTGGCGGTGGCGGCATGCCGGACATGGGTGGCATGGGTGGCATGGGTGGCATGGGCGGGATGGGTGGCATGGACATGTAATTCGCCCACAAAGCGAATCGCATGCAAAAAGGGGCGCTTATGGCGCCCCTTTTTTTGCCCGGTTTCTGCATCCGTTTGCAGAGCGAAACCTCGGGCGCTGCGCAAGCTGCCGCGTACCGCCCGCACTTGGCTGCGCCACAGAGGGGAAACGAGACACCAGGAGAAAAATCGACGCCATCCCGCGTCAGAAAGATGAAAGCGCTGCGTAAGGCAGTGCCGACACGAAAGGTCTAGTCTGCAACTGGACCGTCAGGCACTGCGGATTTACGTCCGGAGCGTCAGTCGTGTCTCCCTCCTTGGACAGTTGTTTGTCCCTTAAGGCACCGAAGTCTGGTGCCTTTTTCTTTTCCGGAACCGTTATTTTCCTTTATAATCCGCAGCCTTGCGCAACGCGGCGGTGTTCTCCGGCGCGTCCCGTACGGCCAAGTAGCTCAGTCGGTAGAGCAGCGGATTGAAAATCCGTGTGTCGGTGGTTCGATTCCGCCCTTGGCCACCA
>JBBQVP010000057.1:0-23203 GCA_038211455.1 Burkholderiales bacterium
ACTAGAGGGTCATCCCACTTTCCATCGATCGGAACAACCATGAGTCACTCCAAAACAGTCCAGACACGGCGCAAAAAAGAAAAGGTCAAAAAGACCCTGGCGCGCGAAGCCAAGCTGGCCGACAAACTGAAGAAGCAGGCCGCGAAACCGGCCGCGAAGTAAAGCGCGCGGCGGCGATCGCCGCCCTCACTCCCGCCTCGGCTAGCGAGCCGGCGGGAAAAATTCGCGCATCAGGAAGGCCTCCAGCTCGGCCCGATCGGCTGGCCGGGAAGACAGCGTGACGTCGCGGTTGAGGCGTACGGACTCCCACAGAAAATCATCCTTTGCATGCTCGCGGATGATCGCGATCATCCGCCTCACCACGGCCAGTTCGATGCTCGGGTTATCACCGCGCCTGACTTCGATGATCTGCTGCGAATTGCGCCGGATCTCCTTGTTCCAGCCGAAGAAAATAAATTCCGCCTCGGTGTAGTTCAGTCGCTGGATCTGGAAGATTCCCCCGCCAGGCAATCGATCGGCACCGAAGCCGGGCGTGCGGTTCAGGCCGAGGTTTTCCGCGACCGCCCGGTTGTGGCGCTCCTGTTCGCTCTCGGCCGGCGGTTGCGGCGAGCTGCCCTGCGCAGGCGGACGCGCGTCCGGCGCGCGCGCGGCGCGGCGCGCTGCGATATAGGCGGCAAGGTCGGTCGTCGCCGGCGTGCGCTCCGGTTCGGCGCGCGGCGGCGCGACAGTCTGGGGTGCGGGCGATTCCATGGCGAGCACCTTGGGCGCCGCACGCGGCGGCTGCGCCGGCAGTCGCGGAGGCAGCCTTGGTGCAGGCTTCAGCGCTCCAGGATCGCGCCGCACAGCAGGCGGCGTACGGACCACGGGTGGCGAAGGGGGGGCGGCGCGTGCTGCGAGTGCCGGCACAGGCGCCAGCCGCACCGCCAGCGAGCCGCGCGGCTTGCCCGGTTTGAGGTCCTCGAACGGCTGGCTAGGCAGGATGGGCAGCCATCCAAGCAGCGCCATCGCATGCAACAGCAGCGAGAGTGCAAATGCGATCCAGATGGTCGGGATCGAGATCCGGTCGTACGGACCGCGCGGGGCGTCAAGCAATGCAGCCATCGGTTCCAGATCTGCGAGAACGACGCTCGCGCGGCAGCGCGACCGGCGCCAGCACTGCGTGTGTCCCCTATCCCTGCGGCTCGGAGAACACCGACATGTCAACCTGGTCCAGGTTCCAGGTCTGCAGCGCCTCGCAGTTCGGGCATTCGGTCGTTCTTTCGGTGTAGGTCAGGTCGATCAGGGTTTCTCGGGTCGCGCTCAGGCCCGTGGGAATCCATCGCCTGCATTTCGTGCATCGTATCCTGAGCATCGGCATGGGTCCTCCCGCTGCGCTTCCGGTGCCACGAATATACTGCAACGCGACTGACAGTTGCCTTGCTCAGGCCTTCATTCGCGCAAGCGCACCGTCAGGCTCTGCGTGGAGCGGCCGGCGGTTCATCTTCCCCAAGCCGCGACAGGCCGTGGTCGATCAGGGCATGGAGCGCTGCCACCTGCTCCGCGCCCAGCCGCTCGTTGAGCCCGAGTTGCGCGCGCTTCCAGTGGCGCCGCGCCTCCAGTTGCTTGGCGCGGCCCGATGGGGTCACGCGCACCAGGCGGCTGCGCGCATCGCCACCGGGACCCTGGGTCACCCAGCCCAGGTCGATCAGCACCCGCAGGTTGCGCGTGAGCGTCGAGGCGTCGAGGCCCATGCGCTGCGCAAGTGCCGCGGGCTGCACCGGCTCGAACGCCACCAGGTTGGAAAGCAACGAGTACTGCGTGCCCTTGAGGCCCGCGCGCGCCATCTCCGCGTCGTAGATGCGCGCCACCGCGCGCAGCAGCTGGCGCAGCTTGAAGTTCGTGCAACCCCTCGGCCGCAGCGGCGGGGACACGGAAGATTGGACAGCGGGAACAGCCATCTATATATTGTAGCTGCAATTATTGCAGCTGCAACCTTATTCTCCCGGTTTCTCCCATGTCCCTGACGAGCGGCCCGATCCTCCCGACCCTGCTGCGCCTCGCGCTGCCCAACGTGCTGGCGATGAGCATGACCGTGCTGGTCGGGATCGCCGAGACCCGCTATGTCGGCCTGCTCGGCACGGCACCACTGGCCGCCATGGCCCTCGTGTTTCCGTTTGCGATGCTGGTGCAGATGATGTCGGCGGGCGCAATGGGCGGCGGCGTGTCCTCGGCGGTCAGCCGCGCGCTCGGCGCGGGCGACGCCGCGCGGGCGCGGACCCTCGCGCTCCACGCCGTGGTGATCGGCGTGGTCGCCGGTGCGCTGACCTCGGTACTGCTGATCGTGTTCGGGCCGGCGCTATACCGGTTCCTGGGCGGATCGGGCGCGGTGCTCGACGAGGCGTCACGCTACTCGGGCGTGCTGTTTACCGGCGCGGTGCTGATCTGGCTGGTGAATACGCTCGCCTCGATCCTGCGCGGCACAGGCGACATGCGCGTGCCTTCCGTGGCATTGCTCGGCATCGCGATCGTGCAGATCGCGCTCGGTGGCGCGCTTGGCCTGGGGATCGGCCCGGTGCCGCGCTTTGGCATGGTCGGTGTGGCGGTCGGCCAACTGGTGGCGATGGGGCTCGGGGTGGCCTTCCTGACCTGGTGGCTGGTGAGCGGCAACGCGCGCCTGCGGCTGGGATGGCGCGGCGTGGAGCTGCGCGGCGAACTGTTTGCCGACATCCTGAAGGTCGGCGCGCTCGCCTGCCTGTCGCCGGTCCAGTCGGTGCTGACGGTGCTGATCTTCACGGGGCTCATCGCGCGCCTCGGCGTTGCGCCGCTCGCCGGCTATGGCATCGGCCAGCGCCTGGAGTTCCTGCTGATCCCGATCGCGTTCGGCATCGGTGTCGCATCGGTACCGATGGTCGGCATGGCGATCGGCGCCGGTGATTTCGCCCGCGCCCGCCGTGTCGCGTGGACCGCCGGGGCCGTGTCCGCGGTGAACCTTGGGCTGCTTGGGCTTCTGGTATCCCTTGTGCCCGATGTCTGGGCCGGATTATTCAGCAACGACCCGGTCGTGCTCGACTACGCGCGGCAATACCTGCGCTGGGCAGGCCCGGGTTTCGCGCTGTTCGGGCTCGGCCTGACCCTGTATTTCGCATCGCAGGGATCCGGTCGCGTGCTCGGCCCGGTGCTGGCGGCCACGCTGCGGCTTGCCGTGGTGGCGGGGGCCGGCACCTGGCTGCTATCGCGCAACGCGCCCGCCTGGCAGTTCTTCGCGCTGGTCGGGATCGCAATGGTGATCTACGGACTTGCGACTGCGGCGTCGATCCGCCTGACGCGCTGGGGACCGCGCGCCTAGTCGGTGCCGCCTTCCACCGGGAAGCGCTGCGCCCGCCAGCGCAGCATGCCCCCGGCGAGGTTTGCCACCTGCACGTACCCCGCGTTCCTGAGCAGCACGCAGGCCTGCGCCGAGCGAGCGCCCGAGCGGCAGACCGCCACGACCGGCCGTTCTTTCGACAGCTCGCCAAGCCGCCCGGTCAGCGTGCCCAGCGGGATCAGCTTCGCGCCCCCGATGTGCCCGAGCGCGCCTTTGTATTCGGCCAGTTCGCGCACATCGACGACTTGTACGCTGCCGAGGATTTCCTCCAGGCTATTGGGCTGGATCTCCCAGATGCCGGCAAACGTGTAGGACAGCGGCGCCCAGTCCGGTTGCCCCGCGGTTGCCTCAGCTTCGCTCTCCGGCCGGCCGCAACGCAGGTTGGCCGGCACCGCAATCTGCATCAACTTGGGATGCGGCAGCCCGAGGTTTTCCATGTAGCCGACGAAATCCCCCTCGCCGATCGATTCGGCCAGGCGCGGGTTGTAGATTTTTTCCTCGCCCACGCTCGAGGCCGTGAGCCCGCGGTAATCGTGCCCCGGATAGAGCAGGCAGTCCTCCGGCAGGCTGAACAGGCGCTCGCGCACCGACCGGTACAGGCGCTGCGCGCTGCCCTGCTGGAAATCGGTGCGGCCGCAGCCGCGGATCAGCAGCGCGTCCCCTGTGAACGCCATCGAATGGTCGTCAAGGACATAGCTCATGCACCCGCTGGTGTGGCCGGGCGTTGCACGGGCCTCGAGCGAATGCTGGCCGAACGCCACGCGGTCGCCATCGGAGAGCGTGCGGTCGGCGCCCTCCGCCCCGCTGTCCTTCGATAACACGATCCGGGAACCGAGACGGCGCTTCAGCAGCGCAGCGCCGGTGACGTGGTCGGCATGCACGTGCGTCTCCAGCGTGCAGAGCAGCTTGAGCCCGAGTTCCTCGACCAGCGCTGCGTCGCGCCGGGCGTGCTCGAACACCGGGTCGACCAGCACCGCTTCGCGCGTGGCCGAATCTGCAAGCAGGTAGGTGTAGGTCGAGGACTGCGGATCGAACAACTGGCGGAAGATCATCGGCCCCGTCTAGCTGTGAATGTAGGACTCAAGCTGCTGGATCATGAACTGCTGCTCCGCGATGGTGGCCTTGACCAGATCGCCGATCGACAGCATGCCGATCAGCTTCCCGCGCTCGATCACCGGCAGGTGGCGGATGCGTTTTTCGGTCATCAGGGCCATGCATTCCTCGACCGTGTTGTCCGGCTGCACGCAGACCGGCCGCTCGGTCATGATCTCCCGGACCGGGGTGTCGTGCGAGGACTTCCCGTTGAGGATCACCTTGCGCGCATAGTCGCGCTCGGAGAGGATGCCCACCAGCGCGTCGTCCGCGACGACCAGCAGGGCACCGACGTTCTTCTCCGCCATCAGCTTGAGGGAGTTGAACACCGGCTCGCCCGGTCCGATGGTGCATAACCCGCCCGGCTTGCCCTCCAACAGCTGCCTGACTGTTTTCATCGTTCTCTCCCGCTGACACGGTTCGCAAAGTTTAGCCCCAACCAGCACGTTTGGGCAGACATCAGCCTGCGGCTGCAATAAAATCGCCGGAGCTGCCATACCGTTGGACTGAAGGAGGCGCACACCATGGGACTGACCTTTCGCAAGCTGCATCCGACATTTGCCGGCGAAGCCGCCGGGGTCGACCTGCGCAGCCTGACCGACCGCGCAGTGCTGGAGGCGATCCGCGCCGGGATGGACGAGCACGCGGTGCTCGTGTTCCATGACCAGCCGTTTGCCGACGACGAGCAGTTGCAGTTCGCGACCCGTTTCGATGGCCTGCTCCACGCGAAGACCGGCGCCGCGGCGCTCAGCAAGAACCGTTTCGGCAACGAGGCCCTGACCGACATTTCGAACCTCGACGCCGGGGGCGCTGTGCTCAAGTCGGAGGATCGCCGCCGGATGTACGGGCTGGGCAACCGCCTGTGGCACACCGACGCATCATTCCAGGATCCGCCTGGACGCTACTCGATGCTCTCGGCGAAGGTGATTCCGCCGGTTTCCGCCGACACCGAGTTCGCCGACATGCGCGCGGCCTACGATGCGCTGGACGCGGAAACGAAGACCCGGCTGGAAGGGCTGCAGGTGCACCATTCGATCGCCCATTCGCGCCAGACACTGGGCTTCGAATTCACCCCGGAGGAGCTCGACAAGCTGCAGGGCGCGGTCCACCCGCTGGTGCGCACCAACCCGCGCACCGGCCGGCGTTCGCTCTACCTCGCTGCGCACGCCTCGCGCATCGTCGGCTGGCCGGTGCCCGAAGGACGCCTGCTGCTGCGCGAACTCATGGACCACGCGATCCAGCCGCAGTTCGTCTATCGCCATTCGTGGGCGGTCGGCGACCTCGTCATCTGGGATAACCTTGCGACCATGCATCGCGGCAGGAGCTTCGACGACTCAAAGCACCGGCGCGAACTGCGCCGCGTGACGACGCTGGATGTTGATACCGGGGTGGCGATCAGCGCCGTAGCCTGATCAACCTGTATTACTTCTTGGGCGCCTCTTCGCGCCCGCCGATGTAGAAACGGTTCCAGGTCGGCGCGATAATCAGTTCGTTCACGCAGGTGCGCGCCGGCATCTGCGCAATGAACAGGATCGCCTGCCCGAGATCTTCGGCCTGCGTCATGCGCGCACGCACCTCGGCGGCCGGCGGCACCGGGCGCTTTTCCAGGATCGGCGTGGCGACTTCCCCGGGCAGCACCGAGCTCGCGCGGATGCCATGGGTACACTCTTCCATGTTGATCGATTCGGTCAGCGCAATGACCGCGCGCTTGGTCGCGTTGTAGGCCGGGCCCGTGAGCGTCGAGGCAAACCGCCCGGCCCACGACGAGACGTTGATGATCAGGCCGTCGTTCTGTCTGCGCATCGCTGGCAGCACCGCATGGCAGCAGTAGAACAGGCCCGACAGGTTGATCGCCACCACGTCGTCCCAAGCCTCGGTAGTCAGGACGTCGAAGTTGCGTTTACTGGCGTTTGTCCCGGCGCTGTTGACCAGGATGTCGATGCGACCGTGCTTCTTCAGGATCGCCTCGGCTGCCGCCTTCACCGCAATCTTGTCGGCCACATCCAGCTGGATCACCTCGGCGCTGCCGAGCGCACCGAGGTCCTTGTGCGCGCTCGCGTTGGTCGCTGCGGTCCGGCCGGTCACCACGACATGCGCGCCCGCCTTGACGAGCTCGATGGCGCCGGCGAGGCCGATGCCACTGCCGCCACCGGTGACCCATGCGATCTTTCCCTTCAGGCTGCTGCTCATTTCGAGGCTCCTCGTGGACTCAGCGTTTCGCGTATTGCTTCTTGCCGAACAGGATTTCGCGTTCCTTGTCGGTGTGCGGGCCCGCACGGCGCGAGGTGGCAAGCACCTCGAGCGCGCGCATCACGGCCGGCCGCGCGAGGATCCGGTCGCGCCAGCGCTTGAGGCGCGGGTACTCATCGACCTTCACCCCCTGGCGTTCGGGAAAACGCAGCCACGGAACAATGGCCATGTCGGCGATCGTGTATTCGTCGCAGCCGATGTACTTCGATTCCTTCAGGCGCCGGTCGATCACGCCGTACAGGCGGTTGGCCTCGTTACTGTAGCGCGCCATTGCGTAGGGGAGTTTTTCCGGTGCGTAAGCCAGGAAGTGGTGTGCCTGGCCGAGCATCGGGCCCACGCCGCCCATCTGGAACATGAGCCAGGAAAGCGTCGACCATTTCTTTTCCAGGTCCTCGGGCAGGAAGCGCCCGCTTTTGGAGGCGAGGTAGACCAGCATCGCGCCGGACTCGAACATCGACAACGGCTTGCCGCCCGGCCCCTCGGTGTCGACCATGGCCGGCATCTTGTTGTTCGGCGAGATCTTGAGGAACTCCGGCTTGAACTGGTCGCCGGCGCCGATGTTGACCGCATGCACGCGGTACGGGATCCCCGCCTCCTCGAGCATGATGTGGATTTTGTGGCCGTTTGGCGTGGGCCATGTGTAGAGTTCGATCATGTCTTCTCCCTTTTCGTGATATTCAGGCGAGCTTCACCAGCTGCTTGCCGAAATTCCTTCCCTGCAGCAGGTCGACCAGGCCCTGCGGCGCCTTCTCAAGGCCTTCGAGCACCGACTCGCGGTATTTTTGATCTTTCCCTCCGCCAGCAGGCTTGATAGCGCGCGGATACCTTCGGGATACCGGCTCACCCAGTCGTACACGATCATGCCTTGCATGCGGATCCGGTTGACCAGCACCGAGCGCATCATCTTCATGCCGTAGGGCTCGTCGGCGTTGTAGTCCGAAATCAGCCCGCAGACGACCATGCGCGAGCCGAAGTTCATGCGCGCCATCACAGCGTCCATGATTTCCCCGCCCACGTTCTCGAAATAGACGTCAATGCCCTGCGGGCACGCCGCGGCGAGAGCCTCGCCGAGGTTTCCCGCCTTGTAGTCCACGCAGGCATCGAACCCGAGTTCCTTGACTGCGAAGTCGCACTTCGCCTTGCCGCCGGCGATACCGACCACGCGGCAGCCCGAGGCCTTGCCCAGCTGCCCGACCACGCTGCCCACGGCGCCAGAGGCGGCAGACACCACCAGCGTATTGCCAGCGCGCGGGTGGCCGATCTCATACAAGCCAAAGTACGCGGTCAGTCCGGGCATGCCGAGCACGCCGAGGTAATACGAGAGCGGCGCGCGGGTGCCGTCCACTTTGTTGATGTCCGCACCGTTGGCCGCACCGTACAGCTGCCAGCCCAGCGACGTGAGCACGTTTTCCCCCGGCTTGAACCCTGGGTGCTTCGACTCAAGCACCTCGCCCACCGTCTGGCCGACCATGACCGCGTCAATCGCCACTGGCGGCACATAGCTCTTGGCCTCGCTGATACGACCGCGCATGTACGGGTCGAGCGAGAGCCACAGGTTCTTTACCAGCACCTCGCCTTCTTTCGGCGCAGGCATCGTCCCGGCTTCGAGACGAAAATTCTCCGGCCGGGCCGGGCCCTGTGGCCGGCTGGCGAGTACGACAATCTTGTTCATCAATACAACCTCAAGGAGAAACCGGATTCAACTGCGGGGGAGCCCCGATGTTAACGCACAGGAGTGGTGTAACCGCCAGATGACGGTGCTGCGGACTTAACTTGGATCGCGCCAGGCGGGTTTGCGCTTTTCGAAGAAGGCGCGTATGCCCTCACGCGCCTCTCCGCTGGCGCGCGCCTCGGCCAGCACCGCGGCGGTTTCCGCCGCAAGGCGAAGCGAAATCGCCGCCTTCCCCACGCGCGTGAGCAGCTTCTTGGAGCGCGCGAGCGCCAGCGGCCCGGCGGAGGCGAGTTGGGCGCAGATTTTTTCGATGCAGGCATCGAGCTCTGCGGCGGAGACGCATTCGTGCGCAAAGCCCAGCCGCGCGGCATTGCGCGCCGATAAACGCTCGCCGGTGAGCATGTAACGCCGCGCCTGCTGCTCGCCCATTGCGCGCACCAGGTAGGGACTGATCATCGCGGGCACCAGACCGATGTGAGTTTCGGGCAGGCAGAACTCCGCCTCCTCCGCGGCAACGACGAGGTCCGAGGCGGCGACCAGGCCCATGCCGCCAGCAAACGCTGCCGCATGCACGCGCGCGACCACCGGCTTGGGGTAGGTGTGGATCCGATAAAGGAGTTTCGCGAAACGACCCGCATCGCGCCGGGCCCGGGGCTTGCTGAATTTCGCCGCCGCTTCCATGCGCCCGAGGTCGCCACCTGCGCAGAAGGCCGCGCCGCGTCCGGCCAGCACCAGCACGCGTACCGCGACATCTTTTTCCAGCGTGTCGAAAGCGGCGACCAGCGCGTCCCGCAACTCATCGTTGAGCGCGTTGCGCACTTCCGGCCGGTTCAGCCACAACCAGGCTGCCGCGCCGCGCCGCTCGATCTCAAGGACAGCCATGGGCGGGGCTCAGCCCAGCTGCAGGCGCTGCCGCGCCGTGACGTACTCGCGCCCCAACTGCGCCACCACGCCGGCCACCGGCATGATTTCCCTGATCTGCCCCACGCCCTGGCCGGCGCTCCAGATATCGCGCCAGACTTTCTTCTCCGCACCGCTCTCCGAGCCGTAGTTCATCTTGTTCGGGTCGGACTTCGGCAGGTTCTTCGGGTCGAACCCGGCATTAACCACGCTGTGCTTGAGGTAGTTGCCGTGCACGCCGGAAAAAAGGTCCGTGTAGACGATATCAGCCGCGGCCGCCTTGAGGATTTCTTCCTTGTAACGGTCCGGCACGCTGGCCTCCGGCGTGGCGAGGAAGCGGGTGCCGATATAGGCGAGGTCGGCGCCGGACGCCAGCGCCGCGAGAATCGCGTCCCCGGTGGTGATCGCACCCGAGAGCACGATCGGCCCGTCGAAAAACCGCCGCACCTCGCCGACCAGCGCGAACGGCGACAGCGTGCCCGCATGCCCGCCAGCACCCGCGCAGACGAGGATCAAGCCGTCGACCCCGGCCTCGAGCGCCTTTTCCGCATGGCGCACGCTGATGATGTCGTGCAGCACGATCCCGCCGTAGGAATGCACGCCCTCGACCACCTCGTGCGGTGCGCGCAGCGAGGTGATCGTGATCGGCACCTTGTGGCGGATGCAGACCTCCAGGTCGTGCGCGAGGCGATCGTTCGACTTGTGCGCGATCTGGTTGACCGCGTAGGGCGCCACGATCGCATCGGGGTTTGCCGCGCGGTGCGCGTCCAGTTCGGTTTCGATCTGCGTGAGCCAGGTATCGAGCATTTCCTTGGGGCGCGCGTTCAGCGCCGGGAACGAGCCCACCACGCCCGCCTTGCACTGCTCGATCACGAGACGCGGGTTGCCCGCGATGAACAGCGGCGAGCAGATCACCGGCAGGGCGAGGTTTTGCAGGATGGGCGGCAGGGACACTCGAATCACTCCGGCTTACTGGAGAGCCTGGGAGAGCGTTTTGAAGTCCCCGATTCCAGACGTGCAATGGCAGACTGGGTCGTCCCGACGCGTGCCGGCAACTCAGCTTGGGTGAGTCCGGAAGCGGCGCGTGCCTTTAGCACCTCGTCGATAAACGAAAATTCCTCGGCAAGTGCGTCGTACGCCCTTTTCACTTCCGGGCGGCCTAGAGCCCGGGCCTTGAACTGTTTGAGAGTGCTAGTCATGTTTGATTTCCTTCAGCCGATTCCGCGCGCGCTTCATCTCTTTCTTCAGAATCCTGACAGCCGCAATCACCGGCGCGCGTCGCTCCCGCACACGTCTGATGGGCTGCGCTGTTATGCGCGCAACTGCCAGAGATTGCCTTAGCGCGCAGACTTCTTGTTCACCCAATCGATCAGCGCGTCATTCATCCGGGTTTGCCACCCGGCGCCGGTTGACTTGAAGTATTGAAGTACTTCGGGGCTATATCGGACGCTGACCAACTGCTTCGTTGGTGCTTGTTGCGGCCCGCGCTGCCCGCGCATACGTTTCTGCGCGAGGGCGGCTCGAATCGCCGCGTAGCCGCCTGTCTTGACGACCACGGAATCGGCCATAGCGGCCTTTTCCTTTGCCGTGAGCGGACGGTCTTTGCCCGGAGCGGCCGCAATGACTGCTTCCCATTCGGCGGGACTAGCCGGAAACTTCTTTCGCGTAGCGCCTGATTTCATGCTTCTCCGCCTTGCGAAGACTGATGACGTGCGGTTCATCGCCTCGCTCCGTATAGGTCATATGCACGACGATACCGTTTAGCCAGCCGAGCAGATTGATCCTCTGCTCGCCATACGCTTCACGGACATCTTCCCAAGTGACGACCGGGCCATCGAAGACTGACTCGCAACCAATGAAGTCCACGCCGTGGACCTTGAGGTTGCCTAGGCGCTTCGCTTCGTCCCAGGTCGCCATACCTTGATTGTAGCTACGAACAAAGCGGCCGTGTTGATTTATTTGTAGCTGCGATCACACACGGCGAAAGTAACGCTATGGGGCCGAATAGTAGAGGTGACCGGCCTGCGCGGTTTTTTTGCGCAGATCCGGTTGACTGCCGGGTTCGGCACCTTATTTCGCTACCACGAGCATTACTGATGACTCTCGCAGCGAAACCACCTGGGCCATATCAAGTTTGGAGGGTGATGCGGCGAGCATCTTGCTTTTATCGACTTTTGCAGCGTTGAGAGCGGGGGTGATGTAGTCAATCTTGACGGCATAGTTCACGTTCTGGGGTAGAGAACCAGAAGCTCGCAAGGTAACGATCTGGTTCAACGTCGCCGTAACGACACCGATTACCTCTCCTCGATTATTGAGCAAAGGACCACCTGAGTTGCCCGGCTGAATTGGAACATCAATTTGAACGAAACGAATGTCGCTTTTTATCCCACTCAACGCATTTATCCGGCCAAAAGTCGCTTTCTGCTCTTGTCCCTGAAGGGCTACCAGTGGGAAACCCAAGGTCAGAACTTCTTCGCCCTTGGAACTAGAAAAGCTTGACGCCAGCGGAATGCCAACGGTTTGCGCCTCTACTTTGAGGATGGCAATGTCATTCGCCGGGTCAGTCTGTACAACAGTGGCGAGTAATTCCTTTTTCTCGCTCGGACTGATTACTGTCACCGATGTGGCACCTTCAATAACGTGGAAGTTGGTGACCATGTATCCATCGTTCGTTACGAAAAACCCTGTACCAGTTGAGAAGCCTTTTTCTTTTCTGAATTCCTTGGGCCGATAAACAGGGAAGTCCGGATTTTTTGCGACCTGGGCCGAGAGTTTTCCTAGTTCCGCTTTTGCTGCTTCTTCATCAAGGCCGAAGGCTAGACGAAAAGTTGCGCCGTTTTGATCCGTACCTTCGCCGAAGCCTGTGGTGCAGCTCTTGGCTACCCAATCAATTGTTAGTCTGCGTCCATCTGTGCACCGCAGTGGTGCCTTACCCCGTTGACCAGCGCATCCCAAGGATAATGGCGGAATATAGGTCACGTATGACTGACCTTCACATTTGATTTTAGAATTCTTTGTTTCCGCGACGATGTAAGCCGAACCGGCAAGTAGATTATGGTCTACCTCGCCGAGGAACACTTCATTGTAGTCGTCGAAGCTGCCAATAGCTTTGTACTTGACTGAGCACCCGGCCAAGAATAGGGCGGCTATTAGCAGTAAGGCGGCTGTCTTGAGTGTTCGCATAGTGTCTCCGATGGTCGAAGGGGCCGAACGTAGAAGCAACCGGCGCTGCGCGGCTTTAATGCGCAGCGTCCGGTTGACTGCCGGGTTGGGCGGCGGTTACGGGACGAGAGATTGCATGTAGTTCCTTCTTTACGAGCCTCACAATAAGTTCAAACATGTGGCGGTCGACTTTCAAAGCCGCACCTTTGAGAACACTAGGCAAAAGCTTCAGCTTCTCGGTTTTCGACGTACCAACAGCGTGGTTGTGCACGATGGCGTGGCGATACGTTCCCAGCTCTCTGAAAAGCTCGCTTCGGATGGAGTTCTTTTCAATAGCGCGCTGTTTCGCAAGGGCGAGTCTGTAGTTGTCTTCCCAAAGAGAGTAGACAAAACTGATGCAAATGTTGCCAACAAGCACCTCGTCGATTCCACCATCCTCAAGCGAAACAAGCTGATCCTGGATTGTGGCAGTGTGGATATCGTCAAAGCTATCTGGAGCAAAAGACGATGAACGCAACGGCGTGTCGAGCGGCACGCCAGCTTCCGATGCCAACTTTCGGAGGCTATTTCGTTGCCCTGGCAAAGAAAAGCAGACTCGAACCATCGTGCCGTACATGGCATCGATGCTCGATTCGTACTCAAGCAAGATAGGATGCATGTTCAAGCCGCCCAATGTTCGCGTTGAGCTGTGCGTCCGCTCTCCAACGCGCTGTTAGGCGTCGGGATCATAGCGAGGCATCACGTTCGACAGCAAGCAGGGCATCGCGTGCCTCGGCGATTGACGTACAGGCGAGTAGGCGGTCCCGAAAACTGTCGAGCGGATGCTTCGGTTCTGGGAACATGAGATTGAGTTTTTGTACGTAACTGTCAAACCCTCCGGCCATTGCGGCGCTGCATTCCCAAACAGTCTGCGTGGGGATGAATCCGAATAGGAGCTTCATAACCTTTACTCCCGCATTGGGCGGGCCTGCAATCGAGATTAGCACGCGCTCCCCACTTTCGAACTTGATCTGACAAAAGCATTGCCGGGGGTTCTTGGCGTAATTAACGACTTTGCCCATGCACGATGTCCCTTTGGCCAGCGGGTCCGGTACTCTGAAACGCCCAACGTGATGTCGGCGCCATATCTTGGGCGTTGTAATCCCCCGCTATAGGGGCCGAGTCCGGCCAGACTATGCCCAAGTCCCTGATCGATCAATCGGCTCAACCGCCTCGACCGGGATAGGCGCCTGTATGTTCGCCCAGTATAGGCGCCGCAGGGAGACCCCGCATGCCCGCGCCAAAGCTACTCGACCAGGTTCGCGAGCGGTTCGGCGTGAAGCACTACAGCCTGCGGACGGAGGATGCATACCTGCACTGGATCCGCAGGTTCATCTTCTTTCACGGCAAGCGCCACCCGCGTGAGATGGGCGGGCCGGAGGTGGAAGCGTTCCTTTCGCACCTGGCCACCGAGGACCGTGTCGCGGCTTCGACGCAGAACCAAGCGCTGTCTGCGCTGCTTTTTCTGTAGCGCGATGTCCTGAAAGTCGAGCTTCCCTGGCTCGACAGCGTGGTGCGGGCCAAGCGATCGAAGCGCGTGCCGGTGGTGCTGACCGAGAACGAGGCCGCCGTTGACACTGGCCCGGCTGGATGGGACGAAGTGGCTGGTCGCGTCGCTCCTGTACAGCACGGGAATGCGCCTGCTGGAGGGCCTGCGGCTGCGGGTGAAGGACGTGGATTTCGAGCGCAGGGAGATCACGGTGCGCGACGGCAAGGGGGCCAAGGACCGGCGCACGATGCTCTCCGATCGGCTGCATGCGCCGCTCGGAACGCATCTCGCGAAGGTGCGCGCGCGGCACGAGCAGGACCTGGCCGCAGGGTTTGGTGACGTGTACCGCCCGTTCGCGCTCGCGCGCGCCAGATGGCTCGCTCGCGCAGAATAAATTTCTCACAAATCTTAAACATTTGTTTAATGAAGTCCTCTCCTGGAGCGGTTTTCATGCCAATTTGTGTATCGTTATCGGTACATTCGTAGCGACGGCAGCGGTATCTTCCGCTGCCTGCATCGGCACCCGGTTGGTGGAGCGCGCGTAGTCTGGGCGGGGTTCAGGGAGGTCGAGCGGCCGGTTGGCGCGAAAGGTTGTGGCTCCCCGACCTGGGATCGAACCCGTCACCTGCAGATCGAGCGCCACAACGTCCGTAACGCCCGCCTTACTGGCTCAGGCGAGCATCCCACCCTTGGCGGCCAGATCACGCAGCAACCTGGGCGGAACGAAGCGCGCGCCATACTTGTTCGCCAACGCATCGGCGCGCGCGACGAATTTCGCGGAACCGATGCTGTTGATGTACTGCAGCGCGCCGCCGGTCCAGGGCGGAAAGCCGATGCCGAAGATCGAGCCGATGTTGCCGTCGCCGACGTTGGTGAGCACGCCTTCCTCGAGGCATCTCGCGGTCTCGATCGCCTGACGGTAGAGGATGCGTTCCTTGAGTTCCTCGAAGTCATATTCGACCCCGGCCTTGGCAAAGGTCTTCGCGAGCTCCGGCCAGAGGAATTTCTTGGCATCCGCGGGATATTCGTAAAAACCGCCACCCGCCGCGCGGCCCGGCCGCTTGAACTCGTTCACCATGCGCACAATCACGTCTTGCCCGGGTGGCGCGACATAGGTCTTGCCCTCGGCCTCCATGTCGGCCCGGGTCTGCTCCATGACGTGCAAGGACAGCGACATCGAGGTCTGGTCGATCACCTCAAGCGGCCCGACCGGCATGCCGGCCAGCCGCCCGGCACTCTCGATCACCGCCGGAGGAATCCCCTCCGAGAGCATCGAGCAGCCTTCCATCACGAACGTGCCGAAGGTGCGGCTGGTGTAGAAGCCGCGCGAATCGTTGACCACGATCGGCGTCTTGCCAATCGCCAGCACATAGTCGTAGGAACGCGCGATCGTCTCGGCGGAGGTCTTTTCGCCCTTGATGATCTCGACCAGCGGCATCCGGTCCACGGGTGAAAAGAAATGCAGGCCGATGAAGTTCTCAGGCCGTGCGGACGCCTTCGCCAGGCCCGTGATCGGCAGGGTCGAGGTGTTCGACGCGAACACCCCTCCGGCAGCGAGCTTCGGCTCCGATTCCTTGGTCACCTGCGCCTTGAGTTCGCGCTTTTCAAACACCGCTTCGATGATCAGGTCGCAGCCGGCAAGATCATCGACGCTGGCCGTCGGGGTGATGAGGCCGAGCGGTTCGAGCCCTTTCTTGCGCTTGGCGAGGATCTTCTCCGAATAGGCCTTGCCCTTCTCGGCGGCCTCCAGCGTGACATCCTTCAGCACGCAGGCGATGCCGCGCGTCGCCGTGGCATAGGCGATCCCGCCGCCCATCATGCCGGCGCCGAGAATGCCGACCTTTGCAGGCTTCCATTTCGGGAACTCTTTCGGCCTCGACGCGCCGGACTTGATCGCGTTCAGGTTGAAGAAGAACGCAGAGATCATGTTCTTCGCGACCTGCCCCACCGCCACCTTCGCGAGATACCTCGATTCGACACGCATCGCGGTATCGAAATCGACGTAGGCCCCTTCGACCATGGCCGAGAGGATCGCCTCCGGAGCCGGGTACAGGCCGCGCGTCTTCTCGCTCAGCATGGCGGGCGCCACTGCCAGCATTTGGGAAACCTGCGGCGAGTTCGGGTTGCCGCCGGGCATGCGGTAGTCCTTCGCGTCCCAGGGCTGCACGGGCGCGGGGTTGGCCTTGATCCATTCGCGTGCCATCGACATCGCGCCGGCCGCGTCTTTTGCCAGACCCTGCAGCAGGCCGAGCTTGGCGGCCTCCGCTGGCCGCATCAGCCGGCCTTCGATCAGGTAGGGGAACGCGGCCTGCAGGCCCAGGAGGCGCGTGAGCTTGGTAACGCCCCCCGCGCCGGGAATCAGCCCGAGCGTGACTTCAGGGAACCCGAGCTGGATTTTCGAATCGTCGACGCAGATGCGGCAATGCGCGGCGAGCGCGATCTCGAAACCGCCGCCCAGCGCCGTGCCGGCAAGCGCCGCGACCACCGGCTTACCGAGTTTTTCAAGCCGGCGAAAATCCGCCTTGATCGCCTCGATCTCGTGGAACATCCGCGGGCCATCGGCCGCGGTGAGCTTGACGATGTCCTTGAGCTCCGCCCCCGCGAAGAAGGTCTTCTTGGCCGAAGCCAGGATCACCCCGTCGAAGGAATCCTTTTCCGTTTCGAGGCGCGCGACCGTTTCGGTGAACGCATTCTTCCAGGCCTCGGACATCGTGTTAACCGAACCGTCGGGCGCGTCGAAGGTAATCGTGACGACGCGGTCGGACCCCAGTTCATAGCGGATGGGAGACATCAGACTCGCTCGATGATGGTGGCGATTCCCATGCCGCCGCCGACACACAGCGTGGCCAGGCCATAGCGCAGCTTGCGCCGCTCAAGCTCGTCGATCAGGGTCCCGATGATCATCGCGCCCGTGGCGCCCAGCGGATGGCCCATCGCGATCGAGCCGCCGTTGACGTTGACTTTCTCCTCTGGCACGCCCATTTCCTTCATGAACTTCATCGGCACCACGGCGAAGGCCTCGTTGATCTCGAACAGGTCGATCTGGTCGATCGTGAGCCCCGCTTTCTGCAGCGCCTTCCGTGCGGCGGGCATGGGGCCGGTCAGCATGATCGTGGGGTCGGCGCCCGAGAGCGCCGTCGCCACCACGCGCGCGCGCGGAGTCAGGCCGAGCTCGCGGCCCTTGGCCTCGCTTCCGATCAGCACGGCGGCCGCGCCATCAACGATGCCGGAACTGTTGCCCGCGCTATGCACATGCTTGATGCGCTCGACCTGCGGGTAGCGCTTCAGCGCCACCGAGTCGTAGCCCATCGCGCCCATCTGCTCGAAGGAGTTCTTCAGCGAGGCCAGGCCGTCGAGTGTCGTGTGCGGCTTGATGAACTCATCCATATCCAGGATCACATCGCCGACGGCGTCGGTCACCGGCACCACGGAATCCTTGAACAGTCCTGCATCGCGCGCCCTGGCGGCCTTCTGCTGCGAGCCCAGCGCAAAGCGGTCGATTTCCTCGCGCGAGAAATCCTCGAGCGTCGCGATCAGGTCAGCGCTGATGCCCTGCGGAATGAACGCAGTGTCGAGCGCGGTCTCCGGGTCGCAGGCCCAGGCCCCGCGGTCGGTGCCCAGTGGCACGCGCGACATCGACTCGATGCCGCCGGCCACGACCAGGTCCTCCCAGTCGGAGCGTACCTTCATCGCGGCCATGTTCACGGCCTCAAGCCCGGAGGCGCAGAAACGGTTCAGCTGCACGCCCGAGGCGTGGAAATCCCAGCCCGCGGCGAGCGCCGCGGTCTTCGCGATGCACGAGCCCTGCTCGCCCACCGGCGTGACGCAGCCCATGACCACGTCGTCGACCTGCGAAGTGTCGAGGTCGTAGCGCGTCTGCAGTTCGCGCAGGATCCCGGTCAGCAACGTGATCGGCTTCACCTCGTGCAGCGAACCGTCCTTCTTGCCCTTGCCGCGCGGGGTACGCAGCGCCGAATAGATAAATGCCTCAGCCATGATTGCCTCCGGTATCCGTTGCCTGTTTCGTAGCGTTGTATGAACCGCGGAATGCGATCCGCTATTTGATCTCGCCCAGGCCGATCGACCTGGAAATGACTTCCTTCATGATCTCGTTGGTGCCGCCGTAGATGCGCGCCACGCGCGCGTCGACGTAGGCGCGCGCGATCGGGAACTCCCACATGAACCCGTAGCCGCCATGCAGCTGCAGGCACTCGTCGATGACCGTGTTCTCCAGGTCGCTGACCCAGTACTTCGCCATCGCCGCCGTGGCGGCGTCGAGCTTGCCCTCCAGCAGCAGCTCGGTGCACTTGTCGACAAACACGCGCGCAACCTGCACCTGCGTGGCGCATTCGGCCAGCTTGAAGCGGGTGTTCTGGAACCCGGCCACGGGCTTGCCGAAGGCCTTCCGCTCCCGCACGTAGTCCATGGTCCACTGGATCGCGGCCTCGGCCTTGGAGACCGCGCCGATCGCGATCTGCATGCGCTCCCAGGGCAGTTCCTGCATGAGATAAATAAAGCCGTTGCCCTCCTGCCCGAGCAGGTTCTCGGCGGGCACCTCGACGTTGTCGAAAAACAGCTCCGCGGTGTCCTGCCCCTTGAGGCCCATCTTCTTCAGGCGCCGGCCCTTGGAGAAGCCCTTCATCGTCGTGTCCACCACGATGAGGCTGGTGCCCTTGGCGCCCTTCGTCGGGTCGGTCTTCGCCACCACGATCACGAGGTCGGCATTCCAGCCGTTGGTGATGAAGGTCTTCGAGCCGTTGAGCACGTAGGTGTCGCCCTTGCGGATCGCGCTGGTCTTGACCGACTGCAGGTCCGAGCCGGCGCCAGGTTCGCTCATCGCGATCGCGGCGATCTGCTCGCCCGCGGCCATCTTCGGCAGGTACTTCTTTTTCAGCGCGTCGCTGCCGTAGCGGTTCAGGTACGGCGCCACGATCTCGGAATGCAGGCCGAAGCCCAGCGACGAGTTGTTGGCGCGCGCCTGCTCTTCCATCAGCACCACACTGTAGAGCTTGTCGGCACCCGACCCGCCGTACTCCTCCGGCATGCTCATGCAGAGAAAGCCGTTGTCGCCGGCCTTCTTCCAGACCTCGCGGTCGACATAGCCCTGCTCCTGCCAGCGCTCGTCGTGCGGCTTGACTTCCTCGTCCATGAACCGGCGGATGCTGTCGCGGAAGGTTTCGTGCTCGGGTTTGAACAGGGTGCGTGGAATCATGGCGGGGACTCGACCGGTCGTTGGGATGTGCAGGGAGACGTGGAATTGACGAATCATAGTGCACTGGGGGAGACTCACCAAGCAAGCCGCCCGCCTTTCCCAGAGACCCTTCGCCAGAGCATCTTCGCGCCACCATGCCCGCGATCCAATCCAGGCTCGACCCCGCCGGCCCGGCCTTCCGGGCCAACCGCGCGCGCATGCTCGAACTAGTCGGGCAATTGCGGGCGCTCGAAGAGCGCGCCGCGGCCGCGTCCGCGAAGGCGAAGCCGCTGTTCGACAAGCGCGGACAGCTGCTGCCGCGCGAGCGGATCGCGCGCCTGCTCGATCCCGGCGCGCCATGGCTGGAGTTGTCCTCGATCGCAGGTTACTGCCGCGACAATCCGGACCCCGACAAATCGATCCCCGGCGGGGGCATGCTCTCGGGAATCGGCTATGTCTGCGGCGTGCGTTCGGTGGTGGTGGCGAGCGACTCCGGGATCGACGCAGGCGCCATCCAGGCCATGGGGCGCGAGAAACTGCTGCGCGCGCAGGATCTTGCCATGGAGAACAAGCTGCCCTTCGTTCACCTGGTCGAATCCGCGGGCGCCAACCTGCTCAAGTACAAGGTCGAGGGCTTCATTCATGGCGGCACGATCTTCCGCAACCTCGCCCGCTTGTCTGCAGCGGGCAATCCTGTGGTCACCGTGGTGCACGGCTCATCCACCGCGGGCGGCGCCTACATGCCCGGACTGTCGGACTACGTGATCATGGTGCGCGGCCGCGCCAAGGCATTCCTTGCCGGCCCGCCGCTGCTGAAGGCCGCCACCGGCGAGATCGCGACCGACGAAGAACTTGGCGGCGCCGTCATGCACACGCACGTCTCCGGGCTGGGCGAATATCTCGCAGAAGATGATGCCGACGGGGTGCGCTACGCGCGGGAAATCCTTTCGCGCCTGGGCTGGCAGACTGCCTCGCTGCCCGGCGGCAAACCGCCGCGCTACGCCGCCGAGGAAATGCTCGGCGTCATGCCCGAGGACTATCGCAAGCCGATCGACATGCGCGAAGCCATTGCGCGCTTCGTCGACGATTCCGACTTCCTCGACTTCAAACCCGACTACGGCATGGTGACCGTGTGCGGGCACGCGACGGTGCAGGGCATGCCGGTGGGCATCATCACCAACAACGGCCCACTCGACCCGGCCGGCGCGAACAAGGCCACCCACTTCATCCAGAGCTGCTGCCAGGCCGGGCTGCCGATCCTCTACCTGCAGAACACCACCGGCTACATCGTCGGCAAGGCCTCCGAGGAGGCCGGCATGATCAAGCACGGCTCGAAAATGATCCAGGCCGTCTCGAATGCCAACGTGCCGCAGATCACCCTGATGTGCGGCGCCTCGTTCGGCGCGGGCAACTACGGCATGTGCGGGCGCGGCTACGCGCCGCGATTCCTGTTCTCCTGGCCCAACACGCAGACCGCGGTCATGGGCGCAGAGCAGGCGGCGCTGACCATGGCCATCGTCATGGAAGCCGGGGCGAAGCGCAAAGGCCAGGAACCCGACCACGTCGCCATCGACGCACTGCAACGCAAGATCATCGAGAACTTCCAGAGCCAGTCGAGCGCGTTCGTGACCTCAAGCCTGATGCTTGACGATGGCGTGATCGATCCGCGGGATACGCGCAACGTGCTGGGATGCGCTCTTTCGATCTGCAAGGACGGTGATGCGCGGACGTTGCGGCCGGTGCAGTTCGGGGTGGCGCGGCCTTGATCACCCTGTAAAAATTAAAAATGTAAAAATGGGGTCAGAGTCGCATTTTAAAAATGGGGTCAGAGTCGCATTTCGGCAACTTCGGTGAGTCGCCGTCGACCTTCGACGAAATGCGACTCTGACCCCATTTTTTCACCAAACACGCAACGCCGCCTGATTCACGGCGAGGAGACTGAGCATGCTGTTCACCCAGGAACACGAGGAAATCCGCCGCACGCTCAAACGCGTGATCGACAACGAGATCAACCCGCATGTCGATGCCTGGGAGAAGGCCGAGCAGTTCCCGGCGCACGAGGTGTTCAAGAAACTCGGCGACCTCGGCTTGCTCGGGCTGACCAAGCCCGAAGCCTACGGCGGGGCCGGGCTCGATTACAGCTACGCGATGGTGATGGCCGAATCGCTGGGCCATATCCGCTGCGGCGGCGTGCCGATGGCGATCGGCGTGCAGACCGACATGGCGACGCCGGCGCTGGCGCGCTTCGGCTCGGATGAACTGCGCCGCGAGTTCCTCACGCCCTCGATCGCCGGGGATTACGTCGCCTGCATCGGGGTGTCGGAACCGGGCGCGGGCTCCGACGTCGCGAGCATCAAGACCTTCGCGAAGAAGGACGGCGACGACTACGTGATCAACGGCACCAAGATGTGGATCACCAACAGCCTGCAGGCCGACTGGATGTGCCTGCTCGCCAACACCTCTGAGGGCGCGCCGCACAAGACCAAGACGCTGATCTGTGTGCCAATGAACTCCACGGGCATCACGAAACAGAAGATCGACAAGATCGGGATGATGTCCTCCGACACCGGCCTGATCACCTTCGACGACGTGCGGGTCCCGCAGCGCAACCGCATCGGCGAGGAGGGCATGGGCTTTACCTACCAGATGATGCAGTTCCAGGAGGAACGGCTCTGGGCCGCGGCGAGCACGGTGCAGGGGCTCACGCGCAACATCGGCGAGACGATCGACTACATCCGCGAGCGCAAGATCTTCGGCCAGGCGGTGCTCGACTTCCAGTACGTGCACTACCGCCTGGCGGAACTGAAGACCGAGGTCGAGGCGCTGCGCGCGCTGACCTACCGCGCCTGCGAGCTCTACATCAACGGCCAGGACGTGACCGAGCTTGCCTCGATGGCCAAGCTCAAGGCCGGGCGCCTGCGCCGCGAGGTGTCCGACGCCTGCCTGCAGTACTGGGGCGGCATGGGTTTCACCTGGGACAACCCGGTCTCGCGCTCCTACCGCGACGGGCGCCTGGGCTCGATCGGCGGGGGCGCGGACGAGGTGATGCTCGGCATCATCTGCAAGTACATGGGCACGCTGCCGAGAAAATAGTGTCCGCCCGCATGTTCCGCTCCCTTCTGGTTGCGAATCGCGGCGAAATCGCGCTGCGTGTGTTCGCCACGGCGCGCCGCCTGGGCATGACATGCATCGCGGTGTATTCCGAGGCCGACCGCGGCGCGCGCCACATGCGCGAGGCCGATGCGGCGCTGTGCATCGGCGCGGCGGCGCCGCAGGCCTCGTACCTCAACATCGGGGCCATCGTCGCGGCCGCACGCGCCAGCGGCGCCGAGGCGATCCACCCGGGCTATGGCTTCCTCGCCGAGAACGCCGACTTTGCTCAGGCCGTGCTCGACGCAGGACTCGTCTGGGTCGGGCCCTCGCCGGCTGCCATCCGCGCGATGGGCGACAAGGCCAACGCCAAGCGCATGGCCCAGGCGGCGGGCGTGCCGGTACTGGAGAATTTCGCGGAAGGCGGCGCGATCGAGTACCCGGTGATGATCAAGGCCGTCGCCGGTGGCGGGGGTCGCGGCATGCGCCTCGTGCGCTCGGCCAGCGAACTGCCCGCCCTGCTCGCCACCGCAAAGTCCGAAGCGCAGGCCGCCTTCGGCGACGACCGCGTGATCCTGGAACGCGCCGTGGTCGCGCCGCGCCACATCGAAGTCCAGTTGCTCGCCGACACACACGGCAACATCGTCCATCTCGGGGAGCGCGACTGCTCGGTGCAGCGCCGCCACCAAAAGCTGATCGAGGAAACGCCATCGCCCGCGGTCGATGCGGACTTGCGCGCAAGGCTCGGCGACGCGGCCGTCAAGGTGGCGCGCGCGGTTGATTACACGGGCGCCGGCACCGTCGAGTGCCTGGTCGACGCAAACGCGGACGCCAACGGACACTTCTGGTTCATGGAGATGAACACCCGGATACAGGTCGAGCATACGATCACGGAGGAGGTCACCGGGATCGACTTGGTCAAAGAGCAGCTGCTGGTCGCGGCCGGAGCGCCGTTGTCGTTCACGCAGGAGTCGG
>JBBQVP010000058.1:0-23197 GCA_038211455.1 Burkholderiales bacterium
CGTGCAGCGGGTTCGGTGGTGGTCGAGGTGCGCCGCCAGTTCAAGGAAATCCCCGGCATCATGGCAGGCACGGCGAAGCCGGAATACGGCACGGCGGTCGACATGCTGACCAAGGCGGCAATCAAGGAAATGATGATTCCCTCGCTCCTGCCGGTGCTCACGCCGATCGTGCTCGCGCTGGTGATGCGCCTGCTGATGGGCGCGGAGGCGGCCCGGATGGCGATCGGCGGCATGCTCATGGGAACCATCGTGACCGGCCTGTTCGTCGCGATCTCCATGTGTACCGGTGGTGGCGCGTGGGACAACGCCAAGAAGTACATCGAGGACGACAACTTTGGTGGCAAGGGGTCCGAGGCGCACAAGGCGGCGGTCACCGGTGATACGGTCGGCGATCCCTACAAGGACACGGCGGGTCCTGCGATCAACCCGCTGATCAAGATCATCAACATCGTCGCGCTTCTGCTGGTGCCGCTGCTCTAGCCAAGGCAGGGAGCGAATGGAAAGGGCGACGCAGTCAGTCGCCCTTTTTTTCGGCTTATCGAGCCAGCCCGGCAGCCTCGTGCTGGTATCGGGCGCCGCTAGGCCCGTGCGGTGATGTTGCGTAACTCCCGCATCGCCACCGAGACCATGGCGAGGTCCAGCGTATCGTGCGCGCGCAGGTCGGCCTGCACGCGCAGGAATCGCTCGAGCAGCGTGCGGTTCGCTGCCTCCCACGCCACGATCGCCTTG
Source organism: Burkholderiales bacterium (assembly GCA_038211455.1). GTDB lineage: Bacteria > Pseudomonadota > Gammaproteobacteria > Burkholderiales > SG8-39 > SZAS-79. Next base: position 730 of record JBBQVP010000058.1, read on the forward strand.
TCCGCCGAATCGCGGGGCTCTGCGCCCCGCAGCGCGTCCGCTGTCAGCTGGCGCTGCATTCCCGCGATATCGTCCCTGACGGCGGCCTTGGCAAGCGCCTGCCAGTGGGTTTCAGAGGGAAGTCCGGCGACCCGGGCGCGCAACCAGGGAATCTCCAGCCGTCCGCCCAACGTGAAGTAGGCCGCAGCAACCGCGTCGATTCTGCGTCCCAGTGCGTCGCCGACTTCAACCAGATCGAGGGTGGCGGGGAGCGCGTCGAAGCATGCGACTCTCGCCGAGAGTTCTTCCGGCACGCCCGCTTCGGTGTAGTGTCCTTTTGCGCGCGTCCAGGACTCGCGCTCGGCGTCGGTGAGCACCGCCGGAAGCAGGCGCCCCAGCGCATCCACGCCCGGGCGGAATTTCCGGATTGACGCGGCGATGTCGCCAAGCTGTTTTCGATCCCGGAGCAGCCAGAGGCTGGCGCGCACGATCAATCGGCCCGCGTCCAGCAGCATCTCGCTCTGCACAGGGTCAGGGACGGAGTGCCCGAGCGCATCCACCCGTGCCCAGAAATCGACCATGCCGAAGGACTCGCGCGTAACCATGTATGCGCGCATTACCTCGCCTGTGGTTGAGCCGGTTTCCTCGCGCATGCGATGAACGAACGTGCTGCCGACGCGGTTCACGGCACTGTTCGTCACGTACGTGGCGATGATTTCCCGGCGCAGTGGATGCGCCCCGATCTGGCGGGCATAGCGCTTGCGCAAGGGCTTCGGAAAATAGCGCTCGAGCGCAGTGGCGAATGTCGGGTCTTCGGGCACGTCTGAAGCGAGCAGGTCGTCGTAGACCTGCATCTTTGCGTAGGCGAGCAGCACCGCGCGTTCGGGCGTCGTCAGTCCGGCCCGGGCCGCCTGGCGCCCGGCAATTTCTTTTTCCGATGGAAGGAACTCGATCGCCCGGTTCAGGCGACCGATGCGCTCCAGCGACTGGATGAACCGCACTTGCTGCTCGAGCAGCTGCGGTGCGACTCGTCCCGCCACGGAGAGGCTTTGAGTCTGGAAAATATTGTCGCGCAGGACGAGTTCGGCGACCTCGTCGGTCATCTCCGCGAGCTGGCGGTTGCGGTTTTTCACGCTGAGGCTGCCCTCGCGCACCGCTGCATCCAGCAGGATCTTGATGTTCACCTCGTGATCGGAGCAGTCGACGCCGGCCGAATTGTCGATCGCGTCGGTGTTTACCCGGCCTCCAGTCAGCGCAAACTCGACCCGCCCGAGCTGGGTGAGTCCGAGGTTGCCGCCTTCCGCCACGACCTTGCAGCGCAGCTCTCGGCCGTCCACGCGCAATGCGTCGTTGGCACGGTCGCCGACCTGCAGGTGCGTCTCGCGCGTCGCCTTCACGTAGGTCCCGATCCCGCCGTTGTAGAGCAGGTCCACCGGCGCTTTCAGGATCGCGCCGGCGAGCTCAGTCGGCGAGAGGGATTTGGCATCGACGCCCAGCGCGCGTCGCGCTTCAGGGGAGAGCGGGATCGACTTGGCGGTGCGTGGCCAGACGCCGCCGCCTTTCGAGATCAGTGCGGCGGCATAGTCGGACCACGACGAGCGCGGCAGCCGGAACAGCCGCTCGCGTTCCTTCCAGCCGGCGGCCGGGTCGGGCTCGGGGTCGATGAAAATGTGGCGGTGGTCGAAAGCGGCAACCAGCCGGATGCAGCGAGAGAGCAGCATGCCATTGCCGAACACGTCGCCCGACATGTCGCCTATCCCGACGACGGTGAACGGCTGCGTCTGCGTGTCGATGCCGAGTTCCCGGAAATGGCGCTTGACCGACTCCCAGGCGCCGCGCGCCGTGATGCCCATCTTCTTGTGGTCGTATCCCACCGAGCCGCCCGAGGCGAACGCATCCCCAAGCCAGAACCCGTATTCGCCGGCTACGCCATTGGCGATGTCGGAAAACGTCGCAGTACCCTTGTCTGCGGCAACCACCAGGTAGGGATCGTCGCCGTCGTGGCGGACCACGGACGGTGGCGGCACGGCCTTGCCTTCAACCAGGTTGTCCGTCACGTCGAGCAGGCCGCGCAGGAACGTCTGGTAGCAGGCTACGCCTTCCCTGAGCACGGCCTCGCGGTCGCCGGAAGGCGGAGGCTGCTTGACGAAGAACCCTCCTTTTGAGCCGACCGGAACGATCACCGCGTTCTTTGCCATCTGGGCCTTCATCAGCCCGAGGACCTCGGTGCGAAAATCCTCACGGCGGTCCGACCAGCGCAAACCGCCGCGCGCCACCGGGCCTCCCCGCAGATGCACGCCCTCGACGCGTGGAGAATAGACCCAGATCTCGAACATCGGCCGCGGCTCCGGCATGCCGGGCACTTTGCGCGGATCGAACTTGAGCGAGAGGTAGGTTTTCGGCCTGCCTTCGGCGTCTGGCTGGAACGCATTGGTGCGTTTGGTGGCCAGGATCGTCGCGAGGAACTGGCGCAGGATGCGGTCTTCGTCGAGGCTCTGCACATCCTCGAGGTTTTTTTCGAGCTCAGCCACCAGCGCCGTTTCGGCGCCTGACGCCTGTCCCGCAGCGAAACGCGCATGGAACAGCCGCACCAGGGCGTGCGACAGGGCGGAGTGCTTTACCAGCGTCTGCTGCACATAGGCACGGCTGAATGTGAAGCCCGCCTGGCGCAGATACTGGCTGTAGGCGCGCAGGATCGAGACCTCGCGCGCCGAGAGCCCGGCTGCGAGCACCAACTGATTCAGCCGGTCCGATTCGACCCTGCCGGACCACATCGATTTGAATGCCTCGTGAAACAGCGGGCGCACGCTATCGAGGGACAATTCAGGCCGCTTCGGCCCTTCCGGATCAGGGACGGGAAGCGCCAGGCCGAAATCCGCAATCCACACCACGCTGCCGCCTACCGGCTCGATCTCGTACGGTCGGTCGTCAAGCACCCGGACACCGAGGTTTTCGAGCAGTGGCAGGACATCCGAGAGCACGATCGGTGCATCGCTGCGATACAGCCTCAGGCGCAGCAGCCCCGATCCGGTCGCGTTCGAGTGGTACAGGTTCACGCCCGGCTCGCCATCGTCGTCTCCGGCCCTGAGCGACTCGATCTGTGCGATGTCGAGGAGCGCTGTGTCGACCGGATTGTCTTCTCGGTATCCGGCCGGAAACGCCTGGCCGTAGCGCGCCTGCAGCGCATTGCCCTGCGCCTCTCCGTGCCGTTCGACGAGCAGATCGTGCAAGTCGTCCTCCCAGCGCCGCATCGCAGCTGCAATGCGCGATTCGACCTCGCGCACATCCACTTCCGGGATGCTCCCGGGTTGCGTGCGAACGACAATGAACACGCGCGCAAGCGGCGACTCGGACAGGCTCACGCTGAATTCTGAGGCTACCCCGTTGTAGGCTTGCGCGAGAATCCGCTGGAATCGCTGGCGCTGCTCGGTGCCGTACTTGTCGCGCGGGACGTACACAAGGCAGGTGATATAGCGGCCGTAGAGATCGCGCCGCACGAGCAGCCGGGTACGCTGGCGCTCGCCAAGCTGTAAAATCGCGATCGCGTGCGCGTACAGCTCGTCAGGTTCGATCTGCAGCAGCTCGTCGCGGGGATAGTCCTCAAGAATCGATGCAAGCGCCTTTCCATTGTGGCTCGCCGCGCGGAACCCGGCGCCAGCCTGCACGTCGGCAATCTTGCGCCTCACAACCGGGATGTCGACAAGCTTTCCGCTGTACACGGTATGCGTGTACAACCCGAGGATGCGGCGCTCCCCGATCACCCGGCCACTGGCATCAAAGCGCTTCACGCCGACGTAATCCAGGTAGCCTGGACGGTGGACGGTGGCGCGCGTATTGGCCTTTGCAAAGATCAGGATTTCGGGCTGTCGCGCGCGAGCGCGGACCTCCGGCGGCAGGGTGGCGAAGCTGGTCGAGACCGTCGTGCCCTCCCGCTCGCGCAGGATCCCCAGGCCGGAGCCGCGCACGATGCGCAGCACGTCCTCGCCGTTCTCTCGGGCGAGGTCGTAGTCACGGTACCCGAGCAGCGTCATGTGGTTGTCGAGCAGCCAGCCGAGAAAAGCGTGCGCTTCACGCGCATCGACACCGTCCAGCGGGACCCGTGAATCCGCGAATTCCGCGATCAGCGCGCCCAGCCGCTCGCGCATGGGCTTCCAGTCTTCCACGGCAGCGCGCACGTCGGCGAGTACCCGGTCCAGCGCGGTGCCGAGTTCCGCAAGGCGCGCCGGGTCGGTCTGGCGGTCGACCTCCAGGTGCATGAACGATTCGAGATGCGCGTCCTCCTCCTCCGGCGGCGCGATCTGGCGCAGGTCACCGTTTGCGGTGCGCGCAACGCGAAATACCGGGTGCAGCATCCAGTGCAGGGTGAGGCCCTGCCGGTTGATTTCCATGACGGCGGAGTCGACCAGGAACGGCATGTCTTCGGCGACAATCTGAATCACCGTATGGGTGCTCTGCCAGCCGTGCGTTTCGGGCCGCGGATTGAACACCCGCACGCACGCCACCTCACCAGCGCGATGGCGCCCCAAATCGAAATGCGTGTTCGCTGCGCCCGCCAGGTCCCTGACGTCAAACCGTGAGAGTTCCTCAAAGTCGGCGCCGGAATAGTAGTGACGGGCGAACTGCTCAGCAACAGCCGCTTTTTTCGCCGGGAGGCTAACGCGCGCGGTTCGCGCGATCCGGGCCAGCAGCCCTGGGTTCGGGTTGCGCGTTGCGGTTGGCTTGCGCGGGCTCATGTCATCGAGTATATGCCATGAGTTTTTGGCGCTGCAGCATTCGGGCGCGGCAGCGGCCCTCCCGGGTCAGGTTTACGCGAACTGGTTTTTCAGCGCGCTTTCACCCCGCCACATCCGGTCCAGGTTCTCCATCAGCAGGTCGAGCACGTTGTCCTCGTATTTCTGCGTCTCTCCCGCGGTATGCGGCATGATCAGCACGTTTGGCACAGTCCACATCGGCGAGGCCAACGGCAGGGGCTCTTCCCAGACGCAGTCGAGCGCGGCCCCGGCGATGCGGCCCTGCTGCATTGCCGCCACCAGCGCCGGTTCGTTGACGACCTTGCCGCGCGCGACGTTGACGAGGTAGGCCGATGGCTTCATCGCGGCAAGCGCTTTTGCGTCGATCAGGTTCTCGGTCTGCGGCGTGAGCGGGCACGTCAGTGCGACGAAATCGGCTTTCGCGAGCGCATCCAGCAGCCCGTCTTCGCCCACCACCCGATCAGCCGCGCCGGCACCCTTGCCCGGGTCGCGCTTGAGGCCGACGACATGCATGTCGAACGCCTTCGCAAGCGTGGCCAGGCGCGAGCCAATACGCCCCATACCGACGATCAGAAGCGTTCTGCCACCGAGTTCATCTTCACGCTTCGCGATCTCGCCTATCATGCCGCGCCATTGCCTGGCGGTCTGGTTGTCCCGCGCCTGCGGTATCTGCCGCGCCAGCGCGAGGATCAGCGCGATCGCATGCTCGGCCACCGCGCGCTCGTTGACACCCTGGGCGTTTGCGACCCGGATGCCGGCGGCCTGCAGCGCCTCGCGGTCGTACTGGTCGGTGCCGACGCTGATCGACTGGATCAGGGCAAGTCTGGGCGCGAGCGGGATCAGTTCGTTTCTCCACAGGCCTGAGCAGAGCAGCACGTCGGTTTCCCCGATTCGCGCCTTGAGGTCCTCCAGGTTTCGCACCTCGAACGCGTCGATGCCGGTGTTGCGCAGCGCGAAGCGTTCGCCCAGGCGGTAGGCGACGTGCGCGAAGCAGACGCGGAGTTTTTCCTTCGACGGCAAGGTGCGGGGGGGCATGGACATGGGGGCGCTCAGTTCTGGAAGCCTGGCGAATCTAGAGAGCGCGGGGACCGCTGTCAACGCCGGATCGCATTGCTGCGCCGCCGGCTGGCCGGACGAAACACGCGTTGACAGTCGGGGCGAGCCGCGGCGAGTATCCCGCTGAACCTGGGGAGAGGAAAAATGGAACTCACTGATCTGAGCCTTGCCGGACAGGCCGGGCTGCTGCGCGAGGCGCGCTGCTCGAGCCGCGAAATCATCGATGCGCACCTTGCGCGTATCGCCCGCCTGGACGCGAAGTTGCACGCCTTTGTCGAGGTCTACGCGGATGAAGCGCGCCGGCTCGCGGATGCAGCCGATCAGGCGCGCAGGTCCGGAATGCCGCTCGGCCCGCTGCACGGCCTGCCGATCGGGCTGAAGGACCTGTGCGATATCGCGGGACGCATAGGCACCATCGGCTCGAAAATGTGGGCCACCCGCCGCGCGACGGTCACCTGCGCCACGGTCGAGCGGCTTCTCGCCGCAGGCATGATTCCGCTGGGCAAGCTCCATATGGTCGAGTTCGCGTTTGGCGCATGGGGTACCAATCCGCTGATGGGCGTGCCGTGGAATCCCTGGGATATGGCGCGGCCGCGCACGCCTGGCGGGTCCTCCAGTGGCACCGGGGTTGCGGTCGCGGCAGGGCTCGCGCCGGTCGGCATAGGCAGTGATACCGGCGGTTCAGTGCGCATTCCCGCCGGGTTCAACGGCCTGGTCGGCTTGAAAGTGACACATGGCCGCATCAGCCTGCACGGTACCGGCCTGCTCAGCTGGACACTGGACACCATCGGACCACTCGGCCGCTCGGTGGATGACTGCGCCGAAGTGCTGCGCGTGCTGGCCGGGCCGGACGAACGTGATCCGGCCACCCTGTCGCAACCCGCGCTGGGCTTGCCCGGGCGGCTTGAGGCGCAAAGGCTGCACCACATGCGCATCGCGCTGCCCGATCGCGCGCAACTGCCTTCCTTCATGCATCCGGCGGTACTTCAGGCATGGACCGACTGTGCAAAGCGATTAGAGGGGCTGGGCGCGCAGATTGTTCCGGTCCGCCTTCCCGACTGGTACTTCGATCTGGCCAAGGCGGTTGGCACCATCATCGCGTCCGAGGCCTACAGCCTGCACCGCCAGCACATCGAGGACCGCAGCCAGCTGATCGGCGACGCAGTCCGGCAGCGGATCCTGAACGCGGCGGGACTCGTTCCCGGCGAGTATGCCGAGGCCCTGCGGGTGATGGCCGAGCGGCGCCGCGCGTTCGCGCAATGGTTCGACAAGTTCGATGCGCTGCTCTTGCCTACCGTACCCATTCCCGCGTTGCCGCTGGACGAGGTGGACGAGGCCTCGCCGATGCCAAGCTACCTGACGCGACCGGCAAATTATCTTGGCCAGTGCGCGCTCGCCATGCCGGCCGGGTTGCATGAGGGCCTGCCCCTCAGTGTGCAGATCATCGGCAAGCCGTATGCCGAACGCACGATCATCGAGATCGGCAAGGCCCTGCAGGAAGACAGCGGACATCATCTGTTGCGTCCGAGGCTCGACTGAAGTCCGGGCGCCTGCCGTTTTTCTACGGCTGGGTCATTGTTGGCGTCGCGTTTGTGACGATGGGCATCGGCGTCAATGCGCGCACTGCATTTTCGCTCTTCTTCCCGCCGATTCTTGCCGAGTTCGGCTGGGACCGGGGCGTGGTCGCCGGCGCGTTTTCGTTCGGCTTCTTCATCGCGGCACTGCTGGGACCTCTGCTGGGTCGCTTGATGGACCGCTACGGTCCGCGGCTCGCCATCGAGGCCGGCGTCGCGGTCACCGGATGCGGTTTACTGCTCGCGGCGCTGACCAGCCAGCCCTTGCACCTGTACCTTACCCTCGGCGTATTGATCGGTATCGGCGGGATGATGCTGGGCTACACCGGCCACTCGCTGTTCCTGCCGAACTGGTTCGTGCGCAGGCGCGGCCTGGCGATGAGCGTCGCGTTCTCCGGCGTGGGGATCGGGTCGATCGTGCTGATGCCCGCCCTGCAGTACTACATCGAACGCGCGGGATGGCGCTCGGCTTGCGTCGCCATGGGCATGCTCGTGATCGTGCTGCTTCTTCCTCTTAATCTATTGCTCAGGCGACGACCGGAGGACCTTGGCACCGGGCCCGACGGCGACAGGCAGGCAAGCGCGTCGTCGTCCGCAACCCGGCCCGACAACGTGGTCGACAAGGCGTGGGCCGAGGTCGACTGGACACTCTCGCGGGCGCTGCGAACGGCGCGCTTCTGGTGGATTGCACTCGGCTACGCGAGCGCAATGTACGCGTGGTACGCAGTGCAGGTGCACCAGACGAAGTACCTCACCGAAATCGGTTTCGGAGGCGTGTACGCCGGCTGGGCCCTCGGGTTCGTCAGCTTCGTCGCGATACCTGGACAGATCACGCTCGGACATGTCTCCGACCGGATCGGCAGGGAGTGGGTCTGGACCGTGGGCTGCCTGGGCTTCGTGCTGTGCTATGGGGCGCTGCTGCTGATGCGTGGAATCCCGCATCCCGCGCTGCTCTGGTTCATGGTGCTCGCGCAGGGCCTGCTCGGCTACGGATTGACGTCGGTCTTCGGCGCAATTCCGGCCGAGATCTTCCAGGGGCGACACTACGGCACCATATTCGGAACCTTGTCCACGGCGGCGATGGCGGGCGGTGCGCTCGGGCCTTGGGCCACCGGCGCCCTGTACGACGCGACCGGCACCTATGCGCTTGCGTTCTGCCTCGCCATCGGCTGCAGCCTGGTATCGATGGTGTGCATCTGGCAGGCCGGGCCCAGGCAGATACGCGCGGTGGCGGGGCGCATCGTCGCTGCACGCGAGGGCGGCGACTGATATGAATTCCACCACGCGCGCCGGATACCTCATCGTTGCCGCCTCGTTCCTGATCCAGGGCACGGCGATCGGCGGGATGTTCGCGTATGGGGTGCTGTTCAGCGAAATGATCAGCACCTTCGGCTGGTCGCGCGCCACGATCTCAGGGGCCATCTCCACCGCCACGCTGGTGATGGGCGTCACGGCGCTGCTTGCCGGGCGGCTGAACGACCGATTCGGCCCGCGCGGCGTGCTGACCGTATCGGCGATTTTCTACGGGGCCGGGTACATGCTGATGTCGACCCTGACTTCGCCGTGGCAGCTGTTCCTGTTCTGGGGCCTGATGGTGGGCATTGGATTGAGCACGCACGACGTGATCACGCTGTCGACCGTCGCGCGCTGGTTTCCGCGCCGCCGCGGGCTGATGTCCGGGATCGTCAAGGTCGGCACGGGATGCGGGCAATTGACGATCCCGTTGCTGATTGCCGCGCTGGTGGCCGCGCACGACTGGCGCATGGCCTGCCGCATTTTTGGCGCGGTTGCGTTCGTCATATTGATCCTGGCGGCACAGGTGATGCGCCGCGATTCGGGCGTGGCGATGGCGTCCGGTGATGCAGCGGGCGCAGCCGGGCAAGCCCCGGGCGCCGCGCATTCGTCGCGCACGAACGTGGCGCCCGACATGGGCTATCGGGAAGCGCTCCGTTCTCCAACCCTGTGGCTGCTGTGCGGATCGCAGTTCCTCGTGATCGGCTGTCTGTCGACCATCACCATCCACATCGTCCCGCACGCGATCGACCTGGGCCTGTCGCGCACCACCGCGGCGGGCCTGCTCTCGACGATGGGCGGCGTCAGCCTGCTCGGACGCTTGACCGTCGGTGGCACGATGGATCGGATCGGCGGCCGGCGCGGGATGCTCGCCGCCTATTGCATGCTGTTCGTCAGCCTGGTGTGGCTGCAATTCGCCGACGCGCCATGGATGCTGTTCGTGTTTGCCGCCGTCTACGGCATTGCGCACGGGGGTTTCTTTACCGTGATGTCGCCGACCGTCGCGGAACTGTTCGGCACGCGCGCGCACGGCGCGCTCTTCGGCACCGTGCTTTTCTTCGGTTCGGTCGGCGGCGCGATCGGCCCGTTCCTGGCCGGCGCTGCGTTTGACGCGCTTGGCAGCTACCGCCTGGCATTCGGCATGCTGTGCCTGGTCGCGGTGACCGGGTTCATGTTCATTCGCAGCCTGGCGAAGCATCGCCCCATTTGACCATGCCGCCTTTCCGAATCGCACTCTCCGGGCTGGTGGCGCTCGCGGTGGCGATGGGCGTGGGAAGATTCGCGTTTACGCCACTGCTGCCGCTGATGCGGGCCGATGCCGGCGTGACGCTCACCCAGGGCAGCTGGCTCGCGTTTGCCAACTACCTGGGCTACCTCGTTGGTGCGCTGGCAACCGTGTGGCTGCGGATCGCGCCGTTCCGGATGGTCCGGGCCGGGCTGGTTGCCACGGGTGCGCTGACAATTTTCGTCGGGCTGGCGCACGATTTCAGTATGTGGTGGCTGCTGCGTTTCCTGGGCGGGGTGGCGAGTGCCTGGGTGCTTGTGTTTGCCTCGTCGCTGGTGCTCGAGCGTCTTGTGACGGCGGGTGCGCCGCGCCTGTTCGGTCTGGTATTCGGTGGCGTCGGCGTGGGTATCGCGCTTTCGGGGCTGGCTTGCCTTGCACTTTCCGCCGCCGGGCTGGGCTCCGCTGCCATCTGGATTGCATTCGGCATCGCATCGCTCGCCGCAAGCGCAGCCTGCTGGCCCGCCTTCGGCCCGTCGGCAGCGGTCGCGCCGGCGGGCAGTCAGGCGGCTTCGGCTCCGCATCGCCGCTGGGGGCGCGCCGCCTGGACCCTGATCATCGCGTACGGTTTGTACGGCTTTGGCTACATCATCCCGGGCACGTTCATGCCGGTGATCGCGCGTGACTTGCTTGGCAGCGCTTTCGCATCCGGCTGGTTCTGGCCGATATTCGGCGTCGCGGGATTCGCGGGCACGCTGCTGGTGGGGCGGGTTGCGGATGCGGGAGTGCGCGCCGCGCTCGTCGCCTGTTTTTTCCTCGAGGCGCTCGGCGTGATCATTCCGGTGCTGGCGGGGAACACGGCCGGGCTTGCGCTTGGCAGCATCCTGCTCGGGCTGGCTTTCGTTGCGATCACGCTTTTGACGCTGCGCCAGGCGCGCATCCTCACGGCCGCCGTGCACGCCGATGCGGCGCCGCTGATGGGGGCGCTGACCGCGGCCTTCGGACTGGGGCAGTTGGCCGGCCCGCCGTTCGCGGGGTACATCGTGCTCTGGTACGGTGGCTTTTCGCCGGCCCTGGTGATTGCCGCCCTCGGCCTGGCCTGCGGGGGCATCGCATTGTGGATAATGGGAAAATGAACCCGATCCCGCGCATTGCAGTCACCCTGGCGCTCGTCATGTTCCACGTGACCGCACGGGCGCAGGGTCTGCTGCAACCCGAGCTAGACACAGGATTCGAGCCAAAGCAGGCTGTAATCACGCAGCGTTTCATGGTGACAGCCGCCAATCCGCTGGCGGTCGATGCGGGGGTGGCGATACTGCGTGCCGGTGGCTCGGCAGTGGACGCGGCAATCGCTGTGCAGATGGTGCTCGGCCTGGTCGAACCGCAGTCCTCCGGAATCGGTGGCGGGCTGTTCCTTCTCCATTGGGACGAAAAGCAGCACGCGGTGACGAGCTACGACGGGCGCGAGACAGCGCCGATGGCGGCAAAGGAGAGACGCTTTTTCGATGCGGATCGCCGCCCGCTGGAGCGCTACGACGCGATCGCAAGCGGTCTTTCGGTCGGCACGCCGGGCGCGCTGCGCGCACTGGAGCTTGCGCATCGCAGGCACGGGCGATTGCCGTGGGCGCAGCTTTTTGCACCCGCGATCCAACTGGCGCGGGACGGCTTTCCGCTATCGCGCAGGCTCAACCGGCTCCTGCAGCGCGAGAGTTACCTGGCCTCGAACCCCGCGGCGCGCGCGCTGTTCTATGCCGCCGACGATCATCCGAAACCGGTCGGTGCGATGGTCGTGAACGCGGCCTACGCCGACACGCTGGCGCGGATCGCCGCTGGCAGCGCTGATGCGTTCTATCGCGGCGAGATCGCCGCGGACATGGTGCGTGCCGTGCGGGGCCACGCGCGTCCGGGAGACCTGACGGAGGCCGATCTCGCGGGGTACCGGGCCGAAGAGCGTGCGCCGGTCTGTGCACGTTACCGTGCGCGGCGCATCTGCGGCATGGGCCCGCCGAGTTCGGGCGCGGTCACGCTGCTTGAATTGCTCGGGCTGCTCGAACGCGCAGGATTCGAGCGGGAGAAGCCCGGGTCGGAACGCGCGGTTCATCTCTTCTCCGAGGCCGGGCGACTCGCGTATGCGGACCGCCTGCGTTATATCGCCGATCCTGCGTTCGTGCCGCAACCGGTGGCTGGCCTGCTCGCGCCGGGTTACCTCGCGGCGCGTGCCGGGCTGATCGGCGAACGCGCGATGGAAGCGCCGAGTGCGGGGGTTCCGCTGGGTGCGGTTGTCTTTGCAGATGCGCCGGATACCGAGGCTTCCGGTACCAGCCACGTGTCGATCGTCGATGCCGAAGGCAGCGCGGTTTCGATGACGACGACAATCGAAAACCAGTTCGGCAGCCGCATCATGGTGCGCGGCTTTCTGCTCAACAATGAAATGACCGACTTCGCGTTCTCGCCGACATTCGAGGGCCGGCCGGCGGCCAACCGGGTGGCACCCGGCAAGCGGCCGCGCAGTTCAATGGCGCCCACGTTTGTGTTCGATCCGGGTGGCCGCCTGCAGCTGGTGGTGGGTTCTCCGGGCGGCCCGGCGATCATCAACTATGTGGCCAAGACGCTGGTCGCGGTGCTCGACTGGGGCTACGATATTCAGTCGGCAATCTCGCTGCCGAATTTCGGCGCGGCGTACGGCGCGACATTCATCGAGCGCGGGTCCGCTTACGAAGAACTCGGCGATGCGCTGGCCGGGCGGGGCCATACGCTCAATTTTTCGCCCCAGACCAGCGGCCTGCACGGCATCGAGCGCGTGCCGGGTGGCTGGCGCGGGGGCGCCGATCCGCGCCGCGAGGGCGTAGCGCGGGGCGAATGAATCCACCGAACCGAATGAATCCACCGAACCATCGGGAGGCAGTATGCCAAGCCAGTTGAATGTCTACGGCGAACCGCTCGTCGAATGCTGTTCCAATCCGCTGACGGGCTTTTACCGCAGCGGCAGCTGCGAAACCGGAAGCGAGGATCTCGGGGTGCATGTCGTGTGCGTGCGTATGACCGAGGAGTTCCTGGAGTATTCGCGCTCGCGCGGCAATGACCTCTCCACCCCGATGCCGGCCTATGGCTTTCCCGGGCTCAAGCCCGGCGATTGCTGGTGCCTGTGTGCGGAGCGATGGAAGGAGGCACTGGCCGACGGCATGGCCCCGCAGGTGCGCCTGACAGGCACCCATGCCAAGGTCCTCGAAACCATTCCGCTGGAGGCCCTCAAGGCCTACGCGCTGGACCTCGCGTAGCGAGATCGGCGGCGATGCATTGCACCGCCGCCGTGAGGCTGAGCGACGCGTCGACCGGCAGCGCGTCGACGGGGGGCTCCAGCGCTGCGTACTGGCTGTTGAGCAGGGAAGCCGGCATGTACTTGTGCCTGCGCGCTGCGATGCGTGAGCGGATGAATTCGATTTCCGCGTGCATGAACACCAGCCGCGCTGCGCGCAGGTCGTGCAGCAGGCGGACACGGTAGGCCTCCTTCAGCGCGGAACACGCCAACACCGCGCTTGCGCCGGCCGCCTCGCGCACTGCGAGTTCCGCGTTCAGGATATCCAGCCAGGGCCAGCGGTCGGCATCCGAGAGTGGCGTGCCCGAGGCCATCTTCGCGACGTTCGCCGGCGGGTGGAAATCGTCGCCATCGAGGAAATCCCAGCCCAGATGCGCCGCGAGCGCTGCACCGACCGTGGTCTTGCCGGCACCTGAGACGCCCATGACGACGACCATCATCTTGTGCTGAGGGCGCAGCCGTCGCGCATGCGTCAGCTTCGCGTCACGGCGTGGCCGCCGAATTTGGCGCGCATCATCGCAAGCAGCCGGCGTGCGTAGTCGGATTTACCCTGGCTGGAGAACCGGCTCATGAGGGCCATCGTGATGACCGGCGCAGGCGTTCCCTGTTCGATCGATTCGAGCGCCGTCCAGCGGCCTTCGCCTGAGTCGGCGACCACCGGCGCAATGCCCTCGAGGTTCTCGTTCTCGGCAAGCGCTTCCGCGGTGAGGTCGAGCAGCCAGGAACGCACCACGCTGCCGTGCCGCCAGGTCTCGGCAAGGCGCGCGAGGTCGATGTCGAAGTCCTTGCGTCCGGCAAGCAGGGCGAACCCTTCGCCGAAGGCCTGCATCATCCCGTACTCGATGCCGTTGTGGATCATCTTGGTGAAATGCCCCGAGCCGCTTGGGCCACAGTGCAGCCAGCCGGTTTCCGGCCCGGGCGCGAGGATCCGCGCGAAGGGCTCGAAGTTCTCGATTGCCGCTGGCGTGCCCCCGAGCATCAGGCAATAGCCATTGGCCAGGCCATGAATCCCGCCCGACACGCCCGCATCGACGTAGCGCAGCCCGAGCTGCGAGAGTTCGAGCGCGCGGCTCATCGAATCCTTGTAGAAGGCGTTGCCGCCGTCGACCAGTGTGTCGCCGTTGGACAGCAGCGGCAGCAACTGGTCGATCGCGCTCTGTGTGGGCGCGCCGGCCGGGAGCATCACCAGGATCACGCGCTCTCCGCTCAGGCGTAGCGCGAGGTCGGCGAGTCCTTCGGCACATTCGATGCGAGGCTCGCCCGCGAGCTCGGTGCATTTTGTCTTGTCGCGATCCCACGCAACCACGCGTGCGCCGCCGCGCGCAATGCGTCGCGCCATGTTTCCGCCCATCTTTCCCAAGCCAACGATTCCGATTTGCATACCGCCTCCAGAGTGAAACCCATTCTATAATCCGCGCTCGTTCAAAAGGAGACAACACCTTGAAAATTGCACGGGTTCTGGCCACCCTCGGATTATCGGCCCTTGCCGCGTTCGCATTGCCTGCTGCTGCGCAATACCCGACCAAGCCCATCCGCCTCGTCGTGCCTTTTCCTGCGGGCTCGGCGACCGATACGGTTGCGCGCATCCTTGGCCAGTCGGTTTCCACTTCCATCGGGCAGAGTATCGTCGTCGACAACAAGCCCGGCGCCGATGGCGCGATCAGTGGAAGCGAGGTTGCCAGGGCGGCCCCCGATGGCTACACGCTGTTTCTTGCGACCAATAGCCCGATGGCCGTGGTGCCGGCGATGCGCAAGTCACCGCCGTACAACCCGACCACGGACTTCACGCCGATCACCGATATCGGCCGCTACACTTTCTTTCTGTTCGTTCACCCTTCGCTGCAGGCGAAGAACCTTGGCGAACTGATCGCCTATGCGAAGGCCAATCCGGGCAAACTGGCCTACGCCACCGGCAACACCACCGGCATCGTGTCGTTCGCGCAATTGGGGGCGCTGGCCGGCATCGACATGCTGCATATCCCCTACAAAGGCGAGCCGGCGGCGGTGACCGACCTGATCGCCGGCAGGGTACAGCTCATATTTGCGACCCCGACCACGGGACTCGCCCATGTGAAAGACGGCAAGCTGCGCGCGCTCGTCACCACGCTCAAGGTCCGTTCGCCGCTGTTGCCCGACGTGCCCACTATCGCGGAAGCCGGGTTGCCGAAGTTCTCGATACTTTCGTGGGCGGCCCTGTACGGGCCGGCCCGGATGCCGAAGGAGGTCGTGGCGAGGATCAATGCCGAGTTCCACGCGGCGATGAAGCGGCCCGAAGTCATCGCTCAGACCGACAAGCAGGCGTTCCTGCTGAGGCCGTCCACGCCGGAAGCGCTGGGCGCGTTCACGAAGGAGCAGATGAACGAGTACCAGCAGATCCTGCGCGCGGCCGGCGTGCAGCCGGAATAGCGCGGGCCGACAGCGGAATGAGCAGCCTTGCCTGGAACATCGTCAAGCGCCTCGTCAATGTGCCGGCGCTGCTCGAGCATGTCGCGAAGACGAGGCAGGCGCGGGTCGATGGCAGCGTCGACCCGGAGCTCGACCTGTACACGGAGATCTTTCGCAACGACTTCCTGCACGCAGGCTATTTCAACCCGATTCCCGCGGATCCAGAGCGGGTCAGCTTCCATTCGCTGAAGGAGGCGATGCGCGCCTACGCCGAGCTTCTCGTTGCGCGCGTGTCCCCCGGCCAGCGCGTGCTCGACCTGGGATGCGGTACAGGCGGCTTGCTCGCGATGCTTAAGGCCGCGGGCGCGGTGCCCACCGGGCTCACGCCGAATCCCGGGCACGCCGCGCACATCCGCGCCTCGCAACCCGGGGTCGAAGTGATCGTCAGCGGGTTCGAGTCGCTCGACATGGCGAAATACCGGCAGGCGTTCGACGTGGTGATCTGCTCGGAGTCGTTCCACAACGTGCCGCTCGAGGTGGGCGTGAAAAACGTGAAGGCGATCCTCAAGCCAGGCGGCCGGTGGGTGATCATCGACTACTACCGCACCCGGATTCCGGCCTACAACCGCTCGGGGCACCCGATGCAGGCGTTCCGCGATGCGGTCGCGAAGAACGGATTTTCGCTGGCCGAGGAGATCGACGTCACCGACAACACCACGCCATCGCTTGCGTTCTTCCATGCGTGGTCCTCGCGCATCGCCTTGCCGATGGTCGATTTCGCGGCCGAGAGGTACTTCCTCAAGCACCCGGTCATCGGCTACCTGCTCGGGGAGGAGTTCGCGGCGCGGCGTGCGCGGGTGCGCCTGGATGCGCTCGACCCGCAGGTGTTCGCGCGCGACAAGCGTTACCTGCTGCAGACGTTCACTGCATAAAGTTTAACTTTAGTCAGGCAAAGCCTATGGCTGTAGCGGCTTGTGCGGTAGTATCTGCTGCAAATCTGACAACATGAGCCTGCGCGTCGCGATCGTCGGCGGTGGGCTGGGTGGGCTCGCGGCGGCACTGTTCCTCAGGCAGGCGGGGCTTGACGCAACGGTCTACGAGCAGGTTTCCGACCTTCGCGAGGTCGGCGCCGGGATCGTGGTGTCCCCGAACATGGCGCGTCCCCTGGCGCGGCTTGGGCTGCTTGAAAAGCTCGAAGCCTTCGCCGTGAGGCTGGAGGCTGCCTGGGAGTTCCGCCGCTGGGAGGATGGGCGGGTGTTGTCGGTGCAGCGGATGGAGGCGTGCAAGAGCCTCTACGGCGCCGACTGCTATGTGGCGCACCGGGCGGATCTCATGGGGCTGTTTCGCGATGCCCTGCCGCCCGAGGTCCTGCATCTGGACCAGCGCTGCGTCGGGATGGCGCAGGATGGCCGCACGGTGGAACTTGCTTTCGAGAATCGCGCCGGCGTGCGGTCCCGCGTCACTGCGGACGCCGTCATCGCCGCCGACGGGATTCATTCCATGCTGCGCTCGATCGCGTCCGCCGATGCCCTTCAGGAGCCGCGCTTCTCCGGCTTGTGTGCCTTTCGCTGTCTCGTGCCTGCTGCTGCGGCGCCCGCGATGGCCTTGCGCCCCGTGCAGACCCTGTGGCTGGGGCCGGGGCATCACTTCGTCCACTACCCGGTGTCGGGCGGGCGGCTGGTCAACGTCGTTGCCATGGCGCCAGCCGGCGAGTGGCGCACCGAGTCCTGGATCGCCGAAGGCAGCGTCGCGGACCTCATGTGCGAGTTCGAGGGCTGGGATGGGCGCGTCACGCAGCTCATCGCCGCTGCGACCGATACCAAGCGCTGGGCGCTGTACGACCGCGAGCCGCTTGGTGGGTGGGTCAATGGGCGGCTGGCTTTACTGGGGGATGCGGCGCACGCGATGCTGCCGTTCTTCGGGCAGGGTGCTGCGCAGGCGGTGGAGGATGCCGAGGCGTTGGGTGGTTGTTTAGCTGGTGTGGGTCCGGAGTCTTTGCCGGAGGCGTTGAAGCGCTACGAGGCGATTCGCTTGCCGCGTGCGAGCAAGGTGCAGCTCATGAGCCGCGGGCGTGAGGTGCAGAACCATTTGCCGGATGGGGTGGAGCAGGAGAGGCGCGATGCGGGGTTTGGGGAGGTGGATGCGTTGAGGGGGAGTGGGTGGCTGTATGGGGGGGAGGGGTGAGCGTTCGGGCATAGCCATATCGGTCTACTGTGGTATCTGTTTTTCCGATACTGGCAACTTGAGGCTATGATTCAAAAACGGTTGACGGCCGGGATGCAAATTGGTCACTTGTAAGCCCCCAGTTTTGTCGACCATTTCACCAACAACTTTTAGTTAGGCCTCGCCACACGTACAGTCGTCCCTCATGCCCAAAAATAGGAGACTCACCGTCAACACACAGGACACTGCTACTGGACACCCTAGTCACTGGCCCGTCTTACTTGTTGGCCTTCTTGTCGCCGCTTTGCTTTGGGCATGGTGGCTTTTTGATGGCATGGATCGTGCGCATCGTGTCATCCTCGCGGGCGCAGCCGTGGCCGCGCCCGCTTCCGTGGCAATTCCGCCCAGCACCAATACAAGCGGATCCACGGCCGCCCCCCCCCATCACGGACCGTGGAGCCAGGTTCGCGGAGCTTGGGCAGACCGGCGATTCGTTTGGCGGCCTGAATGCTCTCCTGACTGCTGTTGCCGGGGCACTGGTCTTCTGGGCTGGTTTCATGCAGCACCAAACGCTTAAGCAAGTCCGTGAACAGGCAAAGGCTGAGCGCGCCTATCGCCAATTTCAAGAGTTTGAGTCTCTCCTTTTCCGTCTTCTTGAACTGACCGCAACTACCGTTGAACGCATAGAAGGACCAAAACGTAAGGGTGACTCCGCTGGATCACTTCCAAGACACAAGGGTACGCGTGCGTTGGATAGCCTCTCCCGGTCTTTGTTCGACTCGGTTGGATCACATCGAGGAAATCAGGTGGATGCGCAGCATTTACTTGGGGCCTTGGTAGGGGGCTACTTGACAGAGATTTATGACCGCCAACCATCGGCCTTCGGCCCATACCTTCGACTTCTCTACCAGACGTTCAAGCACATAGCTGAGTCGCCTCTTTCCGAGCAGCAGCAGATCCGCTATGCCAATATCGCACGTGGTCAGATCAGCGAAGGTGCCGTACTTCTTCTTGCGCTAAACGGTCTTACTCCTAACGGCTACAAGTTCGTTCCGCTAATCGAGAAGTTCGGGCTTCTAGAGCATCTTCACCGTCGCTATCGCACTGAATATGAGGCGGCGCTTAGTCTCGGCTACCGCCGTCGCGCTTTCCTTGGCAGTCAGGAGCGAGCTACACACTGCAATGAATGGCGCGAAAAACCTCTACTGCCGCAAGAGAGTTTCAAGCAGCTTGATGCTCGACGCGAAGAGGCAGACAACGAGGCCGACTTTAGCGCTGGCTTCCATGGCAACGCGGCAGTAGACGAATGACTGCATCACACGCCAGCAAGCGAGCAACGAGGCCGAACCCAGCTTTCGAATGGATGCTCCACCTATCGGCGGCGTGCCGTTCAATTCCACGTTAGGCCTCATAACCTGCCCCATACGCCATGCGCTACGAATGCATCTCCTCACTGGAAGCCTATCTGACGCAAGTCGAAGAGAGCTTGTTGTCTAAAGAAAAGCGCATCACAGTCAGCTTTCCGCCAACTGCAATTTCACCTTGGGACGGCGGTGCACTAGTCCAGGCGAATCAGACGCTGCTCGCGAAGACATCTCGGTCGGCAAACCTATATGCGATTTTCACCGCGGCCTGCGGCGTTAAAGAACACTCTCTCAGGTACCTCGGCAAAACGACCAGGAAGCTTGCGCGGCAACGGATTACCAATCACCTCTTCCGTAAAGACGAAAGAACCGGTTCAAAGCTGTCTCAAGTTGTAGCTCTCGCGTGTGGTGGCGGGACTGTTGAGATCGCTTGGGTAGACATTCAGCCTGAATCCCTTAGAAACTATCTCGAAGAAGAGTTGATACTTCGCCATCCCGAAGCTGACTGGAACAGGGAAAATCGAGCCGTCATTAAGGCTGCGGCAGCGACTTCTCAATCTCCACCCGATTAGGCCTAACCCTTCCATCGTGAGGACGTCACCCAGCAAGGCGGGACGCCGCATTTCTATGTGAGGCGTTCTGCGTCAGTAGCTCCCGCACCCCCACATACCTGTATCCTCACAAACATGGCTATCAATCCTCAGCTTGAATGGCACGATCCGATTGACCATCCGACGGGCCCAAAAGACCTCGCAGTCAGTTCTATCCCCAAGGTTCCCGGTGTATACATCTTCTTTCGCGAGCATGGCGCAAAGATTCAGATCTTCTATGTAGGAGCGACCAAGAGGCTACGAGGCCGCGTCAAAGGTCAGCTGAATAATCATGCTCTTATGACCGCCATATCCGGAGCCAAGAATGGCAAGCGGCGCCTGGTTTGGGCATCCCTGAAGCTGAAGCCAGGTCAGAAACGAGACAGTGCATTGAAAGTCGCTGAGAAATTAATGATCCGTCACTATGTCGAACAAGGTCAGCCGGTGCATAACGTCCAGGGAAAACGCATAAAAACTCACACACTGACGAACGTGGTCAAGAAATCAGTTAAACACTTCGTCCCAGTTTCGGTCACCGTTGACGCCTAGCCCTGCAATCAATAGGACCTGCGTGAAAAGTCACTCGGCCCGGTTATTTTGAACGCTCTACGGCATGATTGATGTCGCTCTTGAGCTTCTAAAGCTTGCAAGCGTCGGTGTAGTCGCTGGCCTATTTTCTTCAATAGTTGCGAATCGAGACCATCGTCAACGTAAATGGTGGGAATTGCGTATTACCGCGTACTAAAACGCAATTGAAGCCTTGTCTGATCTTGTTTACTACTATGACAAGCATTTCAACGTAGAGATCGAGCGTCGAGAAGTGTCAAAGGAATTCAAAGAGAAGCTTGACGCATACTGGGAGCAATCCTTTCCAAGGATTCGCAAGTACGCAGACAGCGGCGCGTTTCTCTTTTCGGAGGAAGCCAACGCTGCCCTGCAAGAGCTAATGAAGCGCGATGACGAACCAAGCTACGTTGAGCATCTCGACAACAATCTGGCAAAAGCGCGGAAGTGCCTAAATCGACTCGTGGAGTGTTCGAAGATCGACTTAAAGCTTAAACCGAGCTTGTTGGAACGCCTGAGTTGAGCCAGGCGCATAACAAGGCGCTCAACCGACGCTGCGCGACAGAGTCGCGCGCGCCAACTAGCTCGAGTTAGCGCTCATGTCATGCTCCCTGCCCCAAGGATCTGTTATTCCAGCGCTCGCCTTTCCCTCGACGCATGCGCAGGTCGTGGCACACTACATTCAATATCAACGCCAACGCTACCGAGCCGAACTTTCTTGGTTCCAGTCCCAACGCTCGTTGCTGATGGCAATACGAGAGGCAGCATTGGCGCGAGATCGGAGAGGTAAGAGGCTTTCTCACCAACGTCGACTCGAGCGGTCCGTACTTCGCGTAATGTGGGGAATGCTTCGCCTTCGGCACCGTCGCCTAAATCAGAGTCAGCACTTCGGCGTTCTATTCGCTCGTATTGAACGACTTACAATGTATATCCGTGGCGCCGGGGCGCTCTATGCATATGACACTGCGTTAAGAGTCGGCGCTTATATTGGACTGACGCCCCACGAAGTCTATTTGCATGCCGGCTCCTTGGAAGGCGCTCAAAAACTATTGTCGAACTCACGAGCTCGCTCGGTTCCGATCTCCGTATTCCCCACGGTTTTCCACGCGCTCGCGCCGGAAGAGATGGAAAACTTGCTTTGCCTCTACCGGAGGTACTTGTGAGCGTGGCAGCCAACGGGCAGCTGTAGCGCCCGCTCGCAAGCTGGCGCCGTTGAGCGCATCGTTGGTCCGCTATGTGCCGAGGCAGTGCGTAAGTAACCACAACAATAGGGCCGTCTACTAAATGTTTGAACAAGCCTTCCGCAACATCGATGACATCCTCCGGAAAGAGGCGGGTTGCGGCACGGAGCTCGACTACACCGAGCAGACATCGTGGCTGCTGTTCCTGAAATATCTCGACGGCCTCGAACAGGATCGCGCCACAGAGGCCAAGCTCGAAGGCCGGAAGTACAGCTTCATCCTCGACAAGCCTTATCGCTGGGAAAGCTGGGCGGCTCCGAAAAACAAGGCCGACAAGCTTGACCACAACACCGCGCTCTCAGGTGATGATCTGCGCGAGTTCGTCAATGCAAAGCTCTTTCCCTACCTGCACGGCTTCAAACAGAAGGCCAGCGGCCCGAACACCATCGAATACAAAGTCGGCGAGATCTTCGGCGAGATCAAAAACAAGATCACCAGCGGCTACAACCTGCGCGAGATCATCGACCATCTCGACGAGTTGCGGTTCGGCTCGCAGGCCGAGAAGCACGAGCTCTCGCACCTTTACGAAGCCAAGATCAAGAACATGGGCAACGCCGGGCGCAATGGCGGCGAGTACTACACCCCGCGCCCGCTGATCCGCGCCATCGTGCGCGTCACCGCCCCGCGCCTTGGCGAGCGGATCTACGACGGTGCTGTGGGCTCGGCGGGCTTCCTGTGCGAGGCGTTCGACTACCTGAAAGAGGCCAACCCGAAGCGCACCACTGCGCAGGACAAGACGCTGCAGGAGCGGACCTTTTACGGCAAGGAAAAGAAGTCCCTCGCCTATGTGATCGGCATCATGAACATGATCCTGCACGGGATCGAAGCGCCGAACATCATCCACACCAACACGCTCACCGAGAACCTCGCCGACATCCAGGAGAGGGACCGCTACGACGTGGTGCTGGCCAACCCGCCCTTCGGTGGCAAGGAACGCCCCGAGGTGCAGCAGAACTTCCCCATACGCACC